>CACPDC010000006.1 GCA_902632595.1 uncultured SAR116 cluster alpha proteobacterium
TCAAGGATTGTTTTATTACCAAATTCAACTTCTGTTTTTGTTGCTTCCACAAACAACTCATAAGCCTCTACTTCTGACACAGTTGCTTTAAGCTGAATTTTAGCGGAAATATGGTTTCTAAATGCCGCCCGTGCAGCTAAACCTACCGAACGCTTGGCCTCATCACTGTCAATTTGAGCAGCAACCAGATTAGAAATTAATTTTTGTGATTGGGCATCACTTGCTGGTGTTGCCAATATCGGGACTGACATCGAAATATTGGCAGAAATTTCATTGCCATCAGTAGATGAGTCTCCCCCAGTATTACTCTTAATTGCCGACAGACTGAAATCAACGGAAGGTCCAAGAGACTTAGTTAGGATTTCTTGTTGTAAGGAAGCAAGGTTTATAGTGGCGCTCGCTACATCCAAAGACGGATGATTTCTGTACGCTTGATTTTCACTGATTTGTATCTTTTTAGGTATCAAATCGGGGAGCACAGGCTCAGCTAATTTCTCTGGAATCTCTCCAATTAGGGACTTGTATTGTTCTAATGAATTTTCATAAGTGGCTTTTGAGGCTACTAATTCTGACCGTGCACTCAACATTTTTGAAGTTGACAGAGCTAAATTACCAGCCGTTGATACACCAGCTTGAACCCTCGATTTTTCTGCTTCGTTTTGTTGTATTAGCCGTTCAAAATTACTTTCATGTAGCTCTACCTCTTCTCTTGAAAGTATTAAATTTAAATATGTTTTGATAATAGAGAGGAGAACTGTCTGTTCAGCTATGTAAAACCCTGACTCAGCTATATCCATTGATAAACTCGCCGCTTCACGCTTAGCTCTTGTTTCACCGGAATTGTATAACTGTTTTGTAAAAGTAATGGCACCCGCCAGCTTTCCTTCACTATAGGTATCATCTAATAGATTGGGCCTTTCAAAATATGATTGGTTTTGAGAGATAGTTAATTTACTATTTAAATCAGTATCACCAGTCGCAATCATGAGTTCCTGGCGAGCGGATATAAAATCCTGCCTTGAAACTGCCAACAAATTGGAACTAGAGATCCCGTTACGAAGTGCGTCCTCAAAACTATCGGCTTTTACAACATAAGAGTGACCAAGTGTGATAGTTAACAAAAAAAACAAAAAAATAATTAATTTTTTAGAAAAAATTTGGTTTTTTAAAAACACTTCATATTCCTTTCAGCATCAAATGTACGCCTTTTCCATTAAACGACATTTAGAAACTAAATTCCTGTTTTAACTTAAATTCTTCAAGTGTTGGCACCTGTGCATTAAATAAACAAGTTCTGGAGAATTTTCTGGCAGCACGCATCCATAAACTAGCTTCGCCAGCAGTTTCGGCTTTAGACCTATAAATTGACACAAGTCTTCCATCATTCGCAAGTTGATTTAGTATATTGTCTGGAATAAAACTAACTCCACCGTCAATTAAAATAGCATTATATGGTGCCTCTTTGCTATAACCATCTTGCAGTCTTTCTTTGAACAAGACTGCGTTTGTGATATCGAGAGATGTCAAATTACTTTCAGCCTTTTGTATCAAATTTGCTCTGGACTCTATTCCTATTACGGATGCTA
The DNA here is from genome assembly GCA_902632595.1 of uncultured SAR116 cluster alpha proteobacterium. Lineage (GTDB taxonomy): Bacteria > Pseudomonadota > Alphaproteobacteria > Puniceispirillales > Puniceispirillaceae > UBA5951. Next base: position 1,587 of record CACPDC010000006.1, read on the forward strand.
CGATTTGTGAAATGATTGCCGCGCTATACCCAGTACCAACTCCAATAATCATCACATTGTCAGAAACGCTTAATTCTAGTGATTGAATAAGTCTTGCTAAAATCATTGGTTCCATTAAATATCTGCCATTACTAAGAGGTAAATCCTCGTCAATATATGCAATATCCCGCATAGATTTTTGAACGAACAGCTCACGGGGTATCTCAGAAAAAGCAGATAAAACCCTTTCATCAATGACCTTATTAGGCCTTATCTGGCATTCCAGCATGATTTTTCTGGCACGATTAAAGGACTGGTCGTTCATTTGTCAACTCTTATCTAGCTGCTTAAATACTGTATACGGAATCTTATAAATCTATCGCAGGAACAATTCAATTAGGGTTATGACCGTATGTATCAAATAAATAGTGTTTAGTGACCTGAAATAATAATCTAAGATTGTTTCTTTATCAAATTAAAATAAAGACCCTTAAAAAGGGTCTTTAAAATCGACAAACGTTTCATAGAAAAATTTTTATTCCGCGGCTGTCTTGTTATTTGTCATTTCTGAAGTTGCGGATGTAACAGCAGGCATTACTTTTTCTGCAGCGAGAACCATAGAGCGCCTTGCTAATTCAGGAGATGCCCAATCTTTACCAGCATAGAGAAGAGTGCCAAATTCACCCACTTCATTCTGAAAAGCTAAGATTTCATCGGTAACTTTATCAGGTGTTCCCCATATTATAAGTTTATTGCAAACATCTTCCAACGTAACCTCGTCATCTGGCTGTTCGCGGTAGGTCTTGAAAAGTTCGACCCGGTTGTGTTTCCGCATTTTAGTAAGCAATTGGTTATAATAAAACACGTAAGGACTATCAGGTCCTAATGCATATTCTTTAGCCGTTGCCAAGTCATCAGCAACAAAAACGGATTTTGCAACGCGCCAATTAGCCGGGTCAGCAGGCCTTCCAACCCGTTCGCAACCCTCAACATATTTGGGCCAATGTGATTTTACCCATTGTGGCATAAGAAAATTAGCACTAATTGGCTCCCAACCTCTTGCTGCTGCCTCTGTCACACCCTTAGAGAAAGGCGCAACTGCAGTTACAACTATAGGTGGGTGCGGCTTTTGCAATGGTTTAGCCATTATACCCTGACCAATATCTGTCAAAGATGTTCTTTCTGTAGTTACTTTCCAATATTTACCTTCAATATTGTAAGGTGCCTCTGATTCCCATATTTTTAGAACGGTATCTATTCCTTCCAAAAACATTTCATTTCTATTGCTATCTAAAGTGCCAAAAACTTCCGCATCAGAAGCCAACCCCCCAGGGGATATACCAAAATTAAAACGCCCATCTAACATATGGTCTAACATTGCCACTTGGCCAGCAACATGGGCAGGATGAGAATTAGGTAAGTTAACCGTACCTGTGCCTAAACGTATCTGTTTAGTTGCTGCTGCAAGCGAAGCAACAAACATAGCGCATGAGGTTATATTTTCTGCAGCATCTGTAACGTGCTCACCTACATAGGCCTCTGAAAAACCAAGCTCATCTGCAAGCAAAAAAGCCTCTCTATCTTCTTTCAAACTAACACGCCAATCTTTGTCTACCGGGTGTATGGGCATCGTGAAAAAACCAATTTCCATTTTTTTATTCCTCAAAATTCTAACTAAGACTTATTTTGTAAACTTTGTGTTATATTTTCAAAAAAAATCAAATCACCAATATTATATAGTATTTATTGAAAATATAATAAAATAATAATATTTTACATATGGTATTATTTTTTTTAATACCAATTATCGTAATTTTTATTTTTTTAAAAGGTCGTGTGTTATGGCATCACTTCGTCAACTTAATTCTTTAATCGCAGTGTATGAAGAAGGTTCTTTCACTGCTGCATCAGACAGAGAGAATGCAACTCAATCAGGGATATCACAACATATAAGTGCAATAGAGAAAGAACTTGGAATTCTTCTCTTTACTCGAAATTCCAATGGGGTCATCCCGACTACTATATGCCACGGCTTTTATAAAAAATCTGTTGAAGCTATTCGCACATTAAAAACCGCAGAACAAGAAGCTATCAATGCCGGAAAAGGGCTATCTGGTAGAGTTAATGCCGGTTTGATGCCTACTTTTACCAGAGCTGCATTGGCGCCAGTCTTAAAGTTAATTTCAACAACACATCCCAATATAGAGATAAGCGTTGTTGAGTCTTACAGTGGTAGTCTTACAGATATGGTAAAAGCTGGTGAACTAGATTTTGCACTCGTCCCCGTTATGACTGGAACCCAAGGAATAAGATATTCAAATTTGGTGAGGGATCGAGAGGTGTTAGTTTCGTCACCATCATTCGGCTTGAAACAAGGCGAAGAAATTTCTCTAAAAACAATGAAACCATTAAAAATGGTTTTGCCTTCAAAGGCAAATATCCGACGCATAAAATTGGAAGATTATTTCACAGCTCATTCCATTGAAATATCTAACATTATGGAGATGGATTCAATGATCGGAACTTTAGAATTGGTAGGTTCAACCGACTGGGTGACTATCCTTCCATATTTAATATGCGTGCCCGACACTCAATCTAATTTGCGGCATATTAACCCTATATGTGAACCAAACATATACTCTGATTTCGTAATTATTGAGCCAATAGGAAGGTCACTCACCCCACAGGCAACTTTTTTTCTTAAATTATTGAAAGAAGAGATCTCATCGATAGCATGGCAAGAGCTACAACCGAACCGATACATGAATTAAAACCATAGTTTATGTTCCAGATATTGGTTCTGAGTATGCAGATTATAATTTAAATAATCGTCCTATTATTTAATTTTACCTAGGGCTTTTAACACTCTTTCAGGCGTCATAGGCATCTGCCACAACCCACAATTAAGAGGTTCTAAAGCATTGTTTACAGCATTCATTATTGCAGCTGGTGCGCCACCTGTACCAGCTTCACCTGCTCCTTTGGCTCCTAAGACGGATGTTTTGGTATAAGTTTCAACGTGTGCCACTGTGATTTCTGGCATTTCACTTGCCATTGGGACTAGATAATCTGCCATACTAGCATTTTGCATTTGACCATCTGTATCATAAATACATTCTTCATATAATGCACCCCCAATACCTTGAACCACACCGCCACGAATTTGGTCATCAACAAGCTGTGGATTAATCACTCTACCGCAATCTTCTACCGCCCAGAAATGAAGAATTTTTATAAAACCAGTATTTGTGTCAACCTCTACGTGTGCAGCCATCGCGCCGTTTGTGAAAACGAATGGGAAATCGGTTACACGATAGTGGCGGGTAGCTATTAATTCCGGTCGAAGGTCATTTGGCAACTCATTTCCTCTATAGTAAACAATTTTTGCTAAATCACCCAAAGAAATTTTTTGCTCGCCACTTTCTTTGCTTATCACCTCACCCGAAGAGATATCAAGATTTTCTGGTTTTGCCTGAAGAATGACAGCAGCTGTTTCTAGCACCTGCTCTTTCAGAGCATGAGAAGCTAGTAACATAGCCTCACCCCCGATACCAGCACCTCTCGAGGCCCACGTCCCCCCCCCATAAGGTACAGTTGCCGTATCCCCTGTTGTGACTTTAACACGTTCTATAGCAACCCCAAAAACATCAGCTGCAATTTGTTGCAAAATCGCATTTGTGCCCTGACCCTGCTCAGTAACTGATGAGGAAACGTGAAGTGCGCCTGCTGCATCAAGCCGAACGGTAGCACCATCCTGCGAAGCTATTGGTGCACCGCCAACACCGTAAAACATTGGTGATGGATTAGTAACTTCAACCAGTGAAACAAATCCAATACCTCTATAAATTCCGTTGCCTCTCTCTTTTTGCTGATCCACGAGCAACCCTTCATAATCCATAATTTCTAGCAATTTATCTAAACAAGCATGATGGGATAAATCATCAAAGCGCATCCCAGTCACTGATTTTGTGGGATACGCATCGTCTGGAATTAAGTTCTTCTTCCGAATCTTGACGGGGTCCATTCCTATTACGCGTGCAGCTTCTTCAATCATACAATCTGAGATCGCCATTGCAATTGGGTGACCTACCGCACGATACTGGCACATCAAAGTTTTATTCTGGAAAACAACATTTCCTACGGCATGATAATGCTCGAATTGATAAGGGGCACCGGTAAGATTTAATATTTGATTACATTCAATAGCAGATGTTCGCGGATACATCGAGAAAGGTCCGATACCTGTAAAATCGTTAAATCCCATTCCAACTATAGTGCCATCTTTTTTTACCCCAATTTTTGCATCTACAACGTGGTCTCGGGCGTGAATATCTGTAACAAAACTCTCTAATCTATCTGCAGTAAACTTTACAGGCCTTTTCAATAATTTAGCAATAATAGCTGTAGCTATTTCATCTCCATAGGTATGTACTTTTATTCCAAATGATCCCCCAACGTCATGGGCTACCACGCGTACATTTTCTTCAAGCATATCAAGATGTTTAGCTAATATAAATTGAAGCATATGTGGCGCCTGCCCTGCATAATACATGATAAGCTGCTCATCGCCTGGAATATAATCGCAAACTGTTGCCCTTGTTTCCAAGGTCACCCCTGTATGGCGACCAAATTTTATTTGCTTCTCAACAACAACTACATCGTCTTGAGCAAGTGCTTCCTCAAGATTACCAAACTCAACCTCACGTTTCCATGCAAGGTTGCTATCATACTCCTTGTGAATAAGAGGCGCTTCCGACGACATGGCATCTAATGTATCCGTGACTGCAGGAATTTGCTCATAGTCAACTTTTATATATTCAAGGGCATCTTCTCCTAATGCTCTTGATGCACAAATAACAACAGCAACAGGCTCACCCTGCCAGCGAGCAACGTCAACAGCTAAAGGATATTGAGCTGGAGACCTCAATCCGGGTAGATGACTTAAAACGCCAACATAGGGTTCAACGTGCTGAGCGATATCCTTACCGGTAAAAATAGCCACAACGCCCTGTAAATCGATAGCCTGAGATATATCAATCGAGTTTATTTTGGCATGTGCATATGGAGACCTAAGGAAGACAGCATGCACCATCCGAGGCAATTGCATATCATCAACGTATCTACCCTGTCCTCTTAATAGTCGTGAGGCATCTGAACGAGGAATTGATTTTCCTATATAATCAGTGGGTTTGTCAAAAACAGTTGCAGGACCAGTCATCTGCTTTGTCTCTCTTCAATTGTTGTGCAAATTGCATCCACGATAGCTTGATAACCAGTGCATCTACAATAGTTTCCAGATATATGCTCTTTGACTTTTTTACGGTCAGGAGGATTTCCTTGCTCAATATATTCAATTGAAGAAGCAAGCATTCCGGGCGTACAATATCCGCATTGTAACGCATTTCGTTTGTGAAAATTTTTAATTAAGTCTGAGGCATTTTTATCTGTTTCATAACCCTCTATAGTTGTTACTTCCGTTTCATCAGCCTGCACTGCAAGTGTAAGACAACTTCGTGCGGTAACACCATCAAGAAATATCGTGCAGGCTCCACAAACACCATGTTCGCAGCCAACATGCGTTCCTGTAAGCCCTAACTTATTTCTAAGAAAATCTGCTAAATTCATGCGAACAGGTACATTTTCAAAATATTTCTCTCCATTCACAACCAAATTAATCTGCGCTGTTTTAGTCATTTTTCATCTCCTTTAATGCACGCTCCAAAACAACTTTAGCAATATGTTGTTTTGCCTCCGGACCTGCATTCATGTCCCCTTCAAATTCTATGTCATTTAATACATTTTGGGCATTTTTAATTAATTCTCCTGAAAGATAAGAGTTGCCGGAAAGTAAATTTTCAACGGCAATTGACCTAACAGCTCTATCGGCGACCCCAAAAAAAGCGACCCTTACATTTAAATCAACGTCTTGTAAAATACACACACCTGCCATGGCATAATCACCATGCCTCCTGGCAATTTCATGAAAGCCAAATTTTTGTTTTGGTTGCTTTTTGGGCAGGATTATTTTCGTAATTAGCTCGTCTGGTTCGCATGAAGTTTCATAAACTCCCTTAAAAAAAGTGTTTGCTGGTTCTAACCTAATTCCCTTTTCCGAAGTTATTTCAATCTTGCCGTCTAATACCAAAAGTACCGCCGGCAGTTCAGCTGCGGGGTCTGAAAGGCCAATAGAGCCGCCAATAGTTCCACGATTTCTGATAGCCGCGTGGGCAACGTATGGCAATACCATTGATATAAGTGGGCAATGGGTTTTTATAATTTTACTCAACTCTAATTCGCGGTATCGCACCATAGCCCCGATTTCTATAGTCTCTTTACGCTCATATATGCCAGAGAGTTCTGAGACATTTGAAATATCAACCAGTGTGCCGGGATTTGCCATCCTAAAATTCATCATAGGCATAAGGCTCTGGCCACCTGCCAGTAACTGACACTCTAATTCATTATTTGCTAACAAAGCTAAAACATCTGAAATGGTGGTTGGCTTTTCATAACTGAAATCAGGCGCTTTCATTTTTTTGATCCTATTTTAACAAATATACGTTTTTTTGATCTTGCATTCTACGCGGATGACCATAACAATTATTTACGATTATCTATTTCTCTAAAATAAACAACCCTTAAATAGGATTAATTATGACAAATATGACACCAAAAACAGAAGTGACTATGTCAATGTCAGCAACAGGTGAAACGCATGCGAGAACTAAAATTAATATCCGCGATGTAAGCTCTATTATTGACGAGCCTGAAGCGAGAGGCGGAACGAATCAGGGATTAACTCCAACTGAAACATTAATGGCTTCACTGATTGGCTGCACCAACGTTATAAGCAAAAGAATTGCTCATAAAATGGGTATCGAATTGGGTGAAATGGATATTCAACTTAGCGCAAAATTCGACAGGCGTGGTACAATGTTAGAAGAAGAAATAGATGTACCATTTTCCTCTGTTTTAATGGATATAGAAATTGATACAGATGCGACAGAGGAGCAAATGACTGCACTAAAAAAGGATTTAGCAAAGTTTTGTCCAATAGCAAAGGTGTTACGTGGTAGCGGGGTTAAAATAACCGAGAATTGGATTGTAAACCCACTTTAGACATTCTTATCATATGATAGCATTTCATTTTTGATAATTTTTGAATGAACAAGGAACACACTAAATGACACAAGCTTTAATGCCAGGTTCACAAGCACCAGAATTATCACTCCCTAAGGTAGGGGGTGGCACATGGATTTTATCAGAGCAAACACCAAAAAATTTCACAATGGTTATTTTTTACCGTGGATTACATTGTCCAGTATGTAAGAATTACCTGGGCATATTGAATAAAATGATGGATAAAATTTCAGAATTAGGGTTTTCAGTTGTTGTTGTCTCTATGGATCAACAACACCGCGCGGAACAAACCAAAGTGGATTGGGGTCTTGATAAAGTTGCCATAGCCTATGGGTTAGATATTAAAACAGCTAAAAATTGGGGGCTTTACATTTCATCTTCCATAAAGGAAGCAGAAAATGACGTTTTCTGTGAGCCTGGATTGATGTGGATTAGACCAGATGGTCGATTATATTTAATCGACATTTCGAATATGCCATGGGCAAGGCCAAACCTAGAAACACTAATGCCAAAAGCACAATTTGCAGTTGAGAATAGTTATCCAGCTCGTGGCACATATGCAGTCTAAATTGAAACGTTAATTTGAAATTGTAGTAAAAATTTTAAAAAAAGGAGTAACTAAATGGCAAAATTTACCAGACAACATATTTACGATACAGCTAAAGAACTGTCAAACTGGGGACGTTGGGGCGAAAACGACCAATTTGGTACACTCAACAATATCACTCCTGAGGATATTGTTGACGCTGCAAAGCTAATAAAAAAAGGCAAGGTTTTTGCTTTAGGTCTCGATTTAAAAGAAAAAATTCAGTCCGGTCTTTTTGGTGGAAGATGGAATATGATACACCAGATGCTTGCAACAGGCACAGATGCGGTTGCGGGGGTACAAGACTCTGACGGAAAGACATTTCTCCGGTATGCAGATGATGCAATAAATTTACCTTGTCAGGGCTCAACTCAATGGGATGCTTTGTGTCATATTTTTTTAGATGATAAAATGTATAATGGTTATCCTGCTACGGATGTGACTATTCATGGGTCCAGCAATCTAGGTATTGAACATGTTAGAGATAAAATGGCTGGAAGAGGCGTACTTTTGGATATTGCTCGCTTCAAGGGAGTTTCTAGTCTCGATGATGGTTATCCCATAACTAATAAAGATCTCGACGATTGTGCTGCCTCGCAAAATGTTAAAATAAAAAAAGGAGATTTTGTAATTGTAAGAACAGGTCATCAAGAACGATGTCTCGCTAAGAAAGATTGGACTGGATATGCAGGCGGGGATGCACCTGGGCTTGCTTTTGAAACGGCGCATTGGATTAAAAATCATGACATTGCCGCCATATGCGCCGACACTTGGGGATGTGAAGTTAGACCTAATGAAACAGATGAGGCTAATCAGCCTTGGCACTGGGTTGTAATACCAGCTATAGGAATTTCCATGGGTGAAATATTCTATCTAAAAGAGCTTGCAGAAGATTGTGACGAAGATAAGGTATATGAATTTTTCTTTAACGCCCCACCATTACACATCCCAGGCGCTGCGGGTTCACCAATCAATCCCCAGGCTATTAAATAATGCTTCGTCTTTGGGGGCGTAAATCATCTTCTAATGTTCAAAAAATACTTTGGGCATTAGAGGAGATAGGAGAACCATATGAACATGAAATTGTAGGGGGAATTTATGGCGGAAAGGATAGAGAGGAATACGCGTCTAAAACGCCCACAAAACTAGTGCCAGTATTAGAAGATGGTGGACTGGCGCTTTGGGAAAGCCATTCTATATTAAGATATTTAGCCAATAAATTTCCTGAAACATCGATCGGGATTAATAATATCAGTAAAGATGCAGAAATAAGCTGCTGGATAGATTTTAATAGTAGTGCCTTTCAACCAGCCGTTATTGGACTTTTTTGGGAATTGGTTCGCACATCATCACAGGAACGGTCAAAAGAAAACGAAAAAAAACAATATAAATCATTAGTTTCTGCCTCGGCAATTGTTAGTCAACGACTAGAAAATAGGGATTATTTACTGGATAATTTTACAATTGCAGATATCGCACTTGGAACTTTGATGTATCGAATGCGGGATGTAGCTCCTGATTTAGCGGGAACCCCTGCTCTCGCGCGTTGGTATGAAAAATTACTGTTGCGCCCAGGATACACCAAATTTGTTACTACTAGCTATGAAGAGCTGCGCGCAAAAGACTGATTTAAAATAGAAAATTAATTTACTATTGTTGCTGTAGTGCTTACAATTTCGTGTAAGTTAGGATTTCTACTTCCATCTTCATTTCCACCTTCTGGGTCCACAAAGATCGTTGCTCCTAAATCTCGTGCTCTATAGTGTGCTCGCGCAGATGCCGCCACCCTCTCCTCAGAATAGGCAGCGAGAGCATCCGAAATTATTGAGAATTTTTTAAGAGAATCCGCAAGACTCAAAGCATCGCAAGCGGCTTTTGTGACACCCATCCCCACATGTGGACGCGCAACACAAGCTGCATCCCCAACTAAGCCAACGTTACCTTTCCCCATAATTGGTGAGTGGTGGTCGTATATAGGAGCAAAAAAAGGCATCTCTGATTTTTCTAAAATTTCGGCAAAATTTGCTGGTAAAGTTTTATGCGCAGTGTCAGTGAATCTGCTCATCACATCATCCCGGACTAGCGGAGGCGGTATTGAAACTGAATGGTAATTGCCTTTTTCATCAGTTAACATATCTTTTAATTCATCTTGTTCAACTCCAATGTACCAGACGAAATTATATCTCCTATGACCTTCTCTTAAATCATTTCCAAAACCTGCTATTGGATAACCTATAATCTGACTACCTGTGGGCACAAAAAAACCAAACGTTTTAAATACATCATTTTGCACTTCTCTTGATAAGTCAGCCTCATTGGCTAGTGCTCTCCACACGACATATCCTGACGAAAGTGACTTTATTTCGGGCAACATTTGAGCACGAATATTAGAACCAAAACCGTCCGCTCCAATGACAAGGTCAGCCTCTATTTCTGTTTTATCATCAAGTATTGCGACTGCCTTATTATGTCCCTGACGATAACCAATTGCAGCACGCCCTAAATGATGATGTTGATCTGGGTGAGAGGCACGTAGAAGACTATGTATTCTATCCCATGATGTCACAACCTGAGGAAATGGTAATCTCATTAGCTCATTCCCATTTTTATCATATGCGGTTCTATCTTTGACAAAAACACCAAGATTATCTGTTGTGATATCAAGCGCTTTGAGTGCATTTATAAGAACATCATGTGTTACGATACCTGCGCCTCTGCCGGATAATTCTATCTCAGTGCGCTCATATACATCTACTTGCCAACCAGATTTACGCAGAGCGGCGGCTGCAAATAAACCCCCAATTGAACCACCACAAATAACAGCTTTTTTCATTTAAAAACCCTATATAGTTTATACATCAAATTTTATAACGACAATAAATTGGTCATACTGCATCGGAAATAAATTATCTTTTAAACATAAAAACTCAAATGTGAAAGCCTCTTCAATGTTTAATTTTGGATTTTTTATAATGTAGATAAGCTAAACTTTATTGACAGCAAGATTACCTTGGAGTAGCAGAATGAAACTCATTTGCTTTTTTATCAGGCCCGGTGGCAGAGTGGTTATGCAGCGGTTTGCAAAACCGTGGACATCGGTTCAATTCCGGTCCGGGCCTCCACATATTGGTTTACTCTATAGACACATTGTTTTATAAAATAGTGTTATAAAAAATCTGAGAGCTTTAAAATTTTATCAAAAATCAAAATAAGTTAAACTTAAATTTAGTTGATATTAAAAAAATTTTTGTTTATTTTTTGATCGACCTTTTAAAAATATTGTTGGTCATTAAATGACGATTTAATTACTTATTAAACATAACAATATTTCCATCTTAAAATTATAAAATATATACAATATTTTAATTTATACTTCGCTTCAAATAAATGATTTGTTAGCATAAACTTTCGTTATTAATTCTTGCTTAAATTTTAAAATGTTTGAGGACAATTTACCTTCGAGAAACAACCTTATACACTGTAAAATTTCAGTTTGCTTATTTTCTAAAATAGGAATGGAATTACGCTATGACACGGAACCAAGCTCACTTGCTGCTTATTTTAGTTACCATACTATGGGGATTCACCTTTGTCGCACAGAAAACGGGTATGGAAACACTTGGACCGATGAGTTTTACAGCTGCCCGGTATCTTATAGGTTCGATAGGTATAGTGCCAATAGCTTATTTTGAGCTAAAAAAACGTAGTATTATTCCTCTGTTGCGAACTGATAGGATTTTTTTTCTGAAAACTTCAGCCCTGGGCTGCTTTATGTTTTGTGGAATTTCTCTTCAACAAATCGCGCTGCAATATACAAATATTGCCAATGCTGCTTTTCTAACTGCTTTATATGTCCCTGCTGTTCCATTGTTAAGTTGGCTATTATATCGCCATCCCATCAAGAGTAAAATTTGGCTGGCATTGGCCATTTCTCTAATAGGTTCCTGGCTGCTATCAGGTTCAGGAACGGTCCTCACTCAAATAGGTGACCTGCTTATCATAATAAGTGTTTTTTTCTGGGCTGGACACATTATATTGATAGCAAATATGACCAAAAATATTAACATGCCTTTTCAGCTCTCCTTTGTTCAAAGTTTTATATGCTTTTTTTTATCGTCATGTTTCGCATTTACCTTAGAAAAACCAATAATTATTAATTTTTTTCCAGCAATTCCGGAACTCATTATCGCAGGTTTTTTTTCAGTCACTTTGGGTTTTTCATTTCAAATTGTGGGTCAACGCTATTCTGATCCCACTGCATCTGCTTTCATTCTATCACTAGAATCAGTTTTCGGCGCAATCGCAGGGTGGCTCATTTTGTCACAAATATTAGGCATATCTGCATTATTTGGATGTTTTCTAATTTTCTTAGCAGTTATCATTGCTGATGTTGTTCCAGACAGCTGGGTAACTATAAAGTTTAACGGAGTAGGTGTTAGATGAAATGAAACCAAATTCAAATCCGATACAATCCGAGCTTGTGTTGGTTGGAGGCGGACATGCAAATATACAGGTTTTAAAATCATTTGCCATGCGTCCAATCGACGGTTTGCGTATCAGCCTAATTAGTGATGTGCTAAGCGCACCCTACTCTGGTATGCTTCCAGGCTTTATTGCTGGCGAATATGATTTTCAAGAGATACATATAAATTTACTTCATTTATGTAATTACTCAGGTGCACGTTTTATTCAGACAAAAATAATGTCTGTCGATACAAAAGAGCGGGTAATATATTGCGAAAATAGACCAAATATAAATTATGATCTAATATCTATTAATACGGGTATAACGTCCGATTTTGGAAAAATTGATGGTGCAGAAAAGCACGCAATTGCAGTAAAACCTATTTCTCATTTTTTGAAAAAAATAGCCATAGTGGAAAAGACAATTACCTCATCTGAACAATCAATTGTTATTATAGGTTCTGGTGCAGCTGGTATTGAATTAGCATTCGCTTTTAGAAAAAAATTTTATAAAAATAAAATCATACCAAAAATCACCATAATAGGAAGTGCAGAAAGATTTTTTCCAGAACTCCCTTTTTTATGTCATTTATCTTTATTAAAAAAATGCACCGCTGCTGATATAAAGGTCCGATTTGGATATCCTGTAATTAAAGTATCAGAAAAAATGATTACACTTGCGTCAGGAATAAAAGTACCGACTGATTGTTCGCTTATTGTTACTGGTGCGCAACCATCAAATTGGTTAAATTCATCTTCAATCTGCCTCACACACGATGGTTATATCGAAGTAAATAATACTTTTCGGTCAGTCTCAGATGAAAGAGTTTTTGCCACTGGAGATATAGCAAAAATGAGGCATCAACCTCGACCACGCTCTGGTGTTTTTGCTGTTCGAGCAGGTCCGGTTCTTGCTAAAAATTTGCGTCTTACGTTAGATAAGTCACCCCTAAAGGCCGTCTCACAGCAATCCTATCACCTTTCGTTAATTATGGTAGATAACAATACTGTCATGGCCATTTGGGGTAAATTTTTTGTGTCTTCTAAATGGCTCTGGCCTATTAAGAAATGGATTGACCGGAGATTCATATCTAAATTCACAAAATTACCAAAAATGGATGAAGGTAATCACCGCTCCATTTTTCTCTCCAAAAACGAGTTAGTTGCAGAAAATGACCCCCTTTTAGAGAAAGTCTTTTGCACTGGTTGCGGATCAAAAACAGAAGCACGAACATTGGATTCTGTGTTACCAGAAGCGATTGAAGTAGCTGCAAACCTTGGAGGTGACAGGACTTATCTTCCAATAGTAAATACATTCTCTGATGCCAACGAATTTTTTATTAAATCGCCAATGGAAAATGGTCATGCACTTATACAAACTGTCGACACCATCTCTCAGATGATAAGCGATCCCTTCATTTTTGGAAGGGTTTCTGCATTGCATGCATTAAGCGATTTGGTTGTAAGCAATGCTATTCCACTCACTGCCTTGAGTATTGTAAATATTGAGCGGGCTAAAAAAAATATACAGAAATCTGACCTAATAAATATGCTTGCTGGTGCAATGCTCGAATTTAGCAAAGCGAAAATTAAAATGATTGGTGGACACACATCACAATCAACAGAAAATAGTTTAGGATTTGCCTTAACTGGCATTGCAAGATCTAACTTCAACCAAAGAGGTGATGATAGATTACATAAAAAAAAACCAAATGCTTTTTCCATAATTTTGACAAAACCACTCGGGATTGGTCTGATCTTAGCAGCGAATATGAGAAATCTGGCCAGTGAGAAAAATTACCAAGATTGTATTGAAATTATGCTACAATCCAATCTAAAAGCTGCAGATTTTTTATGGAAAAACGGTGCTGTCGCAATGACAGATGTTACAGGTTTTGGCCTCGCTCGACATATTGAAAATCTTACCAAAGTTCTGGAAAATCAATTTGAAACTAAGATAGCCGCGGAGCTCAATTTTGATGAAATCCCGCTTATACCTGGTGTAGTCCGAATTTTAGAAGAGACCTCCGTAAGAGCAACTCTCAATAGCTCAAATAAAAAGGCCGTTCGACATTTGAATAGATTCAAATACCAACAAATACCGCTCAGTGATATCTTGTTTGATCCCCAAACATCTGGTGGAGTTTTAGCTATTGTTCCTACCACGGGGGCTAAGAAAATATGCAACATTTTAAAACGTGATATAGCTCCTTTATCCAATATCATAGGAAACATAAAATTTCATGAAACAGGGATATTCATTAATTAGTTATTGTAGGATACTATGGGTGCGCCGATAAATATAATCCAGAACTGGACTGACATAAAAGCAGATATGATAATTGATGTGCGCTCACCTGCTGAGTTTGGAATTGACCACATTCCTGGAGCAATTAATATGCCCGTCCTGTTTGATGATGAGAGGGCAGAAATCGGGACTATCTATAAACAGGTGAGTGCATTTCATGCCAGACGATATGGAGGAGCTATCGTAGCTCGAAATATCTCAAACCATATTTTAACTTATCTTCAGGAAAAATCACCAAAATTCAGGCCTATAATTTACTGCTGGCGTGGTGGTCAACGTTCAAATTCATTTGCTCAAATTTGCTCTGATATAGGGTGGCAAACATACTTGCTCGATGGTGGCTATAAAGCCTACAGGAAGAGAGTTCTTATTGATTTAGAGACTAAAACACCTTTAATAAAACTCATTTTAATCAGCGGACCAACTGGAACGGGAAAGACGCGCCTTCTGAAAAAAATACAGCAAAATGGTGGACAAATTTTAGACTTAGAAGCATTGGCTAATCATCGGGGGTCACTGCTAGGGTTAAAGCCCGGAGAAAGACAACCAAACCAGAAATATTTTGAAAGTTTGCTGCTACATTCAATCAAAAAACTCGATCGAGATGAACCCGTATTTGTGGAAGCTGAAAGTTCTAAAATTGGAGAAATTCAAATTCCAAAACATCTTTTCAATTTGATGAAGACAGCGCCTTTAATTGAAATATATATGCCTTTAGAAAAGCGTGCTCAATTTTTGGTTAAGGAATATGAATATTTACAAACACATACCGAGGCTTTATTCAGACTTTTTGATGCTATGTTTTATCGTCACGGAGAAAATAAAACTAATGTATGGCGCAAATTGGCAGAAAATAAAAAGTGGCATGATCTAGCAAATGAATTAATTCACTCTCATTATGACCCTGCTTATAAAAGTTCATCAATGCGCAAATTAAGAAAGGTGGAATGCATGGTCAACATTGATATTGCCGATGAAGCTTCTTTCCAAAAAGCTGCTAAAATTATTCTCAAAAAATATAACAAAAACTATCTCAAAACTTTTCATTGCTTATGATTTTATATATTTGAACTCTCTCCTGCGACATGTTTTTCAATATGTCTGCTTGCTTTTCTGCCTTTTACATCTTTACCAGTCGGGATCCATGTACATACATTAGCATTTTCTGACCAAATAGTTTTATAGTTCCCAGGAATAAAGAATTCGACAAAAACAAAGTTCTCTGACTTTTTATTTTCGAAAGCGTGAATTTCATTTTCAAAAAAATATAATATATCCCCTTGTTCAACTGTATGCTCAGTATTATTAAAAAAAGCCGTGCCACTTCCTTGTAAAATATATTGAAAATGCTCGGCATTTTCGTGATGATGAAACGGCGCAGTACCACCTTCTGGATATATAATCATCTCTCCTTTTACGCAGGAGATACCCTTCCATAATCCTGGACTTGCTAAGTATATTCTTTTGCGCGAGTCAAATTCTGATAGTAGAACCGGTTCCACAGACCAATCTACTGTGTGTGTGTCAAACGGTATTTGTTCTCCGTCTTGCATAAATCTATTCACTCTTGGAACCGTGCAAATCAAAAGTTCTGCTACTTCTGCACCCGAATTATTTATTACCAAATTAATTCCACCTTTAATCACTTTTATTGTTTCAGTATCAAAGTAAGTAGATTCGACCACAATACCATTTGATAAAGCATGCAACCAACTTAAACTATCCTCCTCTAGTTTTAACTCAAGTTTCTGGCTTGGTTCTATAATAATTTTTTTTATTTCTAGTCTAGAGTCACCCGTTTCGTGCCTGTTGAGTAATAATTTTTGTTTAACACCCTCTTTCAACTCATATTCATTAATATTTATTCCTTTTATCAAAAGGGTCATTTGTTACTCCTAATTTGCCTGAGTATAGTTTTTCACAGTTTATAAAAAAAAAGAAGAAAAAATCTTATAGATTAAAAATTCTCAATTAACTAATTTAAAAAAACACGCCACGGGTATTTCTGTAATAAACAAATCAAGTTTCTCTATCGTGAACACCTTTTTGAATATCCAACTGCAAAAGATTTATAAAAACCTTGCTATATAATTTATTCCTAAATCTTTCATAATACGATTTGTATTTCCATAAATACAACAATCTAATTTCCTTGAACATTTGGGGTGTAACATTTGGGCGGGATTGACAAAAGTCAATTTCAAAGATGAAATAACGAAAGGTATGATAATAAATGATACGTATAAAAAATCCAATAAAGTTGGTTTATCTGAAGGCGACTAAATTTCCTCAGTTTACAGCGACCCAATTACTACCTTTTTAAACGCAACTGGCGAATAGTACAATTTCCCTAAACAGAAAGATAAACGATTTGATAATTTATCCATCTCAGAAAAATTATAATCATTAAATAAGCAAAAAATTCCTTTGTCTTTCAAATAATTTTGATTTTGAAACTGTTTGACATTCTTAATTGTCGGCATTATCAAATTCATCAGAAAGAAATAATATCCAATGGTTCCTACTCGATAATCGTTATTCAATTTCACAATTTGGTTTTCGGTTATATTAACGAGATAAGTTAACCTAGTATTAAGTTGGTATTATTCCCCGGTAGCTCAGCGGTAGAGCAGTTGACTGTTAATCAATTGGCCGGCGGTTCGAATCCGTCCCGGGGAGCCACATTAAATTTTTCAAAAAAAAGGACAGCGCCAAAACGCTGTCCAAGTTTAGGGAGGAATTATGCATAAACCAAATAACGACAATATTCTCATATATTTAGTTTTAAAGAACGTTTCGTTTGAATTATACTCATTTTGAGTTTTTATGTAAAATAATACAAAATTTTCGCCAACAAATCTCATTAACCTGCATTATTACACACAGAGAGATATTTTTTACCACAAACGGTTTACAAATCAGAATAGCCATTTTTTATTGAAACTTTGCCAAGAGTTAACAACGTTTGGCTTTTCAAAATCGTGATATTCACCAACCGTTTCAAAAATTTTTTTTAAAAACAATCCAAAACCATTATCGGTGCTTATATTTTTTGGTAGTGGATTTTCAAATCCGACAAGAAATGCTAAACTTTTTGCTAACAAACAAACCCTTAAAGGATAGTCGTTTGCATTTACATATTGCATATCTTGTGCAGCGTTCTGAGCATCTGACAATACTTTTTCAAGTTCCATAAACAAGTTATCTAAACAACTAACACTTAAACTTTTTGTCTCATTTTTTTTATTTATAAATTCACTTGCTGATATTCTTACTAACTCTTTTGTTTCGATAGATGCTGATGAAAATATATTTTTGAATTGACAAAGCTTTATGTTCAAAGCAACCATCTCCGAAAAAGTTTTCCTAAAATTTGTCACCTTATTTGCTGTGTTTAAATTACCTGGCTCAAAATTAATCAACCGCATCTGAATAAGGGAAATTGGAACATACCCTGTTTTTCTGTGAATATTTAACCAATCATCACAAATATTTTTTAAATCTTCATCTAAGCTCATACAATCATCCTTTTCATCATTGCAGCACTGGCTTGCAATCAAGTGAGATTAAAATGTTATCCCATTTTTTGATTTTAAATTTGTCTGTGCATATTTAAACACACAAAATATACCTTTTTTATTTTTAATTTGTATAAAAGATAATATTATACGGTAATGAATACTAAATGTCTGAGTATGATCACAAAACTTATATCTACGAATAATTACAAAAACTCTAATTTACCAAAAAAATAAGTGTGGAAATTATAAAGAAAAATATTTGTTAAATTAATTATCGAGAATCATTGGTTTTGATTTTTAAAAAAAAATTTATTAAATATATTTCCAAATAAAACTGAACTTGTTTAAAAAACATCTCAGATTTCTAACGATTGGTCTTTTTCAACGATTGAAAATCAGATTTTCAATATATAACTTATTGTTAATAAGCATTAAATCTAATTACGAATAAAAATTTTTAATCATACAAGGGGTTTTTTGATTTTAAATTACGTACAAACAAGCTTTTGAAGGACTCAGTTTCAATAGTTATTTTCTTCTCAAGTCTTAAATGTGTTGAATTTGGAAGATAAAAATATTAATTAAACCGACAACTGGTGCTTTTTAACCTGGTTCCAGAAAAAAATAATAGGAGAAAATTATGAAAAAAATAACTTCGCTTGTAACAAGCGTAGCAATTGCTGGAATCGCTTTCGCGACTACAGCGAGTGCTTCTACTTTAGAAGAGGTTCAAGCACGCGGTGATTTACGTTGTGGTGTCAGTGGCGGCGTGCCTGGGTTTTCAGCACCTAATGATGCCGGCAAAATGGTAGGTATTGATGCTGCTGTATGTGATGCAGTAGCTGCAGCTGTATTAGGGGATGCATCTAAGGTAACCTATATCCCATTAACAGCCAAAGAGCGTTTTACCGCTCTATCATCTGGCGAAATAGATGTCCTTTCTCGAAATACTACACATACTTTAACAAGAGAAGCTTCATTAGGACTGAATTTTACCTACTACAATTATATCGATGGGCAAGGGTTTATGGTAATGAAAGATGCCGGCATTAGCTCTGCTTTAGAACTTGATGGTGCGAGTATTTGCGTTCAGGCTGGCACAACAACAGAGTTAAACATGGCTGATTATTTCCGTAACAATAATATGGATTATACACCTGTCGGATATGAAACCTCTACCCAAACAAGAGAGGGGTTTGAAGGTGGTGCATGTGATGTACTTACCTCTGATAAATCCCAACTTGCGGCATTAAGTACTGAGATGGCAGATCCATCTAGTATCCTTATCTTGCCGGAGACCATCTCGAAAGAACCACTAGGTCCTGTAGTAGCACAAGGCGATGACCAATGGATGGACATTGTTGCATTCACTCTATACGCTTTGATAAATGCAGAAGAACTTGGTGTTACTTCTAGTAATATTGATGAGCTAGTAGCAAACCCTGGCAATCCGTCAGTTGGCAGATTAGTTGGTGCCGAGGGTGATACTGGAGAAAAACTAGGCCTTTCGGCAGATTGGTCATACCAAGTTATTAAACAAGTAGGTAACTATGGTGAAATTTATGAGGCTACAGTGGAGCCTATCGGAATTCCAAGGGCAGGTTCCGTGAATGATCTGTGGACTCGTGGTGGAATTCTTTACGCACCACCAATCCGCTAATAACCCATATCAAAACCGGTCGAAGGGTAAAGCCCTTCGACCTTTTTTGCGAGAACAAAAGTGCGTAAGACAAAAATTCCATTCTATAGAGACCCAAAATTAAGGTCGCTTTTCGTGCAAGTTCTTGTGCTCACACTAGTATCATTTTTTATTTTTTCAATCTACCAAACCACCGTTTCTAATCTTGTAGAGCGCGGAATTCAGACAAGTACAAGCTTTTTCGATGATGTAGCTCCATTCAAAATCGGCTTCAGCCCATTTTTAAATTTTGAACTTGGTAAAACAACCTATATCGAAGTCTTTTACATTGGTATTTTAAACACGCTCTTAATAGCAATTTTGGGAATCTTTGCATCAACAGTTGTAGGATTTATTGTTGGAATTGTCAGATTGTCACCAAACTGGCTAGCTTCCAAGTGTGCTCTTATATATATAGAGATTTTCAGGAACGTTCCATTACTTCTGCAAATCATGTTTTGGAATTTTGCTGTTTTTCTCGCAACATTACCTCCTCCAAAGAAATCAATTGAATTTGGATATATTTTTTTAAATAGTCGTGGACTGCACACCCCTATTCCTTTTATTGAAGATAAGTCAAGTTTCAACGCTTGGGTTTTTATATTATTACTTGGAGTAATATTTTGTATTTTGCTGAGTAGGTGGGCAAAGAAAAATTTTGAGCAAACTGGAATCAAACGCCCAATTTTTATTTATAACTTGTTAATTCTTAGTTCTATTGGATTTCTGAGTTACTACTTGCTGGGTGGCCCCCTTGAATTTGATGTTCCCGTACTTGGAAAATTTAATTTTAAAGGTGGAGGTCAACTACCACTGCCTCTTTTTTCACTTTGGTTTGCTTTAACAATCTATACATCGGCCTTCATCGCTGAAAATGTTCGTGCTGGCATATCTTCTGTATCCAAGGGACAAATAGAAGCTGCTAAGTCTATTGGGCTTAATCGTTCTCAAATGATAAATATGATCATAATTCCGCAGGCAATGAGGGTAATAATTCCTCCTACAATTAGCCAATTTTTAAATTTAACAAAGAATTCTTCTTTAGCAGTAGCCGTTGGATATGAGGAGATAGTTGCTGTTTGGGCAGGTATTTCACTAAACCAAACTGGCCAAGCATTAATTATTATAGCGATGACAATTATCGTTTACGAATGTATGAGTCTGTTCACTTCATTCATTTTAAACATGTACAATCGAAAAGTTCAAATAACAGAGCGGTAGACTTATGAGTAAAACTGAAGCGTTTGTGAAATTACCAGATAGAAGCCCGCCAGGGTCTTCTGTGGGAGCAATTGCGTGGACCCGTCAAAACTTATTTAGTTCTGCTACTAATACCTTAACTACTATTCTGTTTTTGTACTTATTTTATCTTTATTTACCATCTTTTCTTGATTGGGCTATTTTTAGTGCAAATATATCAGGTTCAGATAGATCTATCTGCGATGCCAATAAAGCTGGTGCATGCTGGACTTTTATAAAAGTGAGGTTCGACCAATTATTATTTGGATTATATTTTGCGGCTAATCCAGAGCAAATTTGGCGTCCTACTGCGGCGTTAAGCCTTTTTGCTTTGATACTCGTACCCCTCGTCATTGAGAAAACACCTCACAAAAAATGGTTAATGTTGTTCTTGCTTACCATCTACCCAATTATTTTTATTGTTTTAGTTTATGGAGGATTTTTTGGCATTCCTGTTTCTAATACTACACAATGGGGGGGATTTCTTCTCACTTTCGCTCTAGCATTTGTGGGAATAATATTAGCATTACCACTTGGTATATTGCTAGCATTGGGACGGCGGTCAGAAATGCCTATTATAAGGGCTTTATCTGTGACTTATATTGAATTTTGGCGAGGCACTCCTTTAATAACTATTCTCTTTATGGCTTCTGTTATGCTTCCACTATTTTTCCCATCAGGCGTAGAATTTGACAAGGTTGTGAGAGCTATGATTGGAATAACGTTATTTCAATCTGCATATACTGCTGAAGCTGTGAGGGGTGGGTTACAAGCTATAGATAAAGGCCAAGGTGAAGCATCAATGGCTTTAGGTATGGGATACTGGCGCAGAAATATTTTTATCATATTGCCACAAGCACTTAAAATTTCGATACCATCGATCGTGAACACCTTCATTGCTCTGTTCAAAGACACATCTTTGGTCTCTATTATTGGGTTATTAGATTTACTAAATATGTCACAAACAGCTTCTCGATCTCTTGACTGGAACGGTTATGATATAGAAGGTTATTTATTTGCAGGTTTCATTTTCTGGATTTTTTGCTATGGAATGTCCAGTTACAGTCAGAGTTTAGAGAAAAAACTTGACACCGAAAGGAGGGTTGAATGACACAAACTACAAAAGCCAAAAAGGTAAATTTAGATACAAATCCTCCTATAATTAAAATCGACAAACTTAACAAATGGTTTGGTAAATTTCATGTGCTCAAAGACATTGACCTGCAAGTTAATAAGACTGAAAAAATTGTAATATGTGGTCCATCTGGTTCTGGCAAATCAACTCTTATTAGGTGTATAAATCGTCTAGAGGTACACCAAGAAGGCAGTATCGTAGTTGATGGAACAGAGTTAACTGACGATGTAAAACAAATTAATGAAATAAGGAGCGATGTTGGAATGGTTTTTCAGCATTTCAACTTATTTCCACACCTTACTGTTTTAGAAAACTGTACTCTAGCCCCCATTTGGGTTCGAAAAAAATCTAAAATGGAAGCAGATGAGTTAGCAATGGACTTATTAACCAAAGTACGTATTCCAGATCAGGCAAAAAAATATCCTGGGCAGTTGTCAGGTGGTCAACAGCAGCGTGTGGCTATCGCAAGAGCGCTTTGTATGCAACCTAGGGTAATGTTGTTTGATGAGCCAACATCTGCTCTCGATCCTGAAATGATTAAGGAAGTTTTGGAGACTATGATTGAGTTAGCGGAATCAGGTATGACAATGCTAGTTGTCACTCATGAGATGGGCTTCGCTAATAAAGTAGCAGATAGAGTAATTTTTATGGATGAAGGACAAATAGTAGAGCAAAATGACCCTAAAAACTTTTTTAATAATCCCAAATCTGACAGAACAAAATTATTCTTAAGCCAAATTTTAAATCACTAGACTGAGATAAAAATATACATTTTTTTTGAATACACTTGCGTTTCGAGCCACAGTTTCAGCAAGATTGTAAAATATTTGCTTAAGTTCTGCAGTTATTTATTAAAATTCTTATCGTTCTCTAAAAAAAAGCAATTTACACTGTTGCCAAGCAATTCTCTATCTTGCTAGGTTGGAAGGGTTAAATTTAAAAGTTCTAGGAGGAACAAATGAATAAAATTTTAAAGGGCGCTCTCGTTTCGATAGCCAGCGTCTTTATCGCTGGATCAGCATCCGCAGGTGGTCATGATTCATGTGGTAACATCACCATAGCAGAAATGGACTGGGCTTCAGCAGAGTTTATGGCCAATGTTGATAAAATTATTTTAGAAGAAGGGTACGGCTGCAAAGTTGAACTTATCCCGGGCGCAACAATGACTACTTTTGCCTCAATGGATACAAAAGGCGTTCCAGATATAGCACCCGAGCTTTGGGCTAATGCTGTACAAACTCCACTAGCGAAAGCTGAGTCAGAAGGACGCCTTTTCATGTTAAATGGCGCACCTATAACAGGCGCTGGTGAAGGTTGGATGATAAGTACTACAGCTATGCAGGAGAATGGCCTAACAACTCTTGATGATGTTTTAGCTAGACCTGACCTTTTTCCTCATCCCGAAGATTCCTCTAAAGGTGGTATTGTAACATGTCCATCCGGATGGGGATGCCAAATTGCGACAAATCAATTATTTAAAGCCTTTGATATGGAAGCAAAAGGATGGATGCTAATTGACTCTGGTTCATCGGCTGGATTAGACGGCTCTATTCAAAAAGCAATAACTCGTGGAGAAAACTGGTTTGGATATTATTGGGGACCAACTGTTTTGGCTGCTCAAGGCGGCCTATCATTGCTTGATATGGGACCTTTCGCTGGAAACGACAATTGGGATAACTGTTTAATGGACCCAGAATGTCAAGACCCGAAACCGTCTGGTTGGGTTGTATCCGAAGTTACATCCGTTGTAGCAGCCAATTTTATCGAAAATGGCCCAAAAGCTGGTAAATCTTACATAGAGAAGAGAAGTTTTCCTTCAGACGTAATGATGGAAATGCTAGTTTGGATGGCAGAAAACCAGGCTAGTGGAGAAGACACAGCATATGAGTTTTTGGAGAGACACCCAGACGTTTGGGGTCAATGGGTGACAACACAAGGTGCTGCACTTATTAAAAGAGCTCTTTAATAAAATATAATATAAAAAATGGGCCATTCTATATGGCCCATTTCTTTTTACGGAGGAGACATTGAGCCTTTTCGCCGAATTCCCAAAAATGGGCAGAGCTGAATTAAGAGACTTTAAAAAAGGAATCGATGAGAGTTTCAAAGACTTTACTCGAGATTACGGAGAGGCGATTGAACATTTTTTTGACCCGCTTCTCTATTTTTTAGTATGGCTAGAAAGATTGTTTCTAAATTCTCCGTGGCCAATAGTAATGACTGCAATAGCTATTTTAGTTTATTTTGGATCAAGAAGTTTAAAACTTACTTTTGGAGCTATTCTCGCTTTCTTAGTTATTGGATATTTAGATATGTGGGAAGATACTATGGCGACACTGGCTATTATTTCTGTAGCAACCATAGTTTGTATAAGCGTCGGGATTCCAATTGGAATTTTAATGGCCAGATCCAACAGAGCGCAAACTTTGATAACCCCAATTTTAGACGTAATGCAAACAATACCAAGTTTTGTTTACTTAATACCTGTAGTAATGCTTCTTGGAATAGGAAAAGTGCCTGGCTTACTAGCGGTTTGCATATACGCTATCCCACCAATTGTGCGTCTTACAAATTTGGGAATAAGGTTGGTTGATAAAGACGTTATGGAAGCATCAGAAGCGTTTGGGGCGAGTTACAGTCAAAAGTTGTTAGGTGTACAAATACCATTAGCTCTTCCCAATATATTTGCAGGTGTGAATCAAACTATTATGATGGCATTATCAATGGTCGTAATAGCCTCAATGATTGGAGTAAAAGGTTTAGGTGTGCCAGTGCTTAGAGCTATCTCAAACCAATATTTAGCATTGGGTGTAATGAATGGCCTTGCAATTGTTGTTTTAGCAATTTTGTTTGATAGAGTTTCTCAAAAATTTGGAAAGCGTCTGCAGGCTCACACTGAGAGTATGAAATAATGTCAGATATAAAAGTAGCCATAAAAGACCTTTATAAAATATTTGGTTCTAATCCAGCATCAATGATCGAAAAGGTAAAAAATGGAATATCGAAGACAGATTTGTTAGAAAATTTCGGGCATGTTTTAGGTCTTGATAATGTAAACATAGAAGTAAAAAAAAGCCAACTACAAGTGATAATGGGGCTTTCTGGTTCTGGAAAATCTACCTTAATAAGACATATTAATAGATTGATAGAGCCAACAGCAGGCTCCATACTCGTAGATGGGGAGAATATTCTATCTATGTCTCAGGCTGACTTGAGAAATTTTAGAAGAAGTAAAGCCAGTATGGTTTTCCAAAAATTCGGTCTATTACCACACAGAAAAGTCATAGAAAATGTAAGTTATGGTCTTACCATCCAAGGTATAAATAAGCAAGAAGCATTCGAGAAATCCAATCAGTGGATTGAAAGTGTTGGCTTAAGTGGGTTCGAAAACCATTATCCCGCTCAACTTTCTGGTGGCATGCAGCAACGTGTGGGCTTGGCACGCGCACTCGCAACAGACGCTGATATTTTGCTAATGGATGAAGCCTTTTCGGCTTTAGATCCTTTAATTAGGTCCGACATGCAAGATGTTTTATTATCACTTCAAGAAAAACTTCACAAAACTATAATTTTTATTACTCATGATTTGGATGAAGCGCTAAAACTCGGAGACAACATTGCAATCTTAAGGGACGGTGCTGTCATTCAATCTGGCACTGCAGAGAACATCATTCTGCACCCAGCAGATGATTATGTTACTGATTTCATAAAAGATATCAACAAAGCTAGAGTATTGAAGGTCAGTTCTGTGATGACGAATAAAGACTCTGTACAAGGTCCCGAAATACAAGATACGGTCATTATAGAAGATGCCCTACAAATAGTATCTCAATCTGGTTCAAATGGAGCTGTCATAGTAAAAGATGGAAAGAAGATTGGAACAGTTTCGCTTGCTGATATGATTATGGCAATAGCGCGCTCTACTAAAAATACTGATAGTGATACTGTCTATAGGTAATTTTGTTTATTAAGGGTTTTACAATTCTGGGCGCAACTATAAAGCTACATTCCTGTATCTCATTTATTGGGATGCGGCAAAAATGAGTAGTCTCGCCATTGTTATACATCCTGAAATAAAGATATTACAGACCACTCGAAGCTCAGAAGCTCTTTTGAACGAAGCCTGTGGTTTAGCTGAAGCAATCCAGCTTGAAGTAATCTATTCAGAAATTGTAAAGATGTATTCGCCAAAAGCAGGAACCTACCTTGGTAACGGCTTTATAAATATTATGAAAAAAAGAGTAGAATTAGAAAGGGAACCTCCTTTAATCATAATTGACTGTGTATTAAGCGCTGTACAGCAAAGAAATTTGGAAGAAATTCTTGGCTGCAAGGTTATCGACAGGACAGCACTAATTTTGGAGATTTTTGGAGCTAGAGCGAGCACACATGCTGGCAGACTACAGGTAGAATTAGCATCCCTCACCTTTCAGCGTTCACGACTGGTCAGAAGTTGGACACATCTAGAGAGACAAAGAGGTGGCAGCGGTTTTCTTGGTGGACCAGGAGAAAGACAAATTGAACTAGACCGACGCATGTTACTGAAAAGAGTAGTGAAAATTCAGAAGGATTTGAGGGAAGTTGAAAGAACGAGAAAAATTCAACGGTCAAATCGAAGTCGCACTGAAACACCGACATTTGCATTGGTTGGCTATACGAATGCTGGTAAATCCACCTTATTTAATGCGCTTACTTCAGCAAAAGTAATAGCAAAAGATATGTTGTTCGCAACACTCGATCCAACTATAAGAACAGTAAAACTCTCATCAGGACAGAAAATCATTATTACAGACACTGTTGGCTTTATTAGTGAGCTTCCAACAGAGCTGATTGAAGCCTTTAAAAGTACCTTAGAAGAAGTAGTGCAGGCTAATTTCTTGCTGCATGTGCATGATGCTTCGTCGCCATTTCTAGAGGAAGAGGCTAATGATGTAAATAAGATTCTAAATGAACTTGGCATTGATAATGATGATTTATCCAAAAAAATAATCCATATAATGAATAAATCTGATTTAATTTCCGAAGAAAAAAGAAATGAATTAGGACATATGTATCCACGTTCTATCTTTATTTCTGCAATCTCGTTTGCAAATTTTAATACCTTATTTGATTTAATAGAAAAAAAAATAAATGCTAATTCAAATATCTATACTTTTAAATTAACTTCTGTTTTTGGTGATGCTCGTTCTTATCTTTATCAAAACGGAACTGTACAATATTCATCCTTTGATGATTCTGGAATTGAGAAATTGAAAGTAAGGTTATCCCATGCAAATTATCAACGTTTCAGCGCTCGCTGGCCAGAGCTTAACGAATTTTGAAAAAATCATTTTAAACTAGTCCGAAAGGCGATTTTTATCGAATAAATATTTAGTTGAGTAGCTGTTAGTAAATAAAGGTATCATAGATATGAAAACGATAATGTGGTTTCGTCAAGATCTGAGGCTGAATGACAATCCTGCCCTTATAGAAGCGGCTAAAAGTGGTAAAGTAATCCCGATCTATATTCTAGACGATATAAATGCTTCCTCACAAAAAATGGGCTCAGCAAGTCGCGTTTGGCTACACCATTCTTTAATAAATTTGAATAAGTCATTAAATGGTAATTTAATTTTTTTTAAGGGAGCGGCGGATAAAATTATCGCTAAAATTATACAAGAGACGAATTTTGAAAAAATCGTTTGGAATAGATGCTATGAGCCGTGGCGAATGGAACGAGATACCAGAATAAAAAACTGGCTTAAAGGCATGGGCATTGAAGTAAAAAGTTTTAAAGGCTCTCTTTTATGGGAGCCACAAGAAATATATAAATCTGACGGTACTCATTATCGAGTATTTACACCCTTTTATCGAAGAGGTTGCCTTGGAGCCGCACATCCACGTAAGCCTAAACATTATCCTTCTAATATTCAGTTCGACAACTCCTTTAATACAACAAGTAATTGTGCCTTGGAGGAACTCGATTTGCTACCAAACGAAAGTTGGCATTACAAAATGATTGAAGGTTGGAGCATAGGTGAAAAAGGGGCTCTGGATAGTCTCAATGAATTTCTTGAAAATGGTATATTAAGTTATAAATCAGGTAGAAACATTCCTTCTCAAAAATCAGTCTCGCGATTATCACCTAGACTTCATTTCGGGGAATTATCGCCAAATCAAGTATGGTATGCAGCTCAAGAAATAATTGAACCTGGAGATTCCAATTTAGATAGCTTTTTATCTGAGCTTGGATGGCGCGAATTCGCTCACCATTTACACTTTCACTATCCGACGCTAGCAAATGAGAATCTAAATACTAAATTCAACTCTTTTTCCTGGCAAACCACGCAGAAAAGTCTGAAGGCTTGGCAAAGAGGTGTGACAGGCTTCCCAATAGTTGATGCCGGCATGAGAGAGCTCTATCAAACCGGTTACATGCATAATAGACTTAGAATGGTTGTAGGCTCATTCCTTGTAAAGAACCTTCTTCAACATTGGCATCATGGGAGAGATTGGTTTCATGATTGTCTTGTAGATGCAGACCTGTGCGTTAATTCGGCAAGTTGGCAATGGATTGCTGGCTGTGGAGCAGATGCCGCTCCATATTTCCGTATTTTTAATCCCATCACACAAGGTGAAAAATTTGACACAGATGGTTTTTACACTAAAAAATGGGTTCCAGAACTTGCTAAAATGCCAAAAAAATATCTGTTCTGCCCATGGCAAGCACCTAGTGAGGTATTGGAACAAAGCGGCGTTCAACTTGGTAAAACATATCCAATGCCAATTGTAGACCAAAAAAATTCAAGAGAATTAGCACTTCAAGCCTTTTCAAAATTGCCTAAGACTGGTTGAAGATTAAGATTAAATAAGATACTTATAGTAAGCTTAATTAATGGCAGATTTGTAAGTATTAAATACAAATACCAAAGGTTTTCCGCATTATAGATATTTAAAATTCTACCTCTTTACCAGTTTTTTTCCAAATTGGCATTTTTTTCATGACATACTGAAATAAAGGAGACTGTTCAAATTCCGAAAGCCATTTTTGTACATTAGGTAAGTCACACCGGTCAAACCAATCTGGATCTGCAATTCTATACTGACGGATGAAAGGAAGGGAAATATAATCAAAAATTCCTTTTTTATCTCCTGATAAATATTCCGAATTTTTAAGTTTTTTCTCTAATTGCTCAATCCATAACAAACCCTTATTGCGATGCAAAATTTCTTCCTCTAACTTATACCGAGATGAATATTTATACCTGTCTAAATTATTTTTGAATTCATTATCCAAACTATCTAAAAAATATTCACTGTACTCTTTATCCACCATCCACCCATCCAAAATGTTACAGGGATCATTGTAAGAAAGTGCCCAAAAAATAATATCCATTGACTGATCTAAAATCCTGTTCGGCAATTTGAGAATAGGAACAGTAGCTTTCGAAGATATCGCTATCATGCATTGTGGTTTATCACTCAATTCAATCTCGCGCAGTAATACTGATATTTTGCATACTTTTAAAACAAGGCGAGCCCTTATAGCAAAAGGACAGCGCCTAAACGAATATAAAACGGGTTTTTCTGGATTAGCTGTTTGATGATGGTTGATCTGAGAGCTTAAAATCAATTCCTGTTACCTTATAAGCAGAGCCAAAACCCGTTACTATCGTACCAGATAAGGGCGTGATAGAAAATAAATGAAAATCTGAAAATTCTTTTATTATATTCATTACATTTCCATGACGTGTAGCGATTTTATCACTTATTATCTGGAAATTTTGGGAATCTCTCTTAATCTCCCTAATTTCAGCCGTAAACTTAAGACGAACGCGAGCCCAAATATTCTTGGCAGATAATTCATCTTCTACAATACTAAATAAAACTGGGTTTCTATTTAATATAAAGCGAACATGTCTACCAAGCTCACTGACATAAATAAAAAATATACCTTTTTCTCTGACAAAGGGCGCAACACCCCATTCGATTTGAGACCCCGTGACATTACAAGATGATATTTGAATCGTTTTCGCCTGTGTGAGTAATTCATCACGCTTAGAAACAGCAATCTCAAAAGATTTTTCATTATTATCCTGAACCAAATTTTTTTCCTTTTAAAAAAGAATTAAAGCAATAATAATGTTTCATTGTGTTAGTATTAGAATTAACATAATCTAGAAAAAATTTATACTAGCTATTAACACCATGAAGCGTACACTAAAGATTGAGATTTTTGCAGATATAGTCTGTCCTTGGTGTTATATTGGGAAAAAGCGACTTGAAAAGGCTCTGATGAGTCGATGTGAATTAGATGTCGAACTTAAATGGAGAGCATTTTTGCTTAATCCTTCCATTCCAAAAGCAGGTATAGATAGAAAGCAATATCTGCTAGCAAAATTTGGGCATGCAGCCTCATCAGTTTACAGCAGGATAGAGCAAGCGGGTCAACAATCAGGCATTAACTTTAATTTTGAAGGCATTACGAAAACACCTGATTCACGTTCCATTCATGAAATTTTGATTGCGAGTGGAATAAATGGCTACAAGCTGAGTGAGTTATTTTTTAAAGCATATTTTCTCGATGGAAAGGACATTAGTAACAGCGACATACAAAAGGAAATATTAGATTCTTTTAATTCTTCACCCTATCCAAATCAGGAAAAAATAATAACTGCCAAAAAGACACTAGATTTTGACCTAATGCAAGCAAACCGTCTGGGTATTGATGGTGTTCCGTTTTTTGTCTTTAACAGCCAAATGTCTCTAGCAGGTGCCCATCCTGAACATATTTTGCTTACTACAATCGATGCAGCAATATCTGGCTAATCTAATAGCTCTTTTATTTGCAATAATTTTGTCTTCAAATATTCCGCACGTTTAGCTACATTTGACAAATCAAGCCTAATCACTAATTTGTGATCAGCACGTAATTGTATTTTATTTTTTTGTATGCTGATCCACGCAATTAGTTTTTCTGGTCTCGAGAATTGATTATTGCGAAATTGAATTGAGAAGCCTTTATTCCCTGCCTCAATTTTCTGAATATTAATTGTTTTCGAGATTTGTTTTAGTTCAACCAGCTGTAATAAGTTTTTGACTTTTTCTGGTATCGGGCCAAATCTGTCAATTAGTTCAACCTTAATATCTTGAAGAGATGCTTGGTCATAAACAGATGCAATTTTACGGTACAAAGATAATCGAACTGTCAAGTCTTTAATATAAGTATCAGGTATAAGCACGTCGGTTCCTATACTAATCAGCGGTGACCAGCTTTCTTCCTCAACTTCAGATTCGTCCTCTGCATCTTGCCTTTTTTTAGATAACGCAACGGCCTGCCGCAGCATATCTTGATATAATTCAACACCGACTTCTTTGACATGCCCTGACTGCTCGTCACCAAGCAAATTTCCAGCACCCCGAATATCCATATCGTGAGATGCAAGTGAAAACCCTGCGCCGAGTTTATCAAGGGTTTGCATTATTTGTAATCTTCGTTTTGCTTGATTAGTAAGTGATATTTGTGGATCAGTGGTAAGATAAGCATATGCTCTTTGTTTGCCTCGCCCTACTCTCCCACGTAGTTGATACAATTGGGATAGACCAAACATATCAGATCTGTGAATAATAATTGTATTAGCCGTCGAGATATCAATACCAGATTCCACGATATGTGTTGACAATAAAATATCTGCTTTAGCATCTGCAAACTCGGTCATTGCTCTATCTAATTCAAGCGGATTCATTTGTCCATGAGCAGATATAATAGATGCTTCAGGCACAAGCTTTGTAATTCGGTCATATAATTTTTGCATATCCTTAATCCGCGAACATACTACAAAAATTTGCCCACCTCTTAACTTTTCGCGCATTATTGCTTCTCTAAGTGTAATTGGATCCCAAGGACCTACAAATGTTCTTACTGCGAGTCTATCAACGGGCGGTGTGGCAATTAAGGACATCGCTCTTACTCCCGATAATGCCATTTGCAATGTGCGCGGAATAGGCGTTGCAGAGAGTGTAAGAACATGAATATCGCCTCGAATTTTTTTAAGTTGTTCTTTTTGTGAAACGCCAAAGTGTTGCTCTTCATCTACAATAATGAGCCCTAAATTATTAAAAAGCATTTTTTTTGATAGCAACGCGTGAGTGCCGATTACCATTTGGCAAGTGCCATCTGCTACCTCTTTTTTTGTTTGAGCAGCTTTTTTCTGCGGGGTCATTCTTGAGAGAATACCTATTTGTATCGGAAAGCCCTTAAAACGCTCCTCAAATAATTTTCCATGCTGCCTCGCAAGAAGTGTTGTAGGCGTGATAAGTGCTACCTGATAGCCACTCATACAAGCAACGAAAGCTGCCCGTAAAGCAACCTCTGTTTTACCAAACCCAACATCACCACAAATAAGTCTGTCTGAAGGTTTACCTGAAGCGAGGTCACTAATTACATCTGAAATGGCATCAAGTTGATCATCTGTTTCAGCAAATTCAAAGCGGGCACAAAATTCGTCAAATATGCCTGCAGGTACCTTTAGCTTTTCTGCCTTACTTGTTTTTCTGTTCGCAGCAATCTTAATAAGTTCATCAGCCATTTCCTTGATTCTATTTTTTATTCTTGCTTTTTTTGCTTGCCAAGCAACACCACCTAATCTATCAAGCGAGGCATCACCCGTCTGGTGTCCGTATCTTGAGAGCAAATCAATGTTCTCTACGGGTATGTATAATCTATCGCCACCTGCGTAAATCAATCGCAAGCAATCATGCTCTCCGCCAGCACTTTGCACATTCTCTAGGCCATCATATCGACCTATTCCATGTTCAATGTGAACAACTAAATCATCTTTTTGCAAAGCTGACACCTCGCGCAAAAATTCATCTGAACGCCTACGTCTTCCTGCAGGTCTATTTTGCCGACTTCCGAATACATCTTGCTCACTTAATACCCAAGAATCAGGCAGCATAAATCCATTTGGAATAGACCAGACGGCAGAATAAATATGACCTGTGATTATCTTAATTGCTGGATTTAGTGGAGTAATTGAAGCTGATAAATGAGTGGATATTAGCTCTGTTAATTTGGCGACAGCACCTTTACTCGAAGCAACCAAAATAATACAACGATTTTTGAGTTCTTGCTCTATCATTTGTGCGGCTGAATGAGAAGGACTAAAATTATTGTCCTGTGATGCACTGAAAACTGGGCCAGTTTGTCCATTCAAAACAAATTTTTCAAAGTTTTCACTTATTTTTTTTGGCGCAGAAAATGGTGATATTATTGCTAGTGATTTTATATAACTCAATGATTTTATATCCGTTAAAGAAAGATACATCTGCTCAGGCGGAACAGGTCTATATCTAAAAGAGTCTTGTCCCTTGGTAGATAGCCTTGAATGATAAAATTCCTCTATCAAAGAGCATCTTTTTTCTGCGTAGTTGAAGAAATCATGAGGTATAACGAGCGATGCACTTGAAATCCAATCAGTAATTGACACAAGTTTAGGATGTAGCAAACTCATCCAATGCTCTATACCAATTGGAGTTTTTCCGGCTGATACTTCCTCATAAATTTGATCCTTGGCTGCGTCTGCTCCAAATAATCTAATATAATTTTTTCTGAAATTTGTTTTAAATTCTTCTGTCAGACGATACTCAGCCACCGGATTTACAGTCAGTTGTTCTATTTCATTTAAACCTAATTGAGATGATTGATCAAAATGACGTATTTTCTCTATTTCTTCACCAAAAAAATCAATTCTGAAAGGATAACTTAATGGATCTGGAAATATATCAACAATATCGCCTCTTATAGCAAATTCACCGTATTCACGAACAGTATTTGTTCTGCTAAATCCACAATCCATAAAAAAGGAGGTAATTTCCCCTAATTTATAATCATTTCCTTTTTTTAGCACCAAACTCGTATTTTTAAAAAAAGTTTTGGGAGGTATTTTTTGCAAAAAACTATTTATGGTAAGCAAAATGACAACTTTTTTATCATGCATGTCCTGCGTTGCTAGCTTGATAAGAGTTGAGATACGTTCGCCTATTATATCACTATGAGGTGAAAGCCTATCATAAGGCAGACAATCCCATGCTGGTAAGCAAAATACTTCTATCTCTGGCGCGAATATGGACAATCCAACTGCTTCTCGCTTCAATTCCATATCATCACGAGAGATATGAATTATTGGTTTACCAATAACGGAGTTAGTTTTAATATAAAGACTTTGTGCACCTTCCACACACTCAAAAATACGCTTTTGCATTTGAATTCATATAGTTCCCTTAGAGTGTAGTTTTAAAATCTTTTATAAGTGAGAAAACTTTGCCATCTAGATTAGCCGGGATTTTCGAATCTCCCCTTACCCAAGTAAGTATATTTTGGTCTCCTTGCGACATGAGCGCCTCATATTCGTCTAGTTGTTGGTCTTCTAATGTAATCAGATATTTATTTGCAAATTGCCCTAGCAACAAATCAGTCTCTCGGGTCCCAGTATAGCATGATTGGTAAATTAGTCTTCTTATACGATTATCTCTTGTTTCCATAACTAACAGCTCATTATTATTTGTAATATTTTGCTTATCTAATTAAAATATTACACATTGGACAGGTTATAATTTTTGTGAGATCATTAACCTATATTTACAAATTTGAATAGACCTATGGCAAATATAAAATTTAGTAGGCCAGAAATTTTATACCCCTGCTTTGCACAATTAACTAGCTTAACAGGTATTGGCCCCAGAACCGCTAAAATGATGGCGAAAAGAATAGGTCATGTTGTTATTGATATGGCATTTTATTTTCCCGTATCTATAATCGATCGATCTTTATCTCCAGATATAGACAAAATAATAGATGGGCAGATTGTCACCTTATCTGTAAGAGTATTATCAATAAATATTCCGATTGGAAGGAGAGTACGTCCGGCTAGTATAATTGCTGAAAATAGTACCGGAAGAATTGAAATTGTTTATTTCAGAGCAAAGTCTGACTATTTGAAATCTCTATATAAGATTGGTAATAATATCATCATCAGCGGAAAGGTGGATTTCTTTAATAATAAAAAACAGATGACACACCCCGATTATGTAATTAATCCCGAACGAAATGACATTATCCCCTCAATAGAACCTATTTATCCTTTATCAGTTGGACTTACACAGAATTTACTCCGAAAGACTTCTTTAAATGCGCTTTCAAAAATTCCCCAACTTCCAGAATGGATAGACCAAAGTCTTTTAGTCTCTCAAAATTGGCCAGATTTTAAAACGGCTTTAATAAAAAGCCATACACCAAAATCTTTAGAAGATTTAGATTTGAATTCTAATCATCGAAAAAGACTTGCATTTGACGAGTTTTTTGCAAACCAACTGGCGCTTTGCTTAATAAGAAGCGAAAAGTCAAATGCTGAACTAGTCGACCCGATTGTTGGTGATGAATACTTTATTGAAAAATTTATATCCTCCCTTCCCTTCACAATGACTACAGGGCAAAAACGAGTTCTTGCAGAAATTGCAGAAGACCAGAGAGATACTTCTCGAATGCTAAGATTATTACAAGGAGATGTTGGCTCAGGGAAAACACTTGTTGCCCTTATTTCGATCTTACGTACAATTACCTCTGGTAAACAGGCAGCATTACTTGCGCCGACGGAACTATTATGTAAGCAGCATTTTCAGACCTTTTCTAAACTATTAAACGGCTATGACCTCCAACCTGTCCTGTTAATTGGCAGCATGACACAAAAACAAAAACAAGAGGTACATCAAGCACTTAGTTCAGGAACAATTTCGTTAGTTATCGGAACACATGCGCTTTTAACTGAATATACCGAATTTTTTAAATTAGGATTGGCTGTTGTGGACGAACAGCATCGATTTGGTGTTAAGCAGCGCCATATTCTCAGCCAAAAGAGCGGCGGATGTGATGTTTTAATTATGACAGCCACTCCTATCCCACGCACCTTAGCGATGACAGCATATGGTGATCTTGCTATATCTCAGCTTGATGAAAAACCGGTCGGCAGAACCCAAATTAAGACCACATCTTTTCAGATAGATAGGATTAGTAATGTCATACAAAGATTATCAAAGGCGATTAGCAGCGGTAATAGAGCATATTGGATTTGTCCCTTAATTGAAGAGAGTGATAAAATTGATATCGCGGCGGCGGAAGAGAGACAGAAAATATTGGAACAATTACTGCCAGAAGCAAACCCCGTTTTAGCTCATGGTAAAATGAAACCAGATGAACGTGATAACGCTATGCGGGCGTTCCAAACAGGTAAAAGTAGAGTTCTGGTTGCTACGACTGTTGTTGAGGTGGGTGTTGATGTTCCAGAGGCATCAATAATAATTATCGAACACGCCGAGCGATTTGGTTTAGCTCAACTTCACCAATTAAGAGGACGGGTTGGCAGGAGTGATATTCGTTCTTCTTGCTTGCTGCTTTACCAGGGACCACTTTCCAATGTTGCAAAATCACGGCTTGACATCATGAAACAGACAAATGACGGCTTTTTAATTGCAGAAGAGGATCTCCGACTGAGAGGTCCAGGTGAGGTTTTAGGTCAAAGACAATCAGGAGTGCCTGAATTCCGACTAGCTAATTTGTCGGCACATTTTCACTTGCTTGAAATTGCGAAAAAGCAGGCATTAATGCTTCTTGATGAAGACCCCCTGCTGAATTCTCCAAAAGGAAAAGCATGTCGAGTACTTATTGGTTTGTTTGAGCAGGATACGGCTATTCGTTATCTATATTCTGGATAACGAATTGTTCAATTATCCATTTTTTTTAAACTTTTTTTTATTGCCAATTTGTTTTTTATTTGTTTTCTGAGGAACACTATTAGGTGTAACAATCCCAGCAGATACAACTAATTTAATAGCATCTTCTACAGCCATATCTAAATATATTAAATCATTTTTGGGGCATAACAGAAGGAAACCAGAGGTTGGATTTGGGGTGGTTGGAACAAAAACATTTACAATTTCTTTTTTAATTTTATCTTTAATCTCACCCTTAGCCGCGCCAGTTACAAATCCTATCACATAGGTTCCTTTTCGCGGATATTCCAAAATTACAGCCTCTCTAAATGCCTCAGACTGGCTTGCGACAACTGTTTCCAATATCTGTTTGGAACTGCCATATATCGTCCTAACAACAGGCATAGTATTCATTACGCGCTCTCCTAAGTGAACAATCCACCTACCCAAGAAACCTGTTGTTAATGCACCTATAAATGTGATTGAAACAAATCCAATAATTATTCCGTAGCCTGGAACAATTCCGAACCCCGGAACCCAGCTAGTAATGAACACCACAAGCTCTTTTGGAAGCAAATTTACGACTTGAGTATCAATTAAATCTATCGCTATCCAGGTTATGTATGTCGTCAAAAATACTGGTGCGGAGAGCAAAATACCTGCTAAAAACCACCTCCTGATATTACCAATCAATGTTTTATTTTGCACCAAATTCTCGGCTTTATCCTCTGGTTTACTATCTGCCATAAATATACTCCAAAAATTGGTATTAAATTTTTAATTTATGTTATTATTTTATTTCACCTCAAATCATAGATTATTTTATCATTTTTATTAAGCTTAAAATAAAATTATCATGTGCAAAAACGAGAAATTCCATGAACAAAGACCAAAACGATTCGATAGAACTTAAAAAGATTAGCAAAAATATGAACGAACTTGTTTTGATTATGAAACAGCTTCGGGATAAAGAGAATGGATGTGAATGGGATCTTCAACAAACATATGAGACGATAGCACCTTATACAATAGAGGAGGCCTATGAGGTTACTGAAGCGATATATGAAAATGATATGGACAAATTATGTGATGAACTTGGTGATTTGTTACTACAAGTTATATTTCATGCCCAAATAGCAAGTGAAAAAGGTGATTTTCGGCTGGATGATGTTATTTCAGCCGTTTGCCGCAAAATGATAAGAAGACACCCACATATTTTTGGGGATACTTCAAATAGAAGCATACCCGCTATTAAAAAAACATGGGAGGAAATTAAACAACAAGAAAGAGAGAAAGATTCAAAAAAAAATGAATTGCTGAGTCTTTTAGATGGTGTCAGCACAACACTTCCAGCCGTGACAAGAGCTATTAAATTACAACAGCGTGCGGCGAGTGTTGGATTTGATTGGAAAAATATTTATCTAGTGTTCGACAAAATATATGAGGAAATACAAGAGCTAAAAATAGAGCTTGAAGCAGATAACCCTGACCAAAATAGGATTCAGGATGAAGTAGGGGACATCCTATTTACTGCTACAAATATAGCACGACTTGCTGGATTTGAACCAGAAACTTCATTAATTCTTGCTAATAGAAAGTTTGAAAAACGTTTTAGACAAATGGAAAAAAACGCAAAAGAAAAAAATCAACTCCTGAAAGTAATGAGTTTAAATGAGCTAGAAACACTTTGGAATAATGCAAAAAAAACGATTAAGTAAAATCTTTGTTTCTAGATGCTCCTTGGTTATCTAAAAAATTTAATAATTTCATCCCATAATTTCAAGTTGCGAACGAACAAAATTGGCGATTTTTTGGAAAGGTCCAATTCAATAGAAGAGTGATCTGTCATGTTCACTTGTCCTGTTTTTCCTCCACATGCTCGATTAAATATATCAACCGGTGCGTGGTCCCAAGGTGAAGTTGCAGAATAAAATATAAAATCGATCTTGCCATTTGCCAATAGTGTTGCTTCAATGCCAGCACTACCTATAAATACTCTTTTTTTTATGAAATTGAGCTTCTTCTTGACTTTCTCTTTTAATTCAGAATTAAGATACTTTAGAGACGCACTGAAACTTAAATCATAAACCCGAATATGTTTGATATGTGACTTCCTGGTCTCAACAGGATGATATAGCGAGTCAGGATACCTTACTTGAACACCATATTTATCTGCAAAGTAGCAAATGGCTGAAGTTGGAATAAAAATCCAAGATGCTATTACTTTCCCAAAATGCAACAGGGCAATCATGGAGCAAAATGCCTCATTCCCACCTATGTAATTTTTCGTGCCGTCAATAGGATCAATAGTCCATACAAATTCATTTTTTAGGATAGAACTATAATCACTATCTATCAGAGATGCTTCCTCACCGATAACACTAGAATGTTTTATTAATTTTATTAGCGCATTGGTAAGAAAAATTTCTACCTGTCTATCTGCTGTTGTTACGAAATCATCAGACGTTGTTTTCGTTTCGATTTCGTCTTCTCTGAGATTTTTATAGAATGGCAAAATAATATTGTAAGATGCTTGCTCTAATAAGACAGTAACTTTGTCTCTAATAATCTTATCAATAATCATCATAAACCACTATTTATTGATAATTATCACTCTCAGGAGTGAGCTGTTCTTGTAAATCTATAGCGGTCGCAGGCATAATCGTCGATACAGCATGTTTATATATTAACTGAATGTGTCCATCTCGCTTTAACAAAATCGAATAATTATCGAACCATGTAATAAAACCTTGTAACTTTACACCATTTAATAAAAAAACAGTGACAGATATACGCTGACGTCTAGCGTTATTTAAAAATATGTCTTGCAGGTTTTGTGATTTTTCCATGCCCTGACCTTTTTTATGCTCAAGATTTTAAAGCGCTTTTTTTAGATACATATTTCTTAGTGCTAAGGATACTGGACCGACGTTACCATCTGCAATCATATGTTCATCAAGTTGCGTTATAGGTGTGACTATAGCTGTAGCACTTGTGATAAACAACTCCTTAGCCCCTTTAGCTTCGTTTACAGTAAAAGCTCTCTCTATAACTTGAATTTTTTGGGTTTCTGCTATTTCAGCGATAGTTACCTTAGTAATACCATTTAAAATAATGTTGCTTGCTTTTCTAGTTATAAGCTGGTTTTCCTTATTCACCATCCATAAATTAGAAGATGCACCCTCGGTAATCGTTCCGTCATTCATAACCATAATTGCTTCAAATGCGTCATTTTCCACTGCTTCTTGTTTAGCGATACAATTTGGAAGGAGCTGAATAGTTTTTATATCACGTCTGTCCCATCTCTGGTCAGTTGTTGTGATTGCCTTTTTTCCCTCAATAACCGGACTAATTGATATTGGTTTAGCGGTTACAACAAGTGTAGCTGAAGCGTCATCTGGAAACTGGTGCGCACGTTCGGCTACCCCGCGGGTAACTTGAAGATAAATAAGTCCATTGCTAATTAAATTAAACCTAATAAGCCGATTGATAATCTGCTTAATCAATGTTTGAGAAAAATGATAATCCAGAGCAATTTGTTCAAGAGAACGCTTTAACCTTCTGTAATGACCATCAAAATCAATTAATTTCTTATTTAAAACTAAAACAACTTCATAAACACCGTCACCGAATTGATATCCCCTATCCTCAATATGTACCATCGACATTTTATGGGGAAGATAACGACCATTAACATAGGAAATTCTAGACATTCAAAACTCATCTGATAAAAAATTTTTTTACATTCTAATACTTAATTATTTTACTTGGCTGAAATGATTTTTTCTGCTTGCCTCGATTTACCCTGTTTTGCAAATAAGATCACGTGATCGCCGACCTCTATAGTGGTGTCCCCTCTCGCTGGTATGACTTGCTCTCCACGCAAAACAGCTCCAATTGTAACTCCTTTTGGAATGCGTGATTTTCTTAGAGGTAAACCAACAAGGTCGGATCCTGAGACAGCCTCCGCTTCCAAAACCTCCCCCAAACCTTCAACAATAGAATGAACATCTATAATACTTCCCCTTCTTATATGTTCCAAAACAGAGGATACTGTTATCTGTGGCGGGTTTATAACAACATCAACTCCTAGGGTACTAATCAGAGGCAAAAATCCCTGCATATTTACCAAAACAACAGCATATTTTGCTCCGATCCTTTTAGCTAGTAACGCTGATAGAATATTTACTTCATCATCATTAGAGACAGCAACAAATGTCTCCGAAGAACCTACATTTGCCTCCTTCAATATATCAGCATCTAGAACATCACCGCAAATGACGCTCGTGTTTGATAGTTTTGCAGCTATGTTACGTGCCTGGTCCTTATTAACTTCTATGATTTTTGATTTGATATCACTTTGTCCAGATTCAATGTCCTGCGCCAATATCTGACCAATATTTCCACCCCCCGCAACTACGATCGAGGAGGTCCGATGTTCATGGTGGCCAAAAGCCGCCATAGCACGCTCTAAATGGTCCGTATCACAGACAAAATATACCCTATCACCTGTCTTTAATTCATCCGTTCCATCACGGGATATCGTGACTAAATTTTCTCGCAAGATTGCTACGATAGTTATGGAAAGATCTGGAAATAAATCTGTAAGGTGACGCAAAGGAGTATCAATAATAGGGCAATTATTGTCACACAGCACACCGACGAGTTGTATTTTTCCGCCGCCCAATTCTTTTACGTCAAATGCTCCTGGAAGTCTGAGTTGACGACTTACTGCTGATGCAACTTCTTGCTCTGGAGAAATAATAAAATCAATGGGCATATTCTCTTCAGTAAAAATTCTGCTGCTAAGATCAGAACGCAAATAGGCATTAGAACGTATTCTGGCTATTTTAGTAGGTGTTTTGAATACACTGTGAGCCATTTGACAAGCCACCATATTAACCTCATCAGACTCAGTAACAGCAATAATCAACTCAGCTTGGTCGAGACCTGCTCTCTCAAGAACATCAGGGTGAGAAGCAAGTCCTACAATTGCAGATAGGTCTGCGTGCTCCGCAATACGCTGAACCTTCTCCTCATCGATATCTATGACTGTAACATCATTTTGCTCAGCAGCTAGATGAGTTGCTATGGCGCTTCCAACTATACCTGCGCCACAAATTACTATACGCATTTGAACCAAACCCTAAAATGTAATTTTTGTTGTTATATCTACTAAAATCATAAAAAATCAAGGAGTTTAGTTTTCAGATATCCCTACTGACTTTAATTTTCTATAAAGCGCGGAACGCTCCATCTCAATAAATTTTGCCATATGAGACATATTTCCATCGAATCTCTTAATTTGTGATAATAAATAGGCACGTTCAAATTTCTCCCTGGCTTCTCTGAGTGGAAGCGAAATAAATAGTTCGTTAAGCATTTCTTGTTCATCAACGGGGTTTTCATTTTCTTCAATTTTTGGCAAAGCAGATACATTTAGAGGTTCACTATCTTCATCAGAGGACAGTATCATTATGGTTTCAATTACATTTTTTAATTGTCTAACCGAACCTGGCCACGGCAAGGCTCTTAATGCGTTTAAAAGATCGTCTCCTAGTTTGACTGGTTTTTTTCCAAGTAAACCCGAATATTGCTTTACAAAATGTTTTGCTAAAAGGGATATATCCTCTCTTCTTTCGGACAATTCGGGAACATAAATATTCACAACAGCAAGTCGATAGTACAAATCTTCTCTTAACTTACCTTTTTCTATCATTTCCTGCGGATTTTCATTCGTGGCGGAAATAATACGTACATCCGAAGTTATCTCAGATACTCCCCCTACTCGCCTAAATCTTTGCTCGGTAACAGCACGCAAAATTCTCGCTTGCATGTTAGCAGAAAGTTCACTTATCTCGTCAAAATACAGAGTTCCTAGATGCGCCTGCTCAAGCAAGCCAACAACTCTTCTACCATATTGAAAATTTTCAGAACCAAATATTTCTGCATCCGCTTTTTCACCTGTAAGTCGACTGCAAGAGACTACTACGAATGGATACTCTGAGCGAGACGATTTATTATGGATTATTCGCGCAATAGTCTCTTTTCCTGATCCAGGTCTTCCTTGAATCAAAACTCTACTCGATGTCGGAGCTATTTTTTCGATATTATTTTTAAGCTGCTTAATTTTTGCCGAAGTGCCTATGAAATCAGGGTGTTTATAAACAGCTGTTCTAGCCCTCAATGCTTGATTTTCAATTTCTAGTCTCTTTGCTTGTAGGGCTCTTCTAACTGTTAGAATTAATCTCTCAGCTTTAAATGGTTTCTCAATAAAATCGTAAGCACCATCTCGAATTGCCTCTACAGCTGTTGAGATTGTTCCATGACCAGAAATCATCAAAATTGGCATATCTGGATAAATAGCCTTACACCAGGTAAGTAATTCAAGGCCATCCATATCAGAGTCACGCATCCAGATGTCTAAAATTGCACATGAAGGTAAACTTTTTGACACTATATCACGAGCTTGCTCAGCGTTTGCTGCCTGCACAGTCGAAAAGCCCTCATCTTCAAGCGTAAGACTAAGCAAAGAACGAATATCTGATTCATCATCAACAATTAGGATTTCTTCACTCACTTCGCTTCATCCTTTTGGGATTTGTCTCCTGCTAAAGGAATGCAAATAATAATATGTGCTCCTCCATCTGCATGATTTTGCAATTTAATTTGTCCTCCATGTTCTTGAATAATTTTTTGTACGATTGCTAAGCCAAGTCCAGTGCCCGCATCACGTCCTGTAACATATGGTTCAAACAATTTAGATAAATTTTTAGTTTGAAATCCGAGTCCATTATCCCTTATTTCTGCATAAACTAACGCTTCATCACTCTTCAAATTAACCATAATGATAGGTTTTTTAACATTATTTTCCTTGAGTGCGTCAATTGAATTTTGAATTAAATTTCCAAATACTTGTCTAATCAGACCTGGATCCGCATCTATGTAAATTGAATCTTGTGGCTTAGAAAATAAAATTTCTATATTGTTATCCTCATTTCGATATAAGTGAACCTGTTCATTTACGAGGCCTATTAATTCTTGTTTATTAAGAACGGCTGTTGGCATTCGAGCAAAGTTTGAAAATTCATCTACTAATCTACCAATATCACCCACTTGCCTGCTGATCACTGTCAAAAATTGGTCAAATTGCTCTGCTTTATCGGGGTCCTCTGGCCTATATTTCTTTTTTAATCTATCCGCAGCAAGCTCGATAGGCGTAAGTGGGTTTTTTATTTCGTGAGCTATTCTTCTTGCGATGTCAGACCAAGCAGCTTTGCGCTGAGCGGACAATAAATCTGTTACATCATCAAAGGTAACAACATAACCAACTATTCTTTTCTCAATCTCCTCCGAAGTAATCCCAGCTTGAAGAAAAAGCTGTTGTTCATTCCTAACAATTATGACCTCAGTATTATGCTGACGTTTTTTTCCTTGCCTTATAATTTCAAATAAGTCGGCAAATTCTGGCAAAATATCTATTAATTGGCTTCCTATCAACTGCTGTTTTGTAAAACCAAGCAAAGAACAAGCAGCTGTGTTTGGCAAGGTAATAGTTCCCTTATTGGTCAATCCAATCACACCAGAAGAAACACCCGATAATACCGCCTCAGTAAATTCACGCCTCTGGTCTAGTTGTTTGTTTGCGTTAACAAGTTGCCTCTGTGTCAAGGACAAATCATCCATCATTCTATTAAAGCTAACGCCAAGAAGTGAGATTTCGTCTAAATCTGTTTTGATATTTACTCTTGAATTTAAATCACCAGCCCTAACGGAGTCTGCCACTAAAATTATGCCCCTGAGAGGCTTAGTTATAGCGCTCGAGAGACTTAAGCCAATCCAGAGCGCCGAAAGCAATAAAAATA
Source organism: uncultured SAR116 cluster alpha proteobacterium (assembly GCA_902632595.1). GTDB lineage: Bacteria > Pseudomonadota > Alphaproteobacteria > Puniceispirillales > Puniceispirillaceae > UBA5951. The sequence goes on from CACPDC010000006.1 coordinate 46,247, forward strand.
GAGATATGACTGCAAAAATGGCTGCTAATGAGATCTGAAGATCAAATTGTTTTATAGACAGTGATTGATAATCTGAGACTGCTAATCGCGTTTTATCCACCGCTTCTAAAACATCAGAGTCAATAAATCTTCCAACAAGTAAATATGCATCCACAAAATTATTGAGTTTTATGAGAGCCTGTATCTTGGTATTGTCCTCAGTTCTGCTTATAACCACTTCATTATTTCTTGCACGGTTCAACCAATCACGATTTAATTCTGAAAATATTATAGAAAAAGCAAACCTCGACTTTGCTATTATTTGGCCGGTACCATCAACGATTACCGCTTCAGAGAGATTTCTTATTCCAACTTGATCTGTAATAAACCTATTAAATATTTTTTTATTTTGTACTAATTTTAGGCCATCTCTATTTACGTCATTTGCCATAGCCAGAACTTGTCCACGTACAGAACGGGTATGTTCTTCAAGATAAGCATCTGCAATTGTTACCGAATCGTTGACTGCTGTAGAGATACGCTCTGAAAACCAGCCTCGCAAAGAATAATCAACAACAGACACAGCAAAGCTAGCCACTATTATTGACGGAAATACAGTTAGCACACCAAATAAAACAGCAAGCCTCATTTGTAATTGTGAACCAGCCTTTTTTTGTCTTTTTTCAACAAACAGCTTTATAATCTGTCTTATGGTTATAAAGAGTAGTCCAATTAAGCAAAGACTAGCACCTGCAAAGACAGATAATAAAAGCTCTGATTCTTGGGGTAATGTTTCCACCGTAGAAAGAGCAAGAAGACTAAATATGCTAATTAAAACACTTATTAACACAACGGCAGAAATGAGTTGTAGTAATTTTACAAAGCTAGTCTCGCTTGTTTCAGAAAAAAAAGATTTGGTAACAGGAAAATGCATTCTTTATGCCTATTTATAACTATCACGTGAAAGCGGTAGCTTCAGTTCTTTTATTTTTTTTCGTAATGTGTTCCTATTGATTCCCAATATCCTAGAAGCCTTTATCTGATTTCCAGATGTTCGCCTCATTGTGGCCTGTATTAACGGTCTCTCTACCTCTCTTAAAATCTCATCAAATAAACCTGAAGAAGGCAGGTCACTTCCTAAAGAGTTAAAATATTTTTCGATGTGATATTTTGCAGAATCTCCAAGAGATTTTTCTTTATCCTCTAATGAGGTGCTTTGCAATTCATCTATCTCTTTTGAAACCTCAGAAACTGTTATTTCATTTGAAACAGAATTAACAAAAAGGCGCCTAATAAAAAATGTTAACTCTCGCAGATTTCCAGGCCAATTATAAACTTGTAGCCGTTCAACAGCGCTAGATTGCAAGGTTTTGGTTATTCCAAATTCATCACTAAGGCTCCTACAAATTACACCCGAAAGCATTCTAACATCTTCAAGTCGTTCTCTTAATGGAGGTACTGAAAGATAAGCCGAAGACAAGAAAAAATACAAATCATCTCTGAACAATCCCTGTGACACACTATTTCTGAGATTAATACAAGTACCAGCGATGATTCTTGCTGGTCTATATGGATTTGAATCTGCTGCATCTAAAAAGCTCATCAATGCTCGTTGCGCATCACTTGATAAAAGATCGATATTATTTATAAACAAAATATTTTTAGTAACTGTTTTTATGATATTTTCTTGCCCAAATAATAAGTTCAGATGCTCCTCTGGAGGAATATAGGATAGATTAACAGAGGTAAATTCTTGCTTCTTCTGATTACCTATTTGACATAAAGTACGGGCTATTTCTTCTTTTTCCGTACCCGCCTCTGCATGAATTAAAACTGGAACCTTTGTAGTAGAATATTTGGTCAACAATCTAAATGTATTTTGCATTGCTACTGACTGTCCTACTAAAGGCAAAGCTATATTTTCCGGAACTATAATTTTTGTTGGACTTGAAGTCGTTGATGATAAAGGCGCTGATAATCCTCTTGACGAATTAAGTCTCGCTGCTCGATTACACGCTTTGATTAACTTCCCTAGCTCAAATGGTTTGGGAAAATATTCTATAACTTCATATTTTTGAGCTTTAATGGCTGTTAATAAGTTAGTTCTAGCGCTCATAACTATAATTTGTAAATCTGGACGTTCTTTTTTTATTTTTGGGAATACATCGAGTACATCTCCATCTGGAAATCCTACATCCGTTATGAGTATGTTGCCGCGTTTAGACATTAAATAATCCCATAAACCAGCTAAGGTTGTCACTGCCGACACCTTATAACCTTGTCTTGTCAATGCATGAACAAGAAAAGTGCGAACTGATCTATCATCATCTGCCACTATAAATTGTGCGACTTCAGTCATTTTAGTTCATCCTTTAATTGACTGAATGATTTTTGGTTCTTGCCTAATATTTTTAGAGGTAGATTGATTATGAAATGGGTTTTACCTGCAGAGGATCTCACATCAATTACACCACCATGTTCCGAGACGACTGAAGCTACAAGAGCTAAACCTAGACCAGATCCATTTAATTTGTCAGATACAAATGGCTCGAATATATATTCCTGCAATTCAGGAGCAATGCCCCTTCCAGTATCAATAATTTCTATTTGCAGTGGCAATTGATTTGAACCAAGTTGTTCTAAGGCGGAATGAGGAGCAGATAATGCATAGGAGGTTTTAACAACGAGCACATCGTTCTTTAAAGTTGCTTCAGAAGCATTTTTAAACAAATTAAGAAATAATTGAATAAAAAGATCTCTATCTGCCGATATTAGCGGCAATGACGGATCATAATCGCGTTGAATAGAAAGATGTTTTCCAAAAGATGAACTATTTATCATTAAACAGTGGTCTAAAACTTCATGAATATTTATTTCCTCCAAATGAAGGGGTTTATCTGCTGATAGCTTTTCGATTCTTTCCAATAATTTAATTATCCTATCAGTTTCAGTCACAATAAGTTTGCTTAGTTCTTGGTTCTCTTTTCCTAGCTCTAATTCCAACAGTTGCGCAGCTCCTCGGATGCCCGCCAATGGGTTTCTTATTTCATGCGCCAGAAGTGCTGTAACTTTCGACATAGATAAAGCTGCTCCCTTGAAAAGGTTCTGTGATTTTGCAACTTGCTCAAGCATATTTTTTTGTAAAGAAACGACGATGTATTTGTCATTTGAATAAAATGGTCCAACTTGAATATTAACTTTTGTCTGTTTCAATTTTGAAGCAGAAATACTGACAGAGTGTTCACTCAATGAACTCATCTTTTCCCTTGCTAGCGAGATCATCTTCATTATATCTGAATCTGAATTAAAATATTCTTCGGCAGAGGTGCCGTTAAAAATGGCAAGACTCGAATTGAAAAATGTCTCTGCCGCATGATTCAACCAAGTAAAATAGTTCGAATTATCCAAAATAAATATCGGATAAGGTAATGAATCTAATACCGCGTATCCTGCTGGAAGATTCACCTCTGTGTTTAAGAAATTTGTCTGCACTAGGCGGCCTCAATTTGCTCATCAAAGAATCTTTGAACAGCCTCAAAAACTATGTTCGCATTATGGGTGTTATTAGCAACGTCTCGTAAAGAAGCCGAACCCGGCATTCCATGCGAATACCAGGCAATATGTTTGCGAGCAAGGCGAATACCATTCGAACCGTAACAAGTGAGCATATCTTCTAAATGGGTTAACATAATTTCTTTTATCTTTCGTACTGTTGGAGTCTCTCTTATTTTTCGATTAGAAAGAAAATCTCCCACCTGCCCTAAAATCCATGGTCTACCCTGAGACGCTCGCCCAATCATAACACCTTGCGCACCTGACTGAACCATTGCTGTTCGTACATTATGAAAATTGTTAATGTCACCATTCACTAATACTGGTATTGAGACCCGCTCTACCGTTTTTCTTATTTCATACCAATCTGCTTTTCCCCTATACATCTGGTTTCGCGTTCTACCATGAACTGCTAGCATTTTAATTCCAATTTCTTCAGCAAGTATTCCTATTTCAGGTGCGTTTTTATTCAAATCGTCCCAACCTAGTCGCATTTTTAATGTAACAGGTATATTTGTAGCATTTACTACGGCAGAGCAAATTTCTGCCACCAGTTCAGGCGTTTGCATGAGCGCAGAGCCAGAAAATTTGCCAGTAACTTTTTTAGCAGGGCAACCAAGATTAATATCAATTATGGACGCTCCTAGTTGTTCCGCTATTTTGGCGGCCTCTGCCATAATTGCTGGTTCCCAACCAGCTAATTGAATGGAGAAAGGTGCTTCTTCTTTCGCAGAAAACTTTAGCTTTCTAATTTCTTTTTTTATTGAATGCAAAATAGCGTGACTCGCTACCATTTCTGAAACAACAAGCCCTCCACCCAGCAAGCGTACAATCCTGCGAAAGGGCTGGTCTGTTATTCCAGACATTGGAGCTAATACCGCTGCATGCGGAAGTTTTAAAGATCCGACTTTGAGCTGCATAATACATTCTCATAAATAATAAATTGCGTAAATAATAGGCAATTATTTCCATTAAATCCACCAAAGAAGTATAATTATGCAAAATAGACAAATTTTAAACTCTATGCTTTAAAAAGAATATGAAAAAATACTCTCTAATAGAATTTGATGTTATTCTCCTCGCAGCTGGAAAAGGCGAGCGAATGGGATTTGAAAAGCAATTTGCTACCATTGGAAAAATCCCACTTTGGCGATATGCCTTAGATAATATAATAACTCATCCTGCATGTAATTCTATCATTGTTGTATTCCCTGAGAAAACCAATATTGATCAGACCCTTTTTAACGAAAACCCAAGATTAAGTTGGGTTATAGGAGGCAATACAAGAAGCGCGTCAGTTTGGAATGCTCTTAAGTTTCACAGAAACTCACTTTCTAGAAAACCATTTGTCGCGATTCATGACGCTGCGAGACCTATTTTACCACATCCTGTTTTAGATAGAATTATAGAACAACTTCAAATGGGCGAAAAGGCGGTCATTCCTGTTCTTAATACTAGTGACACCATAAAGAGCTTTTCTGGATCCTATATCACTCGGACCTTAAAGCGAGATGAATTAGTTTCCGCCCAAACTCCTCAAATATTTGCAACTGAGATAATCGAAAGAAGCTATGAAATTTTATATGCGAAAATGCATAAACAAAATTTGTCAAATACTGAAATGAATTTTAGCGATGACTCCAGTCTAGTAGAGATGAATGGAATAAAGGTTGCATTTGTAACTGGAAGCCCACATTTACAAAAAATTACTTTTAAGGAGGATTTTTATCATTTGAAACAATTACTTGAAACAAATTTTGAAACTAGAGTTGCAACTGGATATGATGTCCATAAATTTCGTCCCTGGAAAGCCAAAGAGGCAAATCATTGTATAAAGCTATGTGGGATTGAAATAGAGCATGACTTTGCAATTGAAGCACACTCAGACGGAGATGTTGGGATACATGCATTATGTGATGCCATTTTTGGTTGTTTGGCTGATGGTGATATTGGAAGTCATTTTCCTCCATCCAATAATAAATGGAAAAATGCTAATTCCGAAACCTTTCTGAAATATGCAATTAGAAAGGTTAGAGATGCGGATGCAGCAATCAAATTTATTGATTTAACGATTATTTGTGAATTGCCAAAAATTGGGCCAAAAAGAGATGAAATTAAAAAGCAATTAGGTAAATTATGTAACATACAGATGCAAAGTATTTCAATTAAAGCCACTACTTCAGAAAAACTTGGATTTATTGGCAGAAAAGAAGGACTAAGCGCTATTGCAACTGTTACAATGACTATACCAGCAAAAATAAATGAGAAAAACCCCAATGGATAATTCCATTAGCTATATTCTTTGCCATTTTGCAACATTAGGACCTATTGGCCGTAAACTTCCAGCACCTGGCACCGCTGGATCTATTGTAGCAATTTTTGCTGGTTATATTTTGCACCCAATTGGTTGGCTACCATTCCTTCTTCTTACCTTAGCAGTAAGTTTTCTCGGTGTTATAGCGGCGGATAATTACTCGAAGACAACCAATACTCATGATTCAGGAAAAATAATTATTGACGAGGTAGTTGGTCAATGGATCACTTTATTATTTATCCCATATGATGTTATGTATTTTATTGGGGCATTATTTTTATTCCGATTTTTTGACATTACAAAAATTTGGCCCGTTAGTTGGGCTGAGCGGTTAAATGGCGGAGTGGGGATCGTAGCTGATGATTTAGTTGCGGGATTAATGGCTGGCATAATTCTTTTCTTTTTTTGCAACTGGCGGGACATTGGACTTGGATAATCTATCTTTTATTTCAGAAAAACTTCTATCTAATTTAAAACGTAAAGGTAAACGGGTATGTTGTGCTGAGTCTTGTACTGGTGGGATGATAGCCGCAGCTCTCACTGACATACCAGGCTCGTCCGCTGTGTTCTCGAGAAGTTTTGTGACCTATAGCAATCAGGCAAAAATAGATATGCTTGGCGTTAAAGCGGAAACTTTGGAATTATATGGCGCTGTATCTGGACATACAGTATCTGAAATGGCAAGCGGAGCATTAATAGCGAGTAACGGTGAAGCAGATTTTGCAATTGCCGTTTCTGGAGTTGCAGGACCTGAAGGAGGAAGTGAAGAAAAACCAGTGGGGCTTGTTTACATCTGCATTCTAAAAAAAGGGGAAATCGGTAAAGTAGATAAATATATATTTCATGGAAACAGACAAGCAGTGCGCATCCAAGCGTCACAAAAAGCCTTGGAGAGTTTAAATCAAATAGTTTAACTCAGATTAAGATAGAGCTCATCTGCCCGGTTTTCAAATGCTTTTACCATTCGTCTGACGGCCTCTGTAAACAATGTTTCCATTACAGTTTGTAATAATCGATTTTTAAATTCAAAATCTACATAAAAATCGATTTCACAACCCGCAGGATGTGGTAGAAATTTCCAGTGGTTTTGTAGGTATTCAAATGGGCCATCAGCATAGCTCGTATCAATCTTGAGCGAATTCCTATCTACTATAACCTTAGAAGTAAATTGCTCTTTGAAAATTTGAAAACCAATGATTAAGTCTGCTGTCAATTCTCTTTCATTCTGCTTTCTTATTCTAGCAGCGAGACACCAAGGAAGAAACTCTGGATATTTCTTCACATCTGCAACAAGATCAAATAAATCTTCTGGTTTATGTTTGATTATTCTTGTTTCCGAATGGACCGTCATTATAAGAGAGTTTTTTCCCGTGCTAGTTTTAAGGCTGCAAAATCAGCATCTGCGTGATAAGAGGAACGGGTCAATGGTGTAGACGCCATCATTAAGAACCCTTTTTGCTGACCTAGCCCTTCGAAATAAGAAAATAAGTTTGGTGTTACGAACCTATCAACAGGCGCGTGTTTTGGAGTTGGTTGAAGATATTGCCCGATTGTCATAAAATCAACATTTGCGTCTCTCAAGTCATCCATTATGGAGGCAACCTCATCATTCGTTTCACCAAGGCCCACCATAATTCCCGACTTGGTAAATATCATGGGATCGATATTTTTCACTTCCGCTAATATAGAAAGAGAGTGCTCAAATCTAGCCCCTGGTCTAATTGTTCTATATAATCTAGGCACTGTCTCCATATTATGGTTAAATACATCTGGTTTAGCCTCAATAATAATTTCCAAAGCCCCCGGCTTCCGCAGAAAATCAGGCGTCAAAATTTCAATAGTAGTAGACGGAGACATCAAACGTATAGCAGTTATGGTTTGTGCAAAATGAGTGGCACCACCATCCTCAAGATCATCTCTATCAACAGATGTGATAACCACGTGGTTTAAATTTAACTTGGCTACAGCCTGTGCAACATTTTCTGGCTCATGAGGGTCTAACAAATCTGGTTTGCCTGTAGCGATATTGCAAAAGGCACAGGCGCGTGTGCAAATCGAACCAAGAATCATCATAGTTGCATGTTTTTGAGACCAACATTCGCCTATATTAGGGCATGCCGCCTCTTCACAAACAGTAACTAGATTTTGGTTCCGCATTAGATTACGTGTTTCTTCGAAAACCTCTCCAATTGGGGCCCTCACTCGCAACCAGTCTGGACGTTTCGGCTGAGGTACGGCCCGATTTTTTTGTTTTTCTGGGTGGCGCTTGCCACCAATTGTTGTATTAGGAGATGGCACTATTGCCTCCTTTATACTTATTAGACAGAATACACAATGTGATTAAGCATTGACTCCCTTAATGCTAGAAATGGATCGCTCTGTCAAAAGCGTCAAGGACAGACTCATGCATTGACTCGGATATTGTGGGATGTGGGAAGATTGTATGCATCAATTCTGCCTCCGTTGTCTCCAGTGATTTTGCAATTGCATAGCCTTGGATCATTTCAGTCACTTCCGCGCCAATTAAATGGGCACCTAATAATGCTCCCGTTTTTGAGCAGAAAATTGTTTTTATAAGTCCCTCATCTTCTCCCATAGCAATAGCTTTACCATTAGCTAAAAGCGGAAATCGTCCTACTTTAATCTGATATCCTTCTGCTTTAGCCTTTTCTTCTGTTAAACCGATAGATGCTATTTGAGGTCTACAATAAGTGCATCCTGGCACAGTATTTTCAGCTATTGGATGTACCCCAATTTGCTTATTCATAGCTTCAACACAAATAATTGCCTCATGACTGGCTTTATGGGCAAGCCACGGTGGTCCTGTCACATCCCCTATAGCAAAAATTCCCATTACATTTGTCGCTCCAAAACCATCTGTTACGATATGCCCTTTCTCGGTTTTTACTCCAATTTCTTCTAACCCCAGGTTCTCTATGTTGCCGATTATGCCAATAGCAATGATTACTCTTTCAGAGGATATTTTTTGCTTTTTACCAGCTATAGTAATAGTGGAAGTAACCTCCTTTTCTGATTTGGAAATTGATTCAATCTTTGCAGACGTGTGTATCTTAATACCACGTTTTTCAAAAGACTTATGAGCGATTTCAGAAATTTCTTTATCTTCAACATTCAAAATTCGATCCAAAGCTTCAATAATCGTTACATCAACACCCATGTCGTTATAGAAACTAGCAAACTCTATCCCAATAGCACCTGATCCTATGACCAGCAATGATTTAGGCATTGTTTTGGGGACCATAGCGTCTCGATATGTAACAATTTTATCTTCATCTGCTTTCACACCAGAGATTTGCTTCGCTCGAGCTCCTGTTGCAAGAAGGATATTTGGTGCTTCTAAAAACAAATCACTTTTTTCACTAACAGCGATTTGCCATCCTTTAGGAGTTTTTTTTTCAATCTTTGCAACACCATTGAAAACACTAATTTTGTTTTTCTTCATCAAATGAGACACGCCACCCGATAAGCGCTGCGCGACTTTTCGAGACCGAGCAACAACTCTCTCAAGATTGATTTCAATTTCGCCTTTTATATCAATCCCGAATTCACCTAAATGTGAGATATTTTGTTTTAACTCAGCTGCGCGAAGAAGTGCCTTAGTTGGAATACATCCCCAGTTTAAACAGACACCCCCAAGATTTTCTTTTTCTATAACAGCTACTTTTTTTCCAAGTTGGCTTGCCCTGATAGCACCAACATATCCGCCCGGACCACCTCCAATAACTATTAAATCAAATTTTTTAGAATCTGTCATTACCACCCTTTTTTATTTCTATTAAATTAACATTGTAATGGGATTTTCAATAAATCCTTTAAAAATTTGCAACCATTCCGCACCCAAGGCCCCATCAACAATTCGATGATCAGCAGAAAGCGTTACGTTCATCATAGTTGCGATAGTAAGTTCACCATCTTTTACCACTGCTCTTTTTTCACCTGCCCCAATAGCCAAAATAGCACTTTGGGGCGGATTGATTACTGCGGCAAATTCTCTTATACCAAACATGCCTAAATTTGATATCGTAAATCCACCACCGTTGTATTCTTCCGGTTTTAATTTACCTGCCCTTGCTCTTATAGCTAGATCCTTTGTAATTTCGGATAGTTCTGACAACCCTAGCTTTTCAACAGACCGAATGACGGGCGTAATCAAACCACCTTCTACAGCAACAGCCATACAGATATCTGCAGTATCAAAATACCGAGACCCATTCTCTTCAAACCACCCATTTACCTCTGGTTTTTTTATGAGAGCCATAGCGGTTGCCCGAATAATCATGTCATTTACAGAAATTTTTATGCCTGCTGGCGCCATTTCGTTAAGTTGAGCTCTATTTTCTAATAAACGATCAAGGAAACATTCAACAGTCAAATAGAAATGTGGTGCTGTTTGTTTGGAGTGTTGTAATCTCTCTGCAATTGTGCGTCTCATAGCAGTATGAGGGACAAATCTACCTTGCCCAGGGGATACCGTCTTCGGACTACGAGTTGCGGTAATTGGCTTTACTATCTCACTAAATTCCAAAATATCACGCTTGATAATTCGGCCATATGGACCTGTACCTTCAACTTTTTCAAGTTCTATATTCTTTTGCTTAGCTATTCTTCTCGCTAATGGAGTTGCAAAAATTCTGTTACCCTTTAGATTTAACCCGTTATTATCATTTACACGATTGTCATTTACTAAAGCACTATGTTCTGAACCAAATCCACCTTGCTCATTTCGTTTTAGCCCATCATCCTTTTTTAACATCTCATTTTTATTATCTTTTAAAGTTTTGCTGTCTGTGTTTATTTTATGCTCTTCATTATTTATTTTATCGGAAATTGTTTCTGGGTTCTCTCCAGTCTCAGATAAAATAGCAATGACCGAATTTACGGCCACACCCTCTGTTCCTTCACTTACAATTATTTGAGCAACCACGCCATCCTCAACAGCCTCAACTTCCATTGTTGCCTTGTCGGTTTCAATCTCAGCGATAACATCACCAGAACGCACTTCATCACCCTGCTTTACAAGCCATTTTGATAATATGCCTTCTGTCATCGTAGGTGACAAAGCTGGCATTAAAATATTTATTGCCATTTTAAATATCCTCTTCTACGTAGCAAGCTTTCAACGCAGCTTTTACCACGTCATGACTCTGAGGCAGGGTAAGCGCCTCTAGATTTGCTGCATATGGCATTGGCACATCTTTACCGGTAACTCTCATTATAGGCGCATCCAAATAATCAAATGCATTTTCATTGACCTGCATTCCTAATTCGGCACCAATCCCAGAAAAAGGGAACCCTTCCTCACAAGAAATAAGCCTATTGGTTTTTTTCACTGACTGTACAATTAAGTCAATATCAAGAGGTCGCAAAGTTCTCAAATCTATAACTTCAGCATCTATGCCTTTCTTACTTAGTTCTTCAGCTGCCTCAAGGGCTTTACCCACCATTATGGAAAATGCAACAATTGTAACATCATTCCCCTCTTTTACAATATTGCCCTTACCTAAAGGAACTAACCATTCATCCGTATCCGGCACATCGAAACTTTGTCCATACATAACCTCATTTTCTAGAAATATCACAGGGTTTGGGTCTCTTATCGCTGATTTCAACAATCCCTTTGCGTCAGCAGCAGACCAAGGAGATACAACTTTCAACCCAGGACAATGAGCATACCAGCTAGCAAAACATTGCGAATGCTGAGCTGCAACTCTACTTGCCGCGCCATTTGGTCCTCGAAACACAATTGGACAACCCATTTGCCCACCTGACATATAAAGAGTCTTTGCGGCTGAATTGATAATTTGATCTATTGCCTGCATTGAAAAATTAAATGTCATGAATTCAACAATTGGTCTTAAATCTCCAAAAGCTGCTCCCACAGCTAAGCCTGTAAATCCATGTTCTGTAATAGGTGTGTCAATAACTCTTTGCTCCCCAAACTCCTCAAGCAAACCTTGTGTGACTTTATAGGCACCTTGATATTCAGCAACCTCTTCCCCCATTATAAAAATTTTATTATCGCCTCTCATCTCTTCTGCCATCGCATCTCTTAATGCTTCACGAACAGTCATATTTTTCATGGGACCGTCCCAATTTATGAGTGGAGAGGAAAATATTTCTTTTGTTCCATGTGTTTGTTTCGGCGCTGCTTCGGACTGCGTTTTTGGAGCTCCTCCCTTAGAGATTTTTGGAGTTTCTTCTGCATTGGTATCATTTTTATCAATAGCAATTTCCTCGTTATCATCATCAGTCGAAATAATGGCTATTACCGTACCGACAGCGACTGACTGCGTACCCTCCTCAACAACCAATTTAGTGATAATGCCATCCTCTATAGCCTCCACTTCCATTGTTGCCTTGTCCGTCTCAATTTCGGCAATGACGTCACCAGAACATATCTTGTCACCTAATTTTACAAGCCATTTAGACAATATGCCCTCGGTCATTGTCGGTGATAATGCTGGCATCTTAATTTCATGTGACATGGATATTACCTTTTAATTTGTCTTTTCAATTATGCATATTAATTTAGTGATTTTGATTTAATGTAAGATAGACTTATTCAGCTATTTCAATTAATATATCAGTATATAGCTCATCTGAGGTTGGTTCCGGAGCATCAAGAGCTAAATCTGTGGCGTTAGAAATGATCTTTTTTATTTCTGTATCTTGCTGCTTCAACACAGCCTCTTTGATACCCTCCCGAAGTAACAAATCCCTCAAATGATCGATCGGATCGTGCTGTTTGCGCATTGCGTCAACTTCTTCTCGAGTTCGATATTTTGCGGGATCTGACATTGAATGACCACGATAACGGTATGTTTTCATTTCTAAAATATAAGGACCTTTTCCAGACCGAGCATGGTTAATAGCTTCAATGCCAGCTTCCCGAACAGCTAATACATCCATACCATCCACTTGTTTGCCAATAATGCCATATGCGGCGCCGCGCTCACACAAGTCAGTGCCTGCAGTGGACCTTGGGGTTGATGTACCCATCGCATACTGGTTATTTTCAATGATAAAAATAACTGGAAGCTTCCATAATGCAGCCATATTAAACGTCTCGTATACTTGGCCTTGATTTGCTGCACCATCTCCCAAATATGTCATAGCAACACCACCATCGCTTTTATATTTATGCGCAAAACCGAGACCAGCACCAATTGGCACCTGCGCACCAACAATTCCATGACCACCATAAAAGTTTTTTTCACGGCTAAACATATGCATTGAACCTCCTTTTCCTTTTGAATAGCCAACTGCCCTGCCAGTAAGCTCTGACATCACTCCTGATGGTTCCATTCCACAGGCAAGCATATGCCCGTGGTCTCTATAAGAAGTGACAATGCTGTCTCTGGCTTCATTTACTGATTGTAATCCTACAACAACGGCCTCTTGTCCTATATATAAATGACAAAACCCTCCTATTTTTCCCATCCCATACAACTGGCCTGCTTTTTCTTCGAAACGTCTTATAAGAAGCATATCTCGATGCATTGAAAGCAGGCTCTCTTTTTTAGGTTTGAGATTAATCAGCTTTCTTGCAGACTTTGGTGGTCTTCCAGATTTGCTAGGATTTTTCACACGTTTTTGCTTTGGTTTGAGTGTCACTATGTCTTTCTCCTACTAAGAGTAGCATTTACTCATATACTTCTAATAAATTAAATTTTTATAACCAATCTGCAGATATCCAAAAAATATTTGCGAATAAATCAACTTAATTGTGTTGTAAAAATAGGTTTTTTGCAACTATTTTATCTCACTGTTTTTGTTGATTAATTTTGTTTTAAACTGATTTTTGGTTAAACATTTTTATTATTTAATTTATAGAACATTTATCAATGATTTTAATTTGTCAAAATCAGAATTTCATTATTTGCAAAAAGACCCAGTTCATTTCTTACCATTTCTTCTAACATGTCTTTATCGATCAGTTTACCGCTCATAAGAGAAATACGAGCCTCTAGTTCTGAATTTTTCTTTTGAAGTAAATGAAGATATTCTTGTGCTGAAGCGATTTCTCTATCTAAATTATCACGCATCAGCAGACCACGTTCACCTGTAAGAGAATGAAAACCGAAAAAAGCAACTAATGTCCCAAGAAGCATAAAGCTACCAAAATAGGTCAAGGGACGGTTATGAAGTTTATTCACTCTCATTTTTTTGATGCCTCATATTGTCCTGAGCGGTTTTTTTGAGTGAATCAAATTCAAAAAGTCATGTCAACAAAAACAATTTTTAAGATAAGTGATGGTAAATAATATTAAGAACGTAATATAGCTTTGCCCGCATAACCAGCTGTTAATGCTAATTCTTCTTCTATCCTTAGCAGTTGATTATATTTTGATAGCCTATCTGAGCGTGACATAGAGCCTGTTTTAATCTGACCTGCATTTGATGCTACAGCTAAATCTGCAATAAAATGATCTTCAGTTTCTCCAGAACGGTGGGAGATGATAACCCCATATCCAGATTTTTGGGCTAACGAAATAGCGTTAAATGTCTCTGTCAATGTGCCAATCTGGTTTACTTTAATCAAAATTGCGTTGGCTGATTTTTCTTTAATACCTCGAACAAGTCTATCTGGGTTAGTAACGAACAGGTCATCGCCAACAATCTGAACACTTTCACCTATCAATGCAGTTAGCTCCTTAAATCCATCCCAGTCATCTTCACTCAAGGGATCTTCTATGGACACAATTGGATAATTTGATGTTAATTCGGTCCACATATTTATCATCTGTTTGCTGGTAAGTGTTTTACCCTCACCTGAAAGATAATAGTTGCCATCTTTATAAAATTCAGATGCCGCAGCATCTAGCGCAATTACAATATCCTCACCTAGGGAATAACCTGCAACTTCGATTGCCTTACTCAAAAAATCCAGCGCCTCATTAGTATTATTTAAATCTGGTGCGAAGCCACCTTCATCCCCAACAGATGTTGCAAGCCCTTTTTGCATTAATTCAGATTTAAGAGCATGAAAAATTTCAGAACCCATTTGTATGCTGTTTGAAAAACATTCCGCCCCAATTGGCATTATCATGAATTCTTGTATATTTAGTTTATTATCGGCATGTACACCACCGTTTAAGATATTCATCATGGGTGTTGGCAAAAGATAGGAGTTCAATCCCCCTAAGTATCGCCATAATGGCAATTCTGTGCTGTCTGCTCCAGCACGTGCGATAGCTAGACTAACTCCTAGAATTGCATTTGCACCGAGCCTTGATTTATTTTCGGTTCCATCGAGTTCAATCAAATCCGAATCTATACTGCGCTGATCTAGAGCATTTGTTCCAGAAAGTGATTTAAATATTTCATGATTTACATTATCTACAGCCTTTAAAACACTGAACCCACTGAAATATTTTTTATCTCCATCTCTTAATTCAACTGCTTCATAAGCTCCTGTTGACGCACCTGCAGGGACAGCAGCTCTTCCAAAAGAACCGTCTTCGAGGATTACATCAACTTCAATAGTCGGTTTTCCTCGAGAGTCTAAAATTTGTCTTGCTTGAATATCAATAATTGCTGACATTGTTATCCTCTCTAATATTTGTAGTTTAAAATACTTTATAAAGGGTATCGATTGTACCAAATCAGTTAATATAATAGATAAAATATCACATTGAATTACATAATTTATGAATTTCAGCTAATTGGGTAATAAGAGTTTGCATTTCATCTAGAGGGATCATATTAGGACCATCAGATGGGGCGTTCTCTGGATCCTGGTGACTTTCAATAAAAATTCCTGATACACCAGCTGCGATTGCTGAGCGTGCCAGAACTGGAACGAATTCTCTCTGCCCACCAGAAGACCCATTAAGCCCGCCCGGTTGCTGTACGGAATGGGTTGCGTCAAAAATGACCGGATATCCCAGTCGAGCCATTTGAGGCAAAGAGCGTATATCTGTTATTAGCGTATTATATCCAAAGCTTGTGCCGCGTTCAGTCAATAGTATTTTATGATTATGAGTTGATTCAACTTTAGAAGTGACATGTTTCATATCCCAAGGAGCTAAAAATTGACCTTTTTTGATATTAATAATTGCCCCCGACTTTCCGGCAGCTATCAATAAATCCGTCTGCCTGCACAAAAAGGCCGGTATTTGAATTATATCGACAATCTTCGATGCAACATCACATTGTTCTGATGTGTGGACATCTGTAAGCACCGGACAGTTAAATCTTTCTTTAACGTTCTCTAAAATGCGTAGTCCTTCGTCCAATCCAATCCCTCTAGGAGAATTGCCAGAAGTTCTGTTGGCTTTATCAAAGGAAGATTTATAGACGAAATTGACCCCAGATTTCTTACTTACTTTGAGCAACTTGTCAGCATGATGCAGGGCATGGTCATTACCTTCTATTTGGCATGGGCCTGCTATTAAAACTAATGGCAAATCACTGCCTATAGCAAAGGAACCAATTTCAATTGGCTTAATATGGGGCTGAACTGACATTTACTTTTTATACCAATCTCAAATGTTTTCCAGCTGCAGATACAAATTCAGTAAATAATGGGTGCGGCTGGAATGGTTTTGATTTTAATTCAGGATGAAATTGAACAGCGATGAAAAATGGGTGGTCTTTTCGTTCAACGATCTCTGGTAAATTACCATCTGGAGATACACCAGAGATATATAAACCAGCCTTTTCAAGAGCATCTTGATAATTGATATTCACCTCATAGCGATGTCTGTGGCGCTCTGAGATTTCGCAAACTTTATAAATTTTCGACGCTAGGCTCTCTTCTTTAAGGATGCATTGATAAGCACCAAGCCTCATAGTTCCACCCATATCATCTAGGTCTGTTCGTTGTTCAACATAATTACCATCAATCCATTCTGTCATAAGTCCAACAAGCAAATCACCGCCATCACCAAATTCGCTGGAATTAGCATTGGGAAGATTACCAAGGGCGCGTGCTGACTCCAATACTGCCATTTGCATACCAAAACAAATACCCAAAAATGGTATATGTCTTTGACGTGCAAAACGTATCGCATTTATCTTACCTTCAGCACCTCTTTTTCCAAAACCACCGGGTATAAGTAAACCGGATATATTGCTCAAATAGTGAGACAACATATTATCATTTTCAGTCTCAAATACCTCTGAATCTATCCATTCAACTTCTACTCTCAGTTTATTGGCAATACCTCCATGCGTAATTGCTTCTCCCAGAGATTTATAGCTATCTTGTAATGAGGTATACTTGCCAACAATTGCAATTGTAATTTTACCCTCTGGATGTTCATAATCATAAGCAATTGATTGCCACCTTTTTAAATTCGGTGTTTTATCAACAAGGTTAAAATGGCGACAGATTCGCGTGTCAAAACCCTGTTCATGATAAGCCAATGGGACTGTATAAATACTACTAGCATCTTCAGCAATTATCACATCAGCGGCAGCTACGTTGCAAAACTGTCCAATTTTATTTTTTTGTTCCAGGGGCACGGACTGCTCTGTTCTACACAACAAAATATCTGGCTGTAACCCAACAGATTGCAACTCTTTTACAGAATGTTGAGTTGGCTTAGTTTTAAGCTCGCCAGCCGCATGAATGAATGGGAGAAGTGTGACATGAACTATACAAGATCCCTCACTTCCAAGCTCATTTCTTAGCTGTCTTATAGCTTCAAGAAACGGTAAAGACTCTATGTCACCAACCGTTCCCCCAATTTCGCATAAAACAAAATCCTCATCATGTAAATCATTCCTCACAAATGCCTTAATCGCATCTGTAACATGCGGGATAACTTGTATTGTGGCGCCTAGATAATCGCCTCTGCGTTCACGCGCTAATACGTCTGAATAAATTCGTCCGGTCGTCACATTGTCGGTTTTCTTAGTTACAACTCCTGTAAACCTCTCATAATGCCCAAGGTCTAGGTCTGTCTCTGCACCATCATCAGTTACAAAAACTTCTCCATGTTGGGTTGGAGACATTGTACCTGGATCCACATTTAAATAAGGATCAAGCTTGCGTAATCTTACCTTATAACCTCTGGACTGCAATAGGGAGCCAAGAACCGCCGATGCAAGCCCCTTACCAAGGGAAGATACCACACCACCGGTAATGAATATGAAACGGGTCATTTGCGCTCTCTTAATCTGTGATTAATGCGCATATACCTCGTATTTTTTTTCATTGTTATTGCTCGGTTGGAACAGCTGGCGTTTCCGGGATAACAGGTGTCGATTGAATTACCTCATCAACGATGGATGTTGCTTGCCTTCCATTGCCTGCTAAAATCGCCAATCCTATTGATGTGAGGAAAAAAGAAGCAGCAAGAAACGCAGTCACCCTTGTTAGTAAATTAGCTGTTCCCCTGGCAGTCATAAACCCGCCACCACCGCCGCTTCCACCAATTCCAAGTGCACCACCTTCGCTTCTCTGTAACAAAACAACACCAACTAACGCAACAGCGATCATGATATGAATAGTCAATAAGATTGTTGTCATATTTTCACCAAATAAGCTAAATTTCTATTGTTTTAGAACATCACATTGCAAAAGGCAAAGCTAAAAATAACTTACACCAAAACATTCATTTTCTATAAGCATATTTGCTTAAATTTTTCTGGATCAAGAGAAGCTCCTCCTACCAAAACTCCGTCGACATCTGATAGTGACTTTAATTGATTTGCGTTTTCGGGATTAACTGAACCACCATAGAGAACATGAATGTCACAGTTTCTATTCGTTTTCTCGGATACATGGGACTTTATGAATTGATGAATAATTTCAATTTTCTGAAATTCGGGAACAACTCCAGTACCGATTGCCCAAATAGGCTCATAGGCAATAATATAATCGAGGTCGATAAGATCTGGGGTGCAAAGAATAGAGAGCTGCTGCATCAATACCTCTTTCGTAGTCCCATTTAAATACTGCTGATGCGTTTCACCAATACAAAATATCACTTTCAAACCGGCAGTTTGGGCTAAAAGGAGTTTTTCAAATAGTAGAGGGTTATTCTCGTTATGATATTGTCTTCGTTCGGAATGACCCAAAATCACCCACTCTAAGCCAACGTCAGACAACATATCAGCACTTATTTCACCCGTATAGGCACCATCTTTATGTGAACTGCAGTCTTGCGCGCCAATTTCTACAGGCATATTTTTACAAAACATCACTGCAGCACTAGAATAAATTGAGGGAGGACATAGAATAATTTTAGAACCAAGCGGGATATGCGGGGCAATACTTTGCTTTATCTCAGATAAAATAGAATTAACAAATTTGGTGCTACCATTCATTTTCCAATTTGCGGCATAAATCATGCTCTTTTCCCCTTAAAAAGTTTTTGTCTAAATAAATACTAAAAACATACAGGCTATTTTATAGTTTAAATAGCTCTAATACTTTAGCTTTTTTAAAAAAAATATGTAGTTTTTATCTGTAGCTTTGACGTTAGGTAAAACCCCTGTTAAAAATATTTTTATAGAAATGGTAAATCGCAAACATGAGGTTTTTTGTACGCTATGCTGCAATCGTTAAGAACAGGTTCGAAATCACCACTAATGAAGGTCTTTTTAGTGTTCCTAGCTGGAGGTTTTGCTATATGGGGAATAGGCGACGTTTCAACCGGTTTTTTTGGCCCAGGAGATAAAGCCATTAAAGCTGGTTCAAAATCTGTTTCTGCCGTTGAAGTTGCACAGGAGTTTGATTTTATAAGACAGTCTCAATATAACAGTGTCTCTACTGGAGATGCCTTAAAATTTGGTTTGCTCAATAACGTAATGTCACAAATGGCAAGAAATCTACTTTTTGAGGCAGAATCAGCAAAATTAAACGTTACAGCTACAAGATCTATGCAAAAATCGGCACTGCTCAAACAAGAGGTATTTCATGATGAAGCAGGGGCCTTCTCTCAAGGGCGCTTTATTAGCTCATTAGCCAGAGCAGGTTTATCTGAAAGTGACTATCTTTCGCAATTAGATAAAACCATTATATCACAGCAAATTGCAGATAGTGTTTCACTGGGTGCAAAATTCCCTGAAATTATGTCAAAAGAAGTTGCAAAATTTGAACTAGAGAGACGGAAAGCGCAGATCATTAGTTTTGATATCAAGCCAGAGGAACAACCAATACCGAGCGATAACGAAATTCGTAAATGGTTTAATGAAAATCTAGAAAATTATGGTGCAACAGCATTAAGAGATGTGAAACTTCTTCTAATCTCTCCTGATACGTTGAAAAATCAGGTAATTCTGAAACCTAATGAGATAGAAGAGGCTTTTGAACAAAGAGGTAGTGATTTTTCAACACCGGAGAGACGTTTAATTAGGCAGATGGTTTTTGATAGTGCTGAGCAAGCTCTTGCCGCAAGAAATGCTATAGATTCTGGGACTAAATTTGAGGAAGTCGCTAAGACACTTTTAGGACTTTCTAAAGAAGATGTTCTGCTTGGTGACCTTACATATGACGAAGTTGACGCCTCGATGGCTGATGAAATTTTTAACGCGGAAGTTGGAAGCTTGATAGGTCCAATCCAGTCCATTTTTGGATACAATCTTGCGGTCGTAGATGCGATCATACTTGGAAGCAGTGATACTTTCGAAGACTTAAAAGAACAAATTGAAGTTGTATTGAAAAATGAAAAGGCTGTCGACTTAGTTTATGACAAACTCAACCTAATTGAGGATACACTAGGGACAGGAGCAAACTTAGAGGAAGTAGCTTCGCAAAATGGCCTAAACATAAGACTCATAAGAGGTTTTGATAGACAGGGTAATAATATTAACGGAGAAGCTTTCACTGGAATTGATAATGAGCTCATTTCGATGAGTGATTTTCTTGAAACTACTTGGTCTACAGAAATAAATGAAATTAGTACTGTTATAGATGCAGGCGATGACAACTTTTTTGTAGTTCAGCCATTGATAGAACAAGAACCAAGGCAAAGGTCTCTTGAGGAGGTAAAAAACCGTGTTTTGTCAGATTATGCTTTTGAAAATGCGGCCGAATCTACCTTGGCAAAAGCACAGTCCTACATGAGAGTTGGACCATCCATTTTTGAAGAAATATCCTCAACAGCTCCATTTCGTCGCTCTGGTGTTGGATTAGATAATGTGAATGGGCGTCTTATTGCTCAAGCCGTATTTGAACAATCTTTGAATTCAGCAAAAATAATTGAAACCGGAGAGCAGGTATTAATTGTTAAAACATCAGAAATTCTTCCAGCCGATGCTAAAGAGGTAACGGATACAGCAGCTTTATATTCATCTCAATTGAATATCGCAACTTCACAAAATATCTCTGAAGCGTTAACAGTCAGATTATCTGAAAGCCATAAATTAGAGCTTTATCCAGGTATGGTTCAACAATTATTGGTAGGAAAAAATAACCCATAAAAGGCTGTCTGCTAACTTAGAAAATCAGGGTGAAAAATGGATAACAATAATTCTCACCAAAATTTCGAGCCATTTTTAGTTAATTACTCCCAAGGAAAAAACCAAATTTGCTATCGGGTGCTACTTGCCGATACTCAAACAGCTGTTGCAGCTATGTTAAAGTTATCAAAGCGAGACTCTTATTCTTGTCTTCTCGAGTCAGTTGAAGGAGGAAAAGTCAGAGGACGTTTTTCAGTTATCGCAATTGAACCAGACTTAATTTGGCGCTGCAAAGATAATTTGGTAGAAATTAATCGAAATCCTGAAATCAACCCAGACGATTTTGTACCAGCAACCACACAAAACCCTCTTGAACATCTTCGTTCTATCATGAGGGAAGGATATATGGAGAATACTCTACCGCTTGCTCCTATGGCTGCCGGATTATTTGGATATTTTGGATATGAAATGATTCGTCACGTAGAGAATTTACCAACGAGTAATCCTGATATATTATCTCATTACGATAGTATTTTTATAAGGCCGTCTATTGTTGCAATATTTGACAGGTTGAAAGACACAATTACCCTCGCTACGCAAGTGAGATATGATGCTGAAAATGAGGCTCAGGCTGTTTGGGAAAAAGCACAAAAACGAATAACATCAGCTGAAGATAAACTGAATTCGACCATCAAAGCAGAGGAACATGATCAAGTTCTGAAAAATAGTGCACAAATATCAGCGAACCTATCCAAGACACAGTTTAAGGATATGGTGAAATATGCAAAAGATCATATCATAAATGGAGATATATTTCAGGTTGTTTTGTCACAGCGATTTTCTATACCATTTTTACTATCACCGATGGCTCTTTATAGAAGCCTAAGAAGACTAAACCCCTCTCCTTTCCTTTATTGTTTTCACCTTAAAAATTTTGGTATCGTTGGTTCTAGTCCAGAAATTTTGGTTAGACTCCGAGATGGTGAGGTTACCATAAGACCTATTGCTGGAACTAGAAAACGAGGAGAAACGACTCTAGAGGATCAGAAAAATGCCGCTGACCTTTTAGGAGATATCAAGGAGAGAGCGGAACATTTAATGCTTCTTGACTTAGGCCGCAATGATGTAGGGAGAGTAAGTGCATCTGGTACAGTCCAAGTAGTATCTAATTTTGAAGTAGAATACTATTCTCATGTAATGCACGTAGCATCTGAAGTTCGAGGCAAAATTCGTCCAGAATTTGATGCCATAGATGCTTTAATGGCAGGATTTCCAGCAGGCACAGTCTCAGGAGCACCAAAAATCCGGGCGATGGAAATAATTGACAAGTTAGAACCTGATAAACGCGGGATCTATTCTGGAGCCATTGGTTACATCGGCGCAGCAGGAGAAATGGATACATGTATTGCCCTCCGCACAGCTATAATAGACAATAATATGATGCACATCCAAGCAGGTGCTGGCATTGTTTACGACAGTGACCCTGAAGCTGAGTATGAAGAGTGCAGAAATAAAGCACGTGCACTAATCCGAGCTGCCGAAGATGCTGTAGAACTTAACATACAAAAAAAATGACCCTATCTTCTATAATTAGTTTTTCTATGTTTGCCCTTGCCGCTGCTATTTCGCCAGGACCAAATAATATTATGCTCGCAGCATCTGGTGCTAATTATGGGTTTCGTCGAAGTTTGCCTCATATCACCGGTATTTGTGTCGGTTTCAGCTTTCTGGTAATCGCTGGCGGCCTTGGTCTTGGCAGTTTTCTTCATAATTTTCCACAATTTTTCTCCATTCTGAAGATAATAGCACTGTTCTTTTTATTATATTTAGTGTGGAAGATTGGAACTGCTTCTTCCCCAGAAATTTCAAAAAACCAGAAACCAATTCCTTTCCACACTGCAGCTCTTTTCCAATGGATTAACCCAAAAGGTGTCACAGTTGTAATCAGCGCAATAACTGCATATTTAGATGCTGCAAGTAGCATATGGCAGGCACTACCATTAATCGTAGTAATTTTTGTTTTAGCTACTGCGTTTAGTACGTGTGTGTGGACGATTTTAGGCACTCTTATTTCTGAATTTCTAGCAAATAAAAAACAAAGGATAATTTTCAATATAATGATGGCATTCGCCTTAATTATATCAATGCTGCCTGCGATTATGTCCATGTAAACTCAAACAATTTCGTGTTTTACTTATGGAATTAAAATTTCAATATATTAACTATTTTCTATTCGAAAGTTTAATCAAATAAATGATACCTTTTATCTAACGAAAAGTTGTTAACTACCATTTCCTTTGTTTGGAGGGCAGTATTTCCACAACAGTATTACCCAAACAAAACACAGCGAATACAGAAGGATAAATGTTTGTCTCGGAAAATCCCAATACAAAATCTTATTAATCCAAAAAGCCGCAAATGTCTGAGTTTCGTTCACATCTCGCAAAAGATTTTCTAAAGCCGTCAATGGACAAGTTAATCCAACTATGGTCTCTGCGGTAACGAAACCTATCATGGAAAGATGTAATAACCTAAATTTCCAATGTTGTGTCCAGCTCCAACCACATTTATAGCCAAGAGGAATAATGAAAAGGCCGAGCGTTATAAACATAGCTAAGCCGAAGTG
Source organism: uncultured SAR116 cluster alpha proteobacterium (assembly GCA_902632595.1). Lineage (GTDB taxonomy): Bacteria > Pseudomonadota > Alphaproteobacteria > Puniceispirillales > Puniceispirillaceae > UBA5951. The sequence goes on from CACPDC010000006.1 coordinate 70,093, forward strand.
AATTAACATTACGAAATTGGCCATCGAAATTTCCAACTTATTAATTTATCTTTTAGTCAAATAAAATATAATCCAGAGTAATGGTGCAAAAAAGTTAGTATGCAATACATTATAAACATCATTAATAAAAAGGAGAGATTTCTTGCGGAAAAAGTTTTCAAATGCCAACGGTGTCGGATTTGTTTATTCGCTGTAGTCTTTTCTGCTTTTTTTTCATAATTAGATTTTAAGGGTATAATTCGTTAATCAACAAAATCATCATTGGTCGGAGTGGAGAGATTCGAACTCCCGACCCTCTGGTCCCAAACCAGATGCGCTACCAGGCTGCGCTACACTCCGACAAAATGTGTTATATATATAAGATCAAGTGATTCCAAGTATAATCAGCATTGGTCATACAGTTTTTTTTGAGCCAATATTGCTCCAAACGTGATATTACGTTTTTTCGCCTGCCCCGCATTAATTTCCAACACATATTTAACAGGAAATTTAGAAGATATAATTTTGGTAGAACCACTTTGAGCTCTTTCTTCTATGTTAACAATTTTATTCTCAGAGTTAATAAACAAAATATCAAGATTAATTAAAGTATTTTTCATCCAAAACTGACGCAATTCGTCCGATTCCCAAATAAACAACATTCCTTCATTATTATCCAGCTTCTCTCTAAACATTAATCCTTTAGTTTTTTCAACACTTGAAATAGCACATTCAACGTTAAAGAACTCAGAATGCCCGTCAGCTGTGATTATAGTAATTCGACTTTTATTTAATTCGTGGGCGAAGGATACATAGCTATAGGGAAAAATAAGTAATGCCAACAACATAAGAAATAAATTGATTACCAGTTTTATACTATAAATTTTCACGCTAGTACCTTTGTTTGCTATTTTAAAATCAGCCCATAATTTTGAACATTAATTATCAATCAAAAAGTCTAGAAATCCATCTATCCGGGATATTTTTGCCCAATCTGTGTGGAAATTTCAGACTTTTTAATATGGCGCGTGACTCAGAAACACATTCAGTTTTATGAGGATTTTTACCTATCATTAAACCCCATACGCCAGTCCAGGCACGCGCTGTAGTAAAAGGATTGTATCCACCTCCACCGAGAACTAAAATAGGGATATTCAGATTAAGGATCGTTGAAATAGTCAACCAATATCCCTTATTAGTATAACATAGCCCAGATTGGGGATCTTCTTTCAAACCATCAGCTCCTGCCTGCAAAACTATAAATTCAGGAGCAAAAGCAGATAAAAGAGGCAGTACTTGAGTATTTATTACTACGTTTAAATCGTTATCGTTGGAACCTCTAGCTAGAGGATAATTGTGGGCATTACCACCCCCAAAATCTCCTTTTTTTCCTGTGCGAGGCCATCTATCTGCCTCGTGAATGGAAAATAAAATCATTCTCTCCAAGTGACTAAAATGTTCTTGAACACCATCTGGGTGATGAGCGTCTATATCAATATAGGCAATTTTTTTTGACGTTTGTTGATACAATGTTGTAAGAGCGATTGCAGGATCATTTACAAAACAAAATCCATTTGCTGAATCGGGAAAACCATGGTGAGTACCTCCTGAGGGATTAAATACTCTTGTGTGTTTGCCTGAAATTAGATAATGAGCACCTTGCAGGCTCGCCTTTGCCGCCGTTGCTGGTCTTCTATAAATCTCCGGATAAATAGGATTCGAATAAGTTCCAATTTTATGTTTTTTTGACCGCATTTCGTCTAATTTTTGATTTTGTTCAGCATCCATGAGAGCCTGTATATAATCTCGCGTATGAAAACATTCCAGCTCATGCACTGTTGCAGGTGGCACCATTTCAAACTGATTATCATTGAGCCAGCCTTGGGCTCTACAAATATCAATGACCGGCCATACACGAGGTATATTTAATGGATGACCTGACCCATATCCAGAACCTCTAAAAATATCACTTCCAAGGAAAACTGCCAATTTTTAACCTACTTTTTCAATTAATTTCCATCCGCAAATATAGATGTCTGTTTAAAATATATTGACGAGAAGTAACACACTCATTAGCAGCGTAAGCAGGGCTATTGTAGCGGGCCCTGGAGCGACTGGACCCGCTACAGGATGCTTAAAAATATAAAGAAAAAGTGCAATAATGTGCATAGCAATTGATGTAAGCGCTTTATTTGCTCCGACTACTATTTTATTCGATATTGTCAAAAATGGCTTTCCTATACGAGGCATTAATTTTCTATACAGCCAATCAGAATTGAGCACTGTAGAAGCAATCTCAGGCGGATAAAATCCAAATCGCATCAAAAAAGTAAATGCAAGCATAGCGAAGATGACTAATTGAAATTGTCCTATAATATGGCTTGCGTCGTATGGCTGATAATCAAGATTATATGGGAGTATCTGATAAAAAGTTGTAGGCATAACGCCAATACCTATGCAAAAAATGCTGGCAATTGCCATGGCGATTAACATATTAATAGGTGCCTCTTTGGGCCTTAGACCACTATCATGACTAAAAAAGGTAAAATATGGAATCTTTATCCCAGAATGGTGTAATACGCCAGCAGAAGCCGCAAGTAAAATCAAGTACACATATGTGAGGCCTTCGTATCCTACCGCCTTCATTATTACTGCTTTCGCTGTGAAACCACTGAACATAGGGAAGGCAGAAATAGACATGGCACCAATAATACAAAATATCATTGTAAGCGGCATCGATTTGTACAATCCTCCAAGTTCAGTTGCATTAGCTGTTCCAACTCTATACATCACTGATCCGATTGACATAAATAGAAGTGCCTTATAAATAATATGGGCAAAAGCGTGAGCGACTGCTCCATTTATAGCTAATTCTGTTCCGATGCCTATGGCTACGATCATAAATCCTAGCTGATTATTTAAACTATAAGCTAATACCCGTCTCAAATCATTTTCGATGACTGCAAAGAAAACAGGAAAAGCGGTCATAGCGGCACCAATCCAAATAAGGTACTCTGTACCTGCAAATCCTCTTGCAAAAGCGTAAATGGCTAATTTCGTTGTAAATGAAGACAACATTACTGTTCCAATAATTGTTGCCTCCGGATAGGAATCTTGCAGCCAGCCATTCAACAAAGGAAATGCAGCCTTAATGCCAAATGCCATAAAAATAAGCCAGGTACCGAGGCTTCCAAGTTCCATAAAATTAAAAGTGAGTGAGCCGGCTTCCCGCCAATACAAACAAGCTCCAGCTAGCAACAACACACCTGATGCAACTTGTACAAGCAAATATCGCATCGCAGCCTTATTTGCTCGCTCTGTGCCACTCGCTAATATTAAAAATACGGAAGTTATTGCAGTCGCCTCCCACCAAATAAATAACGTTATTAAATCGCCGGCATGCACCGCAGCAATAGCAGCGCCAGCATAAGCAAGACCAGCTGTATGTTCGATTGGTCTACGTTCGTGCCACCCATAAATTACATTCAAAGCTGCTGCTATATGAAATATTATGCCAAATGGAAGTGTTAAATTATCTGCATTATGAAGGATTAGTTCCTGCCCGAGAACATTAATCATCCAATGCACACCATCTCCTGCTGCAAGGCTCACAGAAGAGAGAGTTATAGCAATAAGTATAAATATTTGCCTAAAGTGATGAGGTAGATATGGCACAAACCCAGAAGCTGCTATCATCAATAATCCAGGGGTTATATCAGTCATAATAATCCTCCCCTCTCATAAGAATTCGGCGGAGAACAATACCAACAACCACAATAAAAATTGAAGCAGAAAATCCATAAATAACTGGGAATATTGGAAAATCTTCGAGCTTTATTTCCCCATGTCGATGCACAAAAAATTCGGATATAATAAGAAATATTCCGATAAAGACTAAAAACAGGCTAGCATAGTTGCCCATTTTTCTAAGATTTCGATTTAAATTACTCATGGCATCACCATTAGATTTGTGAGCAGTCTTACCCAGTCTACCGCAAAGAATAACAACAAACTCAAAGTTGCTGTAATTAACGGAGGAAAAATAGTTAAGGTATGATTTTCAATATGAAATTCTTTTTGTGCTGGTTTAAAAAATGCTCTAGCACAGGGCTCAAGTAAATAATAAACATTTAACAAAGAAGAAACAGCTAAAACTCCCAGTATTAGAGGTATGCCAGAATCAACAGAGCCCACCATAAGCAAAAACTTAGACCAACTTCCGCCCAATGGAGGAATTCCAATAATTGATAAAGATGCTATGAAAAAAGCTATAAAAATATGAGGCAACCTTGTCCCTAGGCCATCTAATTCTGAAATCTTTTTAATATGTGCGTTTACATATATAGCACCAGCACAAAAGAATAACGTAATTTTTGCAGTAGCATGCATCACGATATGTAAAGCTGCTCCTTCAATAGCAGCGTATGTAGCTAGTGCTCCACCAAGAACAATATACGATAATTGAGAAATAGTGGAGTAGGCAAGCCTTGCTTTCAAATCATCTTTCGTTATCGCAATAATCGATGAAACTAATATTGTAAAAGCAGCCAACCAAACGAGCCATACAGCGCTTCCAGAAGAAGATAATAATTCTGTGCCAAAAACATAAACGACAATAGTTAAAAAAGAAAACACCCCTGCCTTCACAACCGCCACTGCATGGAGCAAAGCTGATACAGGTGTGGGCGCAACCATAGCAGCAGGCAACCAACGATGAATGGGTATTAATGCTGCCTTTCCGATACCAAAGGCAAACATAGCAAGCAAAATAGGCAGAAGATATGACGGAAAATCAACTGGTATTATACCACCTCTAGTAAGATTTAGTGTCCCGGAAACAACCCAAACCCATAATATGGCTGGCAGAAATAATAATAATGATGTGGAAACTAATATACCCATATATAGTCGGCCAGCATCTTTTGCACTTTTTGTTTGATTATGCGTTACTAGAGGGTATGTAGAAAACGTGAGAACCTCATAAAAAATAAAAAGCATCATCAAATTTCCAGAATAAGAAATTGCCATTGCCGCATGAATTGCGACCGCATAGTAAAAATTAAATCTTGTTTGGTTTTTGTCTTTACTGCCCCTCATGTATCCAACGCTATAAATCGATGCCAATATCCATAAACCAGATGCAACAAGACCGAATAAGGTTCCAAGCGCAGTAACACGAAAACTTAGCTCGATACCCGGTGCAATATGCCACAATGTTATTGAAACGACTTGGCCGTCAATAATCGCAAGTGCTATTACTATTGCTGTTGTAAACGTAATAATGCCACCTATCGGCCCACAAATATCACGTAAATTTTTGTTCTTGTGAAAAAGCAATACTGCCAGTGCAGATATTAAAGGTGTTGCAAGACTAATGGCTAATATCAATTGTAAACTGCTCATTTATCTTGCTCCAATGAGTGCATTTGCAGCTAATATTCCAGATGATGAAACCCCATTACTATAAATTCCAAATACAATGATCGCAATGACCATCAACCAAAGTGAAATATAAGCAACCGCCGGTTCTTTTTCTATTTTGAGAGGTTGGTAAGGCTCTTGAAGCCACATTACTTCGAATATTTTCCAGAGATATAATACTGACAGTGCGCTGCTAATAGCAATGATTGCCACAAACAAACCGTTACCCGTCTCAAAAACTGCCTTAAACAAGTATAACTTTGAAATAAATCCAGCCGTCAATGGCACACCTATAAGGGCGAGGCCGGCTATTACGAAACCAGCAAAAGTTATTGGCATCTGCCTTCCCACACCACGCAGAGATACCATAGTTGCACGCTTGCCAATGCCTAAAGCAAAAATGCCTACTGCCATAAATAATGCACCTTTAATTAAGGCATGGTTTATAATGTGAATAACCCCAGAGGAAACGCCGGAATGACTATTTAGTGAAAACGCAAAAGTAATATAACCAATCTGCGCAATCGAAGATAAAGCAAAAAGACGTTTAATATCTGTTTGGTAGATAGCTGCAATTGTTCCATAAAAAATTGCGGTTACCGATACCGGCATCAATACATATAATAGAAAGAAATCAATGAGTTGGGTAATATTCATAAATATACCAAATATTAGCCTTGCGAAATAATAAATAGCCACCTTTGTTGCAACAGCTGAAAGAAGAGAGGATACAGCAGATGGCGCATAACTATAGGCAGCTGGTAACCAAATATGTACTGGGAATATTCCAGCTTTCACCATGATACCAGCTAACATAAACGCAAGACCTGTTATAGCGGCTTGGTTAGTTCCTAACTCATTCAACCTTTCGATAATATTCAAAAGATTTAGCGTTCCCGTTGCTGCATACAAATATCCTACACCAATTACGTAAAATGTTGCACCAATAGCTCCAATTATAAGATAATTATAAGCTGCAATTAATGCTCTTCTATCCTGTCCTGCACCCAGCGCAATCAATGTTATCGAACTTAATGCTGAAATTTCCAGAAATACGAATAAATTAAATGCATCACCTGTCATTGAAAGACCAAACAAACTAGCAATAGTTAAAAGCCAAACTGCATAAGCCTTAGGCAAATCTTCAACTGCAATTTCCCGCGCTAACATGGTATGAGCATAGATAGTGGCAATAACAGATATAAAAGAAACCAATAAGATTAAATATACATTTGCACTGTCAACAATAAAAGCAATGCCCCACGGAGGTTCCCAACCACCAAAGGCATAGCTTAATATTTGCTTTGCAGAAACAATATCAATTAGCTCATATGCCATAAACAGACAAACTAAGGTCGTAAGAAGAGCAAATAACCAAGCAATTCTATCAGATGATATTACTGAAACTATGGCAGACATCAAAAGAGGAATGGCAACTAATAACGCAGGAATATTATCTAGAATCAGCATTATTTCCAACTATCGCCCTTTTCAAATTCATGACGACTATCTTCTATTTTATGGGATAAAAGTGTTTTTTCTTCAATTGAATTAAATGCTTCATTAATTCTGACTACTAATGCAAGACCCAGAGCATTCGTTGCAACACCAACAACGATAGCAGTAAGTATTAAAACATGGGGTAATGGGTTAGAATATATTGTATCGGCTATGCCAGTAAGTATTGGAGCAGTTCCTCCTGAAACTTTACCTATAGAAATATAAAAGATAAAAACAGAACTCTGGAAAATAGATAATCCAACAAGTTTTTTAATAAAGTTCTGATTACTAATTACAATATATAGTCCCGCCATCATTAGCATAATAACGGCAATGAAATTCCAATTTGATAAAATTAAATAGATGACGTTCATTTTTTTGGTTTAAACCCCGTAAATGCATAAAAAAGGCCGAGCATTACTGCAAATACTGTCAAACCAACACCAAGCTCTACGATTATTATTCCTAAATGTTGTGCCTTGTAAATTTTATAAGCAAAAGGTGAATAATCTAAATAATTCGAACCCATTAATATTGATACAATACCTGTTCCAGCGAATACTAGAACCCCAAGCGCCATAATGTATTGGATAACTAAATTTGGCATTATATTTCTAACTTTTTCTAGACCAAAAATTAGAGCATATAATATGAAAGCAGCCGCGACGATAACTCCCGCTTGAAATCCACCACCTGGACCATAATCTCCATGAAATTGAACATAAAGCCCATAAATAATTATGGGACCAAATAGGATTTTGCTTACGATCCTGAATACTGGATTATCTCTCATTTCAAGCCTCCTCTTTTGAGGTTTTACTTTTTTGGTCCAATGCATTTTCTGTTTTTTCAAATCTCATAGAAAGAGTCGAGCCTGTTAAAAGAATTATGACCCCAATACCTGCTGTAAAAACAACTACAACCTCACCTAAAGTGTCAAATCCCCTATAGCTAGCTAGCACATTTGTCACAACGTTTGGAATATGGAATAGGGGATAGCTCTCTTCTATGTAACGCGGGGCGACATGGATGTGAGCGGGGGCATTTGGGTCGCCAAAATCAGGCAATGCGAAAGCGGCAAATATTAGCATTAGTGCAACGATAGTGCACAAACTTAAGCTCAAACCAGAATATCGTGTTTGATGCGCCTCCTCGAGTGGTAAATAACGTAAAGCAGCTAGAAATAAAATGGTAGATATTCCAGACCCTACCGCTGCTTCAGTAAAGGCCACATCCACAGCATCTAAATTCACAAATATTGCTGCTGCGGTGAGTGAATAAGCACCAGACAAAGCAACTACGGCGATTAAACTTCTCAAACGGATAATATAGAAGGTAATAACAACCAAAAGCGAGATTAAAAACACATTGACCCAAAACTCAACCATCAATTTCTCCAACTTTTTTTTTGCTTTTTCTTACCTCACGAGCCTTCGGTTTTACTCCAAATTTATTCGCCATCATCGCAACAGCATGGCCTGAAATTGGGCTGGTAAAGATAAGAAATAGAACAATTAAAGCCAATTTAACAGAGGTTAATGAAAATCCTGATTGTAATATCATACCCAAAACAATAAATCCCACGGCTGCAGTATCAATAATTCCCGCAGCATGAATTCTACTGTAAACATCTGGAAGTCTTAACAAGCCTATGCTTCCGGTAATCAATGCGACTATTCCTACAAAAAAACAAACCAAAGATAGAAAATCAAATAGGAGACTCATAACCCGTCCTCGTCATTTACATCAGAACTACGATAAAACCGAAGGATAGCAAGCGTGCCTAAAAAATTTAACACGGCATACAAAATTGATATATCGACAAACTCTGGTCTGCCTAATGCAAATCCATGCAACGATATACCCAATATAATCACAGTGCCTATACTATTCACTGCCAAAATTCTATCGAAAGCAGATGGTCCCTTGGCAGCTCTCACCACAAGCAAAATTATACTTACTGCACAAGCTAGTAAAACGGTGGCAAACATCATAATTCTAACTTTGTAATTTTATCATCCATAGCCCCTGAACGAACGTCATCTGCCATCTCTTTGGTTAATGCGTGTACAACGAACAAATTACCTTCTATCAAAACGGTTACTGTCCCAGGAGTTAAAGTTATCGAATTGGCATAATTAGCAAGTCCGTTTTCACTCTTCTGACTTGCTTTTACTTTAAAAATTTCTGGATCATAATCATTTGTCCATATTGCTTTCCCTGTTGCGATATTCGATTTAAGGATTTCTTTTACAAGCCAAAGCCAATAAGTTGGTACTTTTAAAAAAAAATTCTCGGGCCTAATATCTCCATTTAGAACATCGCTTTTCCAGGCCATAAATACAACAAAACCGCAACTCAAAGCGCCAAACCAAAGTAATAATTTAGTGTAATGACCTGACAAAAGAAGCCATAATAAAATCATCAAACCTGTGTAAGCTATCATTGAAAAGCCATTCAAGA
>CACPDC010000007.1 GCA_902632595.1 uncultured SAR116 cluster alpha proteobacterium
CAAATAGGAGATATCATTAATATTTCGGATGCTATAATGATTGCACGAGGTGATTTAGGGGTTGAGCTCGATTCTGCTGATGTGCCATCTGTACAAAAAAGACTCATATATCAATGTAGAAAAGTAGGAAAACCGGTAGTGGTCGCTACACAAATGCTGGAATCAATGATCAATAGTCCAACCCCAACAAGAGCAGAAGCAACAGATGTGGCTGGAGCGGTATTTGATGGAGCTGATGCAACAATGCTTTCTGCTGAAACGGCAATTGGTGATTATCCGGTTGAATCAGTGAAAATAATGGCGAATATACTTATTTCCGCTGAAGCGCATATAAATCAATTTTCGTTCGACGGTCCCGCTCCGTTGGAAGTGGAACCGTCAATATACCATGCTGTTGCGAAGGCGGCAGTTGCACTTGCACAAACAATAAATGCTAAAGCAATTGTTGCTTATTCAGCTTCTGGAAATACTGCTGTGAGAATTGCCAGAGAAAGGCCGGCCATAAGATTGTTTGTCTCAACTCCTGATTTAGATGTTCAGAGAAAATTAACTTTATTATATGGTGTTATTACATTTCGTCAGGCTGAAACAGATTATGAAAAAGCGTTAAACATCACTAAAGACATGTTAAAAAAGGAAAATGCCGTTGATAAAAATGACGCAATCGTGGTTGTAGCAGGCTTTCCATTTGGTCTTTCGGGTAGCACAAACGCCATACGTGTGGAGCACGTCTAAATAGGCTAAGTAGGCAAACCCTTTAACTCCTTTTCGAGCCTTAGAATAGCCTGTTTTACATCTTTTAAATGTGGATTTATTAATGTAGCGCGTCTATACGCCCTTAGAGCTGCCTTTGGATTACCAAGATGAATTTCAACCATTCCAAGACCAGCCAAAGCTCCAAAATGATTATTCTCTAGTTCCAGTGTCTTTGCGATATCCAATTTAGCCCTTTCGAATTCGCCCAAAAAGAATAAAACGGTAGCTCTTTTATTCCAAGCTTCCGCAAATTCATTATCTTGGCTAATGACGTTAGTAAATACCGCGTTAGCAGCTCTTAATTGACCAGATTGCATTAATTCGATACCCATCTGCATTTGTTTACTTAATGCTGTGTCATAGGAGTGAGTGGTCCATATTTGCCATATTTTACTTGCGATTTCGTCACCGTATTTTTGCGAACCAGTGGATTTTAAATCAGAAAACAATTTGCGTAATTCTGGACTTCGCTGGTCCGCGTATGCAAAGGTGAAACCGAAATCAAGGAAAATTATGAGGCAAATACCAAGTTGGCACCAGTATTTTAAATATTTAAATTGAATATTAGGTGTAAAATTTCTCATCTACATTAAATGAGTCAAAATCTTAAAAAAGCAACAATAGGAAAAGAATTTTTATTAAAATAAGACCTAATTTTTACTAATTATTTTCATATTAGTAATTTTCTACCTTTTCCAAGGTAAGGAGTGCGATTTCCAGCCATCTGACAAATCGGACTGTGATTGTCCTTCAAACCCCTCAGCAACGTTAGTCACGTTATTAAAGCCAGCTCTAATTAGCATTTGACAGGCAGCAGCAGAACGTGCCCCTGACTTGCAAATTAAATATAGGGGAGTTTCACGAGTGGCATATTCTTCTACTTGCCCTACAAATTGAGAGTTTATTGACTGATCTTGGCGAACTAGCTCAATTTTTAAAAGTGTTTTACCTATTGATGACAAGTCGGGTACGCCAATACTTACCCACTCTTTTTCATTTCGGCAGTCAATTAATATTGCGTCTTCAACTTCTTTTAATTTTTGATAAGCATCTGGAGGTGTTACTTCTTGAACCATTGGGTATCTCTATATTTAAATAAAGCTGGAAATATTCATGCAAAAATGAATTATCTATTGCCTGATTTACCATCTTGAAATTATATTTCTTTTTACTTTTCGAGGAAGTTTATAGAGGAAAACAGCCGATGTTCAAAGCAATTATTGTAAACCAAGCAGATGATGAGAAGGTATATGCACAATTATCAACTATAGAAGACTCTCAATTACCTGCGGAGGGGAATGTTACAATTGAAGTCCATTATTCTGATGTTAACTATAAGGATGGTTTATGTCTCAGTGGAAAAGGGAGGTTGGTGCGCGAATATCCGCATATTCCGGGAATTGATTTTTCAGGAGTTGTGTTAGAGAGTGAAGACCCTCGTTTCAAACCTGGAGATAAAGTGATAAACACAGGTTGGCGTGTTGGTGAGATTTGGTTTGGTGGGTATAGTCAAAAAGCAAAGGTGAAGGGAGAATGGTTAGTTCCGCTACCGGACGTTATGTCATTAAAAAATTCCATGGTTATAGGAACTGCTGGACTAAGCGCTATGCTTGGCATTATTGAATTAGAAGATAATGGGATGAAACCAGAAACGGGTCCTGTTTTGGTAACCGGTGCCACTGGTGGTGTTGGTTCAATAGCAGTTGCAATATTAGCTTCTCTTGGTTACGAAGTTACATGTGTCACAGGTAATGTTAACAAAAATAAAGCGTTTCTAAGCCGTTTAGGGGCAACCAATGTCATTGAAAGGGAACCTCTGTTACAACCATCAAACAAAACACTAGAATCTGCCGTATGGGGAGGCTGTATCGATACAGTTGGTGGCGTGATGCTTGCTCGAATTTTAGCTCAAATGAAACGTGAGACAGCGGTCGCCGCAATAGGTAATGCGGCAGACTCGACTCTACCCGCCAGCGTAATTCCTTTTTTGCTGAGGGGAATAAGACTAATCGGGATAGATTCCGCTAATAAAGAAAACTCAAAGCGGATTCGGGCATGGCATCGATTGTCGTCTGACTTACCAACTGATTTGCTGAAGTTGATTGGCAAGGAAATAACGCTATCAGAGGTTATTCAAGCAGGTGAAGATATTCTGGCTGGAAACACATTTGGGAGATTGGTTGTAAATGTTAAAGATGCTTGAGGGGAGCCTTTTTTAAATTTCGTTTTTTTAAATTAGGCTTTTTTTACTATTGCTATATGCTGAAGATTTCGCCCTTGCTGCGCATAATCGATACCATAACCAATGACAAATTCATCAGGTATTTCAAAGCCGACCCAATCAACATTTACCTCCACCTCTCGTCGAGATGGTTTATTTAGTAGTGTACATATCCGCAGTGACTTTGGTTTTCTTGTCTCTAATAGACTAACAACTTGTGATAGAGTATGGCCGGTATCAATTATATCTTCAATAATGAGAACATCTCTGTTTTTCAAATCTGTCTCCACATCTTTGATGATTCGTAATTGTCCAGAGGTTTTCATTTTATTGCCGTAGCTTGATACAGTCATAAAATCCACCTCAACAGGTAAATCAAGGCATCTTACTAAATCAGCAATAAACACAAAGGATCCTCTTAATAGGCCGATAACAACAAGTTGCTTCGTTTGCTTATAAGTTTTACTGATTTGTTCCGACAATTCACTAATTCGAGAGGCTATCGCTGCTTCAGTTATGAGAATTTCCAGTTTTTCGCCCGTTACAAGTACAGCCATTATTTTAATCTTATGTTATTTTACAAGCAACAATATGCTAGCGTGTTTTAAAAGTAAAAACTAGTAATAATAGAGACAGATTGGTAAAACATTTATTCCAATTTATAATTAAAACTTCGATAAAAAAGCAAAAAAATTCAAATAATTTTAATTAACTATAAAAGAGATTAAAATGGCAAAATTAGCGTTTCTTGGTTTAGGAGTGATGGGCTATCCAATGGCCCGTCATCTAGTTATTAACGAAAATGAAGTTGTGGTTTACAATAGAACTCAGGCTAAGGCCGAGCAATTTTCATCAGAATATGGTGCAAAAATAGCATTCTCTCCAGCTGACGCAGCAAAGAATGCGGACATTGTTTTCGCGTGTGTAGGCGATGACCAAGATATAAAAGATATTACAGTCTCAGAAAATGGTGCGTTTAGTACGATGAAGCCAAAAAGTTTGTTCGTTGATCACACAACAACTTCAGCTGCTATTGCGCGCGAATTATCAGAGGAAGCAAGAGGTAGACAAATAGGGTTCCTTGATGCCCCTGTATCTGGAGGACAGGCTGGCGCAGAAAATGGAAAACTTACTATTATGTGCGGTGGTAGTAAGGAAATATTTGAGAGAGCACATATTATTATGAGTTGCTATGGGGCGAAAATTACCCTGATGGGGCCATCTGGGTCGGGACAACTTACAAAAATGGTTAACCAAATATGTATAGCGGGTCTAGTGCAAGGTCTGTCGGAGGCTCTCAATTTTGGTCAAAAGGCAAATCTTGACATGGAGCTTGCCTTAGACGTGATAGCAGGAGGCGCTGCACAATCATGGCAAATGCAGAATCGCGGAAAAACAATGTTAGATGACAAATTCGATTTTGGTTTTGCTGTAGATTGGATGCGTAAAGACCTCAGAATATGTATGGATGAAGCAAAAGAAAATGGGGCAGAATTACCAATAACAGCAATTGTGGCCCAGTTTTATTCCCGTTTGTCAAACCAAGGTTATGGCAGAAATGACACTTCTTCCCTTATACGCTTATTGCGCTAATTTACAATTCTCATAAATGTTTACGGAATTAGAAATAAAAAAATTGGCCTCATACAAGGATCTTTGTTCAAGATAGAACAAATTTAATAGAATAATATTTTTTTCAACTAGGAGTAAAATGCTTGATTTGTTTCTTAGTGAGACACCTGGTATCGTATTTGTTCTCTTAATTACAGGTGTGTTTTCAGGTTTTGTGGCCGGTCTGCTTGGAGTTGGTGGTGGTATCATTATGGTTCCATTTACAGCTTTAATATTAATTAAAACTCAACCAGAGGTATCAACAGCGATGCATTCTGCTATCGCTACATCTTTAGCTGTAATTATTCCAACATCATTTGTATCTGCAAAAACACATATGTCGTTGGGTAATGTCGATTTTTCTGTCGTGCGAAAATTTGCTTTGTTTGTAATTATCGGTGGTTTTGGAGGTGCAATTATCGCCCGTTTTTTGGACAATTCCTCATTAAAAATCTTGTTTGGCTCGTTGTGTATTATTTTTGGGCTCATTTTTCTTGTTCGGATTATCGTGATACGACATGGTTTACCAAATGTGCTTTTTCGTGCATGTATTGGCGTTATAGTGGGCTTGCTCTCTTCATTAGTTGGCATTGGAGGAGGCTCATTAATGGTACCAACACTCACAGCGTTTGGCTGGACAATGCATAAGGCAGTTGGAACAGCGGCTGTCATGGGCCTTTTTATTGCCATTCCTGGAATGACAAGTTTTGCTGTAATGGGTATTGATATGCCAGGAAGACCAACATATTCATTAGGTTTTATTTGGCTTCCAGGGGTACTGTGTCTTGCAGCCACTTCTTTTTTTATGGCAATGATTGGGGCAAAAACAGCTGATAAAATTAATCGCGATAAGCTTCGAAAGATATTCGGAATAGTATTGTCAATTGTTGGTTTGCGGTTAGCCTATTCCGGCTTAAGCGCCGGTGGTTTCGGAATTTACTTATAACGCTGTTATTGAATAATTAATAAAGCATACTCAACTGTTTTTGGGGACCTGTTTTGTTGAAAAATGAGAATACGGACCAGCACTAGTCCCTAACTTAGCTGCTTTTCCTATCTCAACATATCGTTTCGCAGAGATTTCAATCATTTTGAACTCCCTTGCGTTTAAATCCCTCATCTTTTTTGCCGGTGAGCCAGCCCAGAGCTCTCCTTTTGGTATTTTCTTTCCAGGAGTGACAAGGGCGCCGGCTGCAACCATAGAAAAGCTACTAACAAAAGAACCGTCCATTATAATTGAACCCATTCCAATAAAACTATGCGTTTCAAGAGTACAGGCATGCACGATTGCGGAATGTCCAATGGTAACAAAATCTCCTATTATGGTAGGAAATTGAGTTGAATCGATATGAATAACAGAATTATCCTGTATATTAGTTCCCTCACCGATTTTAATATAATTTGCATCTCCTCTAATTGTTGTCTGGTGCCAAATCGAACAATCTTTTCCAATTTCAACTGCCCCAATTATTGCAGCTGATTTTGCAATAAAGGCTGTTTCATCAATGGTTGGTGTGTGTCCTAAAAAAGACTCAATGAACATATGGTTTTGGAAAGAATTGTGAATAGATACCATGAGATGGATGCCCCTTTAGATTTTGTTTGATAATTTATTGTTTTAATCATTAGAATAATATGCAAGCTCTAGAAAATTATATACATAAAATTTATTTTATGAGATGGTTTGGCTTTTAACCTATATTGGCTTAAGTAATGACTATTAATATTTTAATTTATGGAGACTAAAATGGCTTTTGAACTTCCTAATCTTCCTTATGCGCATGATGCGTTGGCTAACCATGGCATGAGTGCTGAGACGCTTGAATATCATCATGATTTGCATCACAAGGCATATGTTGATAACGGAAATAAGTTGATAGCGGGCACTGAGTGGGAAGCTGAGACGCTTGAAAATATTATCAAGGGCACATACGATGCTCAATCGGTTGCACAAAATGGAATATTTAATAACGCATCACAACATTGGAACCATATACAATTCTGGGAAATGATGGGCCCTTCGAAGTCTGGAATTCCCCCTGAGTTAGAAACCTTAATCAATGAGAGTTTTGGCAGCATGGATGCGTTCAAGGAAGCCTTCAGTGCTGCTGGTGCCGGTCAATTTGGTTCTGGATGGTGTTGGCTTGTTAAAGACGCAGATGGGAGTTTAAAGGTAACAAAAACGGAAAATGGAGTTAACCCACTTTGTTTTGGCCAAACAGCATTATTGGGTTGTGATGTGTGGGAACATTCCTATTATATTGATTTCCGAAACAAACGCCCGGCATACCTGTCTAACTTTCTGGAAAATCTGGTAAATTGGGAGAATGTTGCGAGTCGATTGTAAATTAAAAACAAATCTTAATTGTTACGGGAGCATATTCCGCTAAAATGTCATTTATAAAGGCTATTTCGTTTTCATTTAGTAATATCTTATGTTTTTATATCATTCAAATATTAGCGAGCTTTTTAAAGGGAATAAGCTTTGTATTTGAAATTAATAGCTGGATTACTATTAAAAATGGTCAGACAGATTAAATAAGATACCCCAAAGAATATTCAAACGATTTAAATGTTTTCCCACCGGCATCTGTTGATTGGGAAGACGTTTGAATTACAAGTGACATCTGAAACCATTACACAAATTGTGTATTAAGCAATTAAATGGGGACGGATGCAAGGGTTACATTTGCTCAAATGAATAGGAAATTTAATCTATTTGGTTTTTTGTCGCACCATTTCTGCGATTCTCAAACGAAGTGCATTTAATTTAATAAATCCTTCGGCGTCACTATGATTATAATCTGCGGTTCCCTCTTCAAAAGTTACAAGATTTTCAGAATAAAGTGAAACTGAGGAGTGTCGCCCCATCATTATGATATTACCCTTATAAAGTTTTAATTTAACTTCCCCATTAACAGATGCTTGACTATGGTCTATTGCTGCTTGAAGCATTTCTCTTTCAGGTGAAAACCAGAAGCCATTATATATGAGTTCAGCATATTTTGGCATCAGTGAATCTTTCAGGTGAGCTGCACCTTTATCTAAGGTGAGTGACTCCATTGCTCTTCTGGCTTTAAGCAAAATCGTTCCTCCAGGTGTTTCATAAATTCCTCTTGATTTCATTCCTACAAACCTATTTTCAACCAAGTCCAATCGACCAATACCATGTTTGCCCCCAAATTCATTAAGGAGCGAAAGTAGAGACGCTGGGGACATTTTAATTCCATTTATCGCGACTGGGTCTCCTCCAGCGAATTCAATTTTAATTTCCTCAGCCTGATCAGGTGCATTCGAAGGGTCTACCGTTCTGCTGAATACATATTCCTCAGCTGGGATATTTGGGTTTTCAAGAACCTTGCCTTCTGCTGAAATGTGAAGAAGATTGGCATCTACCGAGAATGGAGCTTCTCCTCGTTTATCTTTAGGCACAGAGATTTGATGAGCTTCTGCATAATTTATTAACTTTGTTCTAGAATTAAGATCCCACTCCCGCCATGGTGAGATTACTTTTATATCAGGTTGTAGCGCATAATAACCGAGCTCAAATCGTACTTGATCATTCCCTTTCCCAGTTGCTCCGTGAGAAACAGCATTTGCACCTACCTCACGCGCTATTTCAATTTGACGTTTTGCAATTAATGGTCTCGCAATAGAGGTGCCAAGCAAATACTCTCCTTCATATAAGGCATTAGCGCGAAACATTGGAAAGACATAGTCAGATACAAACTCTTCACGCAAGTCTTCAATAAAGATTTGCTTAACGCCCTGTAGTTCAGCTTTCTCTCTTACTTGGGTAATATCTTCACCCTGACCAATATCTGCGGTAAATGTTATGACCTCGCATTTATAATTAGTTTGCAACCATTTAAGAATAACAGAAGTATCTAAACCCCCAGAATATGCAAGCACGACTTTTTTTATAGATGTATTTGCCATTATTACTCCAAAAAAGTTAGTTTGATTTGTTTTCTAGTATTACTAAAATGCGTATAGATGACTTTTAGCTTAAGGTCACATATTTTTTGTTGTTTATTTTAAAAATTTGGTAACACGACTAAATTACATAATTTTGGAAGTAATAGTAATGGATGAATTTGCTTATAACAGGGACAAAAAACAGATAAAAAATATCGCCTATTTTTTAGGGTACGCTGGTGCGCTACCTTTTTTAGTGTTATCCCTGACTGTTCTTTTAGCAAATGAACCATTTATTATTATTGGCAAATCTGCTTTGCACCTTTATGGAGCTATTATTTTGAGTTTTCTCGGTGGATTGCATTGGGGAAGGATAGCCTCTCAAAGTCAAATTTCGTCGTCTGATAGATGGGTTTTAATATACTCTGTTTTTCCATCGCTGATTGGTTGGTCATCTTATTTGTTAAATAGCGTTTGGAGGGAGTCTGTTTGTATCCTTATAATTGGATTTATTTTAGCTTATTGGATAGACAGGTTTTTTGTAAAATCTGGTAAATGGAGCCAATTTATGGGTCCATTGCGATTAAACTTAACCATTGTTGCTTGCATCAGTCTCGGTTTGTCTTATTTGGCAAAATAATAACAATTTACTCAATTCAAATATTTTTACGCTTGATTGATTTTAGCTATTTTCTAAGCATATTCAACAGACGACCAACTGGGCCAGTCAAGACAATTGGACCTTCATTTACAGCAAGAACAATACATTCCCCATCATCATCGGCTACCGGCTTGTGGACGGCGCCTGTTTCTTGAATAGAAATATCGCCTGGACCGTATGTTCCATATTCGTCAGTAAAACCACCGGAAAGAACAAGTGTTACTTCATTACCATCGTGTGAATGGCTTGGCACACTTGAACCTGGAGCAATTCTATATAATTTGGCGCTACCAAAATTATCACCAAAATCTAAAGCCTGTTCGAAGAGACCAATACCAATACGTTTCCAACTTCTTGGGCTATCTACGTCTTGTATGTAATCTCGCAATGGAAGAGGTAACAAATTATTGTCATTACTTACAAATAAATGCGCTTCTTCTTCAGAATTATCAGTTTTGTCAATTTCTGCCATCAATCTTTCGAAGCTCCCTTCTGACAAAGAAACTGGGTCAGAGTTTTCCATAAGAGCTCCGCCTATTTGTAACAGCATCCGTATTGACTTTGCACTCGCTGGATTCATGGAAATATGAGTTTCAACTAAAACTTCCAATGCTAAAGGAAGTGTTCCATTAGCATAATCAATTAGCAACGATTCCAACAATGTTAACGTGTTTTGCTTATTCATTTAGCTAGTCACTACCCCCAAATTCATCTAATTGTGTCCGCAATCGATTAATAGCAAGACGTATACGTGATTTCACTGTTCCCAGGGGTAAATCAGTCTCATCAGCTATTTTTTTATGCGACTTCTCATCATAATACGCAGAAAAAATCAATTTGGCTTGCTCTGGAGGTAAATTTTTTAGCGCTTTCTTGATTTTTTTTTCTTCATCAACTCTTTGCAATATGTCATCACTCTTGTCGATGGGTTTTTTATAAAATGATGGATCGTTAAAATCAGGCATCGGCCGATTTTCTTTTCGCAATCTGTCAATACGTTTATTGCGAGCGATTGTGAAAATCCAAGTGCTTGCTCCTGCACTTTCTGGATTGAAACTTTCAGCTTTACGCCAGACCATTATCATTGCTTCTTGACAAATCTCTTCGGCGGCAGACTCATCCGAGCCTATTCGCAATAAAAACGACTTTAATCTAGGGGCAAAATGTTCATAAAGAGCCTTGAAGGCAGACTTATCTTTATTTCTGCCTACTAGGATTAATAGTTGATCCCATTCAGACAAGTTATTCAGATTATCATTAGAGAAGCCAGATCCCATAGACATATCTAACGATGAAATTATTTCTGCGACAACCCTAAAATTCATAAAATTATTTAATTATTTAAAAATAATGTGTTTATTTGATACAAAAATAGCTTTAGTATAGCTCCAGTATCAAAAAAACTCGTCACTAATCAAATTTTTGACACATTTATTTTAAATAAACCTTTCAATGCCCTTGCGTCATAATTAAAGTTTTGCGATTTATTAGCGGGTAATCCATGGGTCTTTTTACAATTCGGTAAATATTTATGAAAAAAATTAGTATGTGGTTTGGAATATGATTAAAAAAACAATCTTTTTATTTAAATTTATTGTGATATGCCTTTTTTATACAAACCTTATGGCTTCTGAAAAAGTTCAAATAGAGCAATTTAGTGATTGGTCAGTTCTAAGGCAAGAAACAGATGCAGGCAGATTGTGTTACATAACTAGTGAACCTATAGAAAAAAAAGGCGATTACGATAAAGAAAATCGCGGAGAAACAAGAGTTTTCGTTACTCACGGACCAGGTAAAGCGGAGCGCGATGTCGTTTCAATTGTTGCTGGCTATATGTTTAAAAAACAATCTGAGGTAGAATTAAATGTTGACGGAATTCAACAATCCTTTTTTACCCTCGAGGACAGAGCTTGGTCCTTCGGACAAGATGAAGATAAAAAAATTATAAGAAATATGAAACGTGGAAATAAACTCACTGTCAAAGGAATATCTAGCAGGGGCAATACAACAATAGACATCTATTCTCTATCTGGTTTTACTAAAGCGAAGCAAATGCTAGACAAAATTTGCTCATAAATTTAATAGGTAAATTTTTGCATGAATGAGAAACACCAAGACTTTTAGTCAGAAACAAATGTATAATTGACCAATTTTGGACCAAATTTGCAAGACTTGACCGGCTTTTCTTTTGCGGAACTTGAACATACCGTTTGCAGATTTGGCTTGCCGAATTTTCGAGCAAAACAAATATGGAGTTGGATCTGGCGACATGGTCTGACTGATTTTCAGGATATGAATAACATTTCAAAGCCAATACGCTCGCTACTTGCCGATCATTTCATAATAAACCGACCCACAGTAAGCAGGCGTCAGAAATCAAAAGATGGCACGATAAAATGGCTTATTCGGCTTTCTGACGGTCAGGAGGTAGAAACAGTTTACATCCCTGAGGAGGAAAGGGGTACATTATGTATCTCAAGTCAAGTGGGATGCACTCTAACTTGCTCTTTTTGTCACACAGGAACGCAGCGATTAGTGCGTAATTTAGAAGCTGGGGAGATTTGTGGTCAGATTTTACTTGCTTTAGATGAATTGGGTGACTGGCCTGCTGGAAATAGTAACAGAAGGTTAACAAATGTGGTTCTTATGGGAATGGGGGAGCCGCTATTTAATTATAATAATGTGGCAAAAGCTATTAAAATTGTAATGTCTGGTGACGGTATTGGTATATCGAAAAGGCGGATAACTTTGTCCACCTCTGGGATTGTGCCTGAAATTAATCGTTGTGGAGAAGAGTTAGGAGTAAATCTTGCTATTAGTCTCCACGCAGTGAATGACGAACTTCGAAATGAGCTTGTTCCTATCAATAAAAAATATAATTTGAAAACTCTTGTGGATGCAGTACGAAAGTATCCAGGATTATCTAATACTAGAAGAGTAACTTGGGAATATGTGATGCTTGATGGGGTGAATGATAGCCAAGATGATGCAAAGGCTCTTGTAAAATTGATAAGCGGAATACCGTCTAAAATCAATCTGATTCCCTTTAACCCTTGGCCAGGTGTTTCATATAAAACCTCTCAACCCAAAAAAATAGATAAATTTGCAGCTATCGTTCTAAAAGCAGGTTATGCATCGCCCATTCGCACTCCAAGAGGTGATGATATACTTGCGGCTTGCGGTCAACTGCGGTCAGACTCTGTTCGATTGCGTGCACGGGAGAGGCCATAAATTCAAAAAGTATCAATATTATTGGTAATAAAAATACATATATTCAAAAAACTTTCAGTAATATGAAAAATTGGTGTTACAAACACTTGCACTACGTCATCAGCCAACATACATTAAGATATAGAAAATTGCAGTGTAAAAGGAGTATTCACATGCAAGAAAATCGTTACGCTAATGTATCATCAACTCAGGCAAGTTCAATTGATCTTGGGTTACGGCGGTACATGTTAGGTGTTTATAATCACATGACAACTGCACTTGCTTTAACAGGATTGTTTGCATTCGCCATGAAATGGGCGGCTTTGACAATACCTGGTGTAGCACAGGTAGTATATGGGTCTCCATTACAATATGTAGTGATGTTTGCACCATTCGCACTCGTGATGTATCTGAGCTTTAAAATTCAGAAATTGTCTCCGTCTACTGCGCGAAACATGTTCTACATCTACGCCGCATTGATGGGCTTGTCCCTATCCTCTATTTTACTAGTGTTTACGGGCGAATCTGTGGCTAGAGCTTTCTTTGTTACAGCGGGAGCGTTTGCAGGTCTGTCTATTTATGGATACACCACAAAACGTGATTTAACGGCTATGGGTTCGTTTATGATAATTGGTTTGTTCGGTATAATAATCGCTTCTCTCGTCAATATATTTGTTGGCTCTGACGTAATGCAATTTGCCATATCAGTCATCGGGGTTTTTGTATTTGCAGGTTTGACCGCATGGGACACACAAACTATCAAGTCAATGTATTCTGCGGCCGATAGCGCGCAGGCATCAGCAACAAAATCAATTTATGGAGCCTTGAAGCTTTATCTCGACTTTATTAATATGTTTATAATGCTTTTGCATTTATTCGGTAATCGAGAATAGCAAACTCCAAAAGCTGGTTAGAATAATGCAAAAAGCGCTCTTAATTTTTTAAGAGCGCTTTTTTGCATAAAAGGAGAGATTTTGTGAGCGAAAGTTTAACAAATTATTTATCGTGTTCCCTTGACCAAAATCAATTAGGTATTGCAATTAAAGATACTATTCTATCTCTAGGAGATGCATCAAAACAAATAGCTTTTTCTCTCTCTAAAAATGGTTTGCCAGATAATCAAATGGGAGTCCCAATTGGTGATACCAATTCAGATGGTGACTTTAAAAAAGCGCTAGATGTTTTTGCAGATGAAGCAATTATAGCTGAGATTGCTAACAAGCATGTTGCTGCTTATTTTTCGGAGGAGCAAGACAAAGTTCTGTTGCTCGAACCAGATGGGGCTCTTATTCTTTGCACTGACCCATTGGATGGTTCATCAAATATTGACAATAACTTATCTGTTGGCACTATATTTTCAATTCTTCCAAGAATGAATGATAGATTTGAGGCAAAATATTTAGAAAATGATGCTCTTCAACCTGGGGTGAGTCAGCTCGCAAGTGGCTTTTTTATATACGGCCCGCAGACGACTTTAATGTTGACAATCGGTAATGGCGTTGCGGCATTTATCCTTGATAAGGATGAGTTCGTTAAAATGCAGTGGGTACCAAAATTACCACTTCATGGAAGTCAGTTTGCTATTAATATGTCGAATACGAGGTTTTGGTCTCAGAAAGCTAGAGATTACATTCAGAAATGTCTAGATGGTTTGGATGGTTCATTCGCTAAAAATTATAATATGAGGTGGTGTGGCTCTCTTGTTGCCGACTCATGGAGAATTTTCCGGGAGGGAGGAATATTTCTTTACCCTGAGGATAGGAGAAAGAATTATGATACAGGAAGGCTGCGTTTAGTTTACGAGGCAAACCCAATTGCTTTTCTGGTGGAACAAGCTGGTGGACGAGCGTCGAATGGAAAGAGAGAAATACTGAAGATCAAACCAAGGGCTATACACGAAAGAGTGCCGCTGATTTTTGGGTCTAAAGGGGATGTCATAAACTACGAGTCTCAGTAAACAAAGCGGAAGTTGAACAATAAAAATAATATCAATTAAGAGGATATGATATGTTAATTACTTTAAGACAATTGTTAGACCATGCAGCTGAAAATGGATATGGCTTACCTGCGTTTAATATAAATAATTTAGAGCAAGGACTTGCTATTTTGATGGCTGCAAAAAAAACTAATTCACCTGTAATTATCCAGGCATCAAGAGGTGCAAGAGCATATGCAGGTGATTTATTGCTTCAAGCATTGATTAAAGGATTGATAGGAACTTATCCGAGTATTCCTATTTGCATGCATCAGGACCATGGTAACTCAATGGCTACTTGCATGACGGCGATTCAATATGGTTTTTCGTCTGTAATGATGGATGGTTCTCTTGAGACAGACGGAAAAACCGCTGCTAGTTACGAATATAATGTATCGGTAACTTCTTCTGTTGCCCAGATGGCACACTATGCAGGTGTTTCTGTTGAAGGCGAACTTGGAATATTGGGTTCCCTTGAGACAGGGGAAGGTGAGAGTGAAGATGGACATGGTGTAGAAGGTAAAATCGATCAAGCCCAGTTGCTCACGGACCCGGAACAAGCTGTCCAATTTGTTAGAGCAACAAAGGTAGATGCACTAGCTATTGCTATGGGGACAAGCCATGGTGCGTATAAATTTTCTCGAAAACCTGATGGAGAGATTTTAGCAATGCACGTTATTGAAGAAATTCATAACAGGCTACCTAACACCCATTTAGTAATGCATGGTTCATCTTCCGTACCTCAGGATTTACAGGACATTTTTAATGCCTATGGTGGCGAGATGCCTCAGACATGGGGTGTTCCACTTGCAGAAATAGAACGTGGAATTAAAAATGGAGTACGGAAGGTCAATATTGACACTGACTGCAGACTTGCAATGGCTGGTATCATTCGAAAGGTTGCACAAGAGCAAAAAGGTGAATTTGATTTAAGAAAATTTATGAAGCCAGCTAGAGATGCTATGGAAGCAGTCTGTATCGATAGGTTTGAACGTTTTGGAGCTGCTGGCCAAGCTGATAAAATAAAACCATTATCACTTAAGCAGATGTCTGAAAAATATCAGTTAGGAGAATTGGAACCCGTTGTAAGTTAATATGTCTTATTAATATTGTTTATTTTCACCAATATCAGAGGGTCGAGGCGTCTATCAAGTAAATTTATTCTCCAGTCCAAATGTGGCCCGGTTGAACGTCCCGTAGAGCCAACAGTCCCTATTTTCTCTCCTCTTTTTATATTTTCCCCTGTTTTAACAGATATTGTATTAAGGTGCGAGTAAGTGCTAGAGATATAATCGCCATGTGAGATGATTACTGTCCAACCCGTAAAATATAGTTTCTCTGCCATGACAACATGTCCGGATGCTGTTGCAGCAACGGGCTCACCTAACGGTGCTGCTATATCAATTCCAAAGTGTGGCTGTCTAGGCTTCCCGTTCAGTATGCGCTGGTCTCCGTAGATGCTCGTTATGGTGCCATAAACGGGCCAGTTAAAACCATTTGTAAAATAGTCTGTTGAATTTCCTTTGATCGATCGTGCTTTTTTTACCATTTTGAAGTCATTGGCAATTTGTTCTAGAACATGTGTAGGAGGCGTTACCATTTCGGGTGCCAGTCCATCAATTTTTTGTATTTTGTAATGTCGTTGAGATGGTTGTATTTTTAAAGAAAAAGGGGATCCATCTTTGCAAAGCCCCTCTATAGTTCGCATGGCCAGATCATCTCTATGAAATCCGACAACAAAACCGTTCTCCTTATTTACAATGATTGGCTCACCATCAAGGTTTATTTCCGTCGCATAGCTTGAATCGTAAAAGATCAGACCTCCTTGAATAGCCTCTCCTTTGATAAAATTGACGCATGCAGCAGCCGAGTTATCAGAAAATATAAGGCTTTTGGTGAAAATAATAATGAAAGTTAAAAAATTAGTTAAAGTTCGCTTGATGCAATTAAGGCTTATAGTTAACATACTAAAAATTTCTGCCTTTTAAGTTTTTGAATAAGTTTCAAAACGATACTACAAGATAACATATTATGACTGATTCACACGAAAAAATGATCATAATCGGCGCTGGAGCTGCAGGGTATACTGCGGCGATCTACGCTGCAAGAGCAAATTTATCACCGGTAGTCCTTGCTGGCCTGCAACCGGGTGGGCAACTTACTATCACTACTGATGTTGAAAACTATCCTGGATTTGCTGATGTTGTCCAGGGACCGTGGTTGATGCAGGAAATGCAACAACAGGCTGAAAAAGTGGGTTCCAGAATTATTTATGATATAGCTACATCAATAAATACTGAATTAAATCCAATGCAAGTCATTTTAGATAGTGGTGAAATTATGACAACCGACACTATTATAATAGCAACTGGTGCGCAAGCACGATGGCTTGGAATTGAAAGTGAAACGATATATAATGGACGGGGAGTGTCTGCATGTGCAACCTGTGATGGATTTTTTTTTAGAGAACGAGATGTAGTAGTTATTGGGGGTGGCAATACAGCTGTTGAAGAAGCCCTTTATCTATCAAACCTATGTAATTCAGTTACATTAATTCATCGGCGTGACACTCTTCGCGCAGAGCAAATCCTCCAAGACCGTCTTTTTAAACAGGCAAATATTTGTGTTGAATGGAATTATAATGTGACCAAAATATTAGGTAGTGATTCAGGTGTAAATGGAGTTTGTCTAACGTCTACTAAAGACGGCTCTCAGAAAGAGATAAGCACGCAAGGTGTTTTTGTTGCTATTGGGCATGACCCAGCAACTAAGCCTTTTAAAAACATACTTGATTTAGACGAAGAAGGATACATCCTCGTAAAAGCTGGAACAACTCTTACATCAAAAAAAGGCGTTTTCGCTGCTGGTGATTGTGTTGATAAAATATATAGACAAGCGGTAACTGCTGCTGGAATGGGTTGCATGGCCGCACTAGATGCTGAAAAATACTTAGCCTCTATTGGCGACTAAATAAAAAAGTTATGCTAAATTTATAGCCAAAAAAATGCTGAACCTTTAAGCTATAGCGGGTGTCTCTCGCTTTGGAATTTGAATGAAGAAATTAATGGCACTAGCAAAAATTCCCGCGGATATTGCAATGCTCCACATGGTAAGATAGCTACCAGAAATATCATAAATATAGCCAGCATACCAAGCACCAAAAAATGAGCCAATCTGATGTGATAAGAATACCATTCCGTATAACATTGTGACATGACTTGGTCCAAAAAAAACTACCACAAGCCCGCTCGTAAGGGGCACGGTACCAAGCCATAAGAGCCCTATCGCAGCTCCAAAAAGTAAGGCTATAGCAGTGGATGGTGGCATAAAAACAAATAAGGCGATAACAATCGACCTTAGCAGATAAATACAAGCAAGAAGATTCTTTTTAGAAAATTTTCCTCCTAAATAGCCTGCTGTGAAAGATCCTATAATATTAAATAAACCAACTAGCGCAAGGGCCCAACTTCCGGTAGTTTTAGTTAAACCAATATCATTTATGTATGTAGGAAGATGCGTTGCAATAAACGCCACATGTAATCCGCAAACAAAAAAGCCAGTTGTAAGCAATAAATAATTTTTATCTTTAAAGGCCGTTGATAAAGCTTGTTTTGCTGTAATTGCATCTGCAAGTTTGACTGATGAAGTGCGTTCCCCTTCTGGGATCCGAAGGCCAAGTGAAAAAATGGTGACAATAGCAATACAGATGGCAAGCACAATATAGGCTAATTGCCATCCAAAATTTGTCAGAAGGTTTTGGCTAAAGGGTAACATCATAAACTGACCAAAAGAGCCAATTGCAGTTACTAATCCAAGTGCAATACCTATTTTTTCCTTTGGGGCTGCTTTAGCCACTGCCCCCAGTGCAACAGACATACCAGCGCTTGCTAGTGCCATTCCGACTAGAAGCTGTCCTATAATTAAGGTTGTGGGGTTCATAAAACCAGCCATAAGTATCAACCCCGTTATATAAAATACCCCCCCAGCGACACATATACGTGCTGGACCATATTTATCTGCCATAGCTCCAAAAACAGGTGCCGCTAGTCCCCAAGTCAAATTTTGAAGCGCAATTGCAAGAGAAAATAAAGTTCTTCCTTCGCCAAGAAAATCACTAATAGGAAGTAAAAATAAGCCAAAACTTTGGCGTATACCCATACCAACGGAGACAATAGCTCCGCTTGAAATTAAAACAATAATCCAATTTATCTTTGGCGGCCCAGTCTGCTGAATGGCCATAATAAAAGCCTTTACTGAAATGAAAATAAACTATGTCACAATCCCAAAATAACTTAAGTATGTCTACCAAAATCACTTATGCTCTTTTGTAAAGATTTAGTTTTACTTAAGTCTCTCAATTGATTCATTTATATTTTGGATTAATGAGGATATGTATTCTGGTATTGTAGTGATGTGACTAACATTGTTGCCAAAGGTAATATCTCTAGACGAATTAACAAGCCCTCCTTGGTAACCTATTTTTTCATTAACATATTTTAATCCACAAAGTGCCATTGATGCATTTGCTCCCTGTGCTCCAAATCCTGGGATAAGAAATGGGCTAGATGGCAAGACTCTTCTTATAAACATTGCTTCTCTTGGGTTTGTTGCTCCCACAACTACTCCAATGGAGGACCACCCTGTTTTCCCATGATGTAAGTTGACGATTGGGGATAGTTTATCCGCTAAATGTTGGTAAATGGGCTTATCATCACTGTTCAATTCCTGCAAATCAGATGAGCCAGGATTACTAGTTTTAAGAAGTATAAATAGTCCATTACTCCCTCTTATAGCCTGGTCAATAAAAGGTTCCAATGTGTCCAACCCAAGGAATGGATTAACGGTAAGAGCATCACATTGAAAAGCAGCATCTCTTCCAAGCCAAGCACTTGCATAGGCACTAGAAGTTGAGCCAATATCGCCTCGTTTAGCATCCATTATTACAAGTAACCCAGCACTTCTTGCTACCTTCCCAATACGTTGAAGAACCTCCATTCCTTCTGGACCAAATTTCTCAAATAAAGCAACTTGAGGTTTTACGGCAGGAACTCTTTTATGGGCTGCTTCAATACAAGATAAGCAAAAAGATTCTACTTTCTCTATAAGTTGTTTTTTATTTGAGCTCTTAAAACATTCTGGCATTAGAGAAATGTGGGGATCTATGCCAACGCATAAAGGAGTTTGAAACTTTTTTAGCGCTATTGATAGCCTATCCCCGAATGGTGGCGTATTTACAGTTTCTTTCATTGAAAATTAATCATCTTTGGTTGTATTTGGCATCTCAATCAAACCAACAGCTTCACGATAATTCGAAAGCAAAATGTCCTGTTCAGCCAGCACCTCTATATCAAGGCATCGCATTTTAATGATTTGACGCATAATTTTTGGCTCAAAACCTGTAGCACGGGCTTCTGTATATATATCTCGAATATCTGCCATAAGTGCGCTTTTTTTTCCTCTAAGCGCTCTATTCGTTCAATAAACTGTGATAATTGATTTGCATTGGTGTTGGCAGTTATTATCGATTCTGACATAATTAAGTAACCCTGTGATAATTTTTATATATTTTTCTCAAACTGAATTTGCTGTTTGATATTACTCTCAGTCTGATATTTTTCTTTCCATTCAGAATAGGGCATTCCATAAACTATCTCCCTCGCTTCATCTTTAGAGAGCAAAACTTCTTTTTCTTTAGCGGCATCTTGATACCAACCCGAGAGGCAATTTCTGCAGAATCCCGCCAAATTCATAAGATCAATATTTTGAACATCTGTTCTATTTCTGAGATGAGCCACCAGTCGTCGAAACGCAGCTGCCTGAAATTCAACTTCTGTTTGGTCAATTTTTTCATTTATGGTTTTATTCATAGCATAATTCCCTAGTATGGTGCGCAAATCTCTTTAAGAACATATTACTACAATATCATGTTTTTATAATAATGTGGGTATCTCATTTTAATTTAGTTAAAAATGCAAAAAAATAAAAATTAAAAAAGCGACTTTAAAAACTTTGCCAATACTAAAAAGTTTTAATATGATTATTTAAGAAAAAATAAGAGGCACGAATGAAAAAAGAGTCCTTCATTTCTGAAACTCAAAGTGCAGACAAGTTTGAGCGTATAAGGCGCGCACACCAATCTGAGATCGCAGAAGATTACGTAGAGATGATTTCTGATTTAATAGCTGAAACAGGTGAGGCACGGGCAGTGGATTTGGCAACTCGCTTTGGTGTAACCAGTCCTACAGTGAATGCAACCATTCAGAGGCTACAAAGAGAGGGTTTGGTCGAAAGTAGACCATATAGGTCTATTTTTTTAACACAAGCAGGTAAAAAATTAGCAGAGGCTAGCCGCTTGAAGCATCAAGTCGTTCGAGATTTTCTCATTGCAATTGGAGTAAATGACGACGTTGCAGAGCAGGATGCAGAGGGTGTGGAGCATCATGTGAGCGAGCAGACTTTATCAAAATTCAAGGAGTTTCTAAGGATAAAGTCATAAAAAATTTCCAAAAAATGAATAATATTTCTTGTTTTACCAACATAAAAATTAATGTTTAATTTTTACCCAAATAAAAGTAATAATTTCGATATGTTTCTTTAGCAATTTTATGATTGGATGTTCCTATCATGCCAATCCATTCAATTCCCTCTATCGATGGTGCTTCTTGTTGTTTAGCCAGTGCAATAATTGGAGACGGTGTGTTTTTATTATAGCTATATTTAAGTTCGAAATGATTGCTTGGTCTGTTATCGATATCATGAACTACAATTTGCACGGGTTCGTCATGAAAGTGCCATTTCAAAATAGAGGCTGTAACTCTTCTATCAGCAATTATAGTCTTTACGTTGTGTAAGTTAATTTGAATCTCCAGGTCTGACCCAAGTGATTCCCACCCCCTTACTCTTCTTAATGGGTCAGAATCTGGTGTTAGTTGCCCCATATGACCAGTAATTACCACGCTAATAATGGTAACACTGATAACTGCATTTATAAAAATAGTTACCGCACTGAAAGTTTGTCTTGTGAAATTACCTAACCACCCTGCCACTAACAAAGTTGCAGCCGGGTAAGCAGCAACAGCCCAATTTGCATTTGCCTCTTTAATATAAGCTTGGATCGATATTATTAATAAAATCGGTATAGAAAATGAGAGTAGAAACAAACTATGTTTTTCCCATTTGAATACTGCAGCTAAAAAGCAAATAAGGCTAAGTGGACCAAATACAAAAAATTGTGCTTGCCAGAAGTTTTTCAATCCTTCAAATGAAAAAGATGGCTGAGATAAATTGGCATTTTCAGATAGATGCATAATGGTTACTAAACCATTATTTAAATTCCATAAAAGATTAGGTGTTAGCACTAATAAACTTCCAATAGTTAATGTCATAAAACACAAAAAACGTTTTGAATAAGAAGACACATGAGCTGCCATCAGCCATAGGCTTGCACAAACTAAAAAGTATATTCCAGCATATTTAGAAAGGAGTGCAAGTCCTGCAAAAAAACCAATTATAAGATATTTTCTTGCAGATAAATGGGTTACTGAATTTGATGGTAAAATAAGATATAATGCTATGCACCAAAATAATAACATGGGTGTATCTGTTGAAATGACAGAGCTACCAAGACCAACTGCCGGCATTAACGCCCATAATAATGCAGATATCCGTCCTATTCTTGATGCTGTCGGAGAATCTTCGTGCAATTTATACGCACATCTCCATAAAATAAGTGATATTAGAAATTGTATTACCGGAGCAAACATCCTAACGCCAAAACTGGTATGTCCTGTAATCGCGTCGGAAGTCCCTATTATCCATGCTATAATTGGTGGCTTTGAATAATATCCAAGTGACAAATCCTGACTCCAGACCCAATATTGAGCCTCATCAACGTAAAGTTCCAGTGGGGTTACAAAAATAGCGTAGAGACGCGCACTTAATAGAAATACTAAACCTACTAAAGTAA
This sequence comes from uncultured SAR116 cluster alpha proteobacterium, assembly GCA_902632595.1. Taxonomy (GTDB): domain Bacteria; phylum Pseudomonadota; class Alphaproteobacteria; order Puniceispirillales; family Puniceispirillaceae; genus UBA5951. Next base: position 22,319 of record CACPDC010000007.1, read on the forward strand.
AAATGTCTGCATACCTCCAATCATAGGATGCGTATCGCATACTTGGTTTTGTAAAATGTTTTTGGAAACGATCACCCATGATTTTTATCTATGCCTAAAAAGTCTAATATTGTTTTAAAAAAACTAAAATTTTCTATTGAGATTGTGTTTTATACTTATAATATAAATTTTCTCATGAATATGAGATAAAATCAAATAGGCTTGTTAAACTAAAATATTTTTATTTTATTGTGTTTTTTTGTAATTATATTGGTTAGTGAGTTGGCATGGAAAAAGATATTTTAGCCGAAATAGAAGAAATAATAGATGAGTTCTCATTTTTCGACGATTGGGCAGATAGATACCAACATTTAATTGACCTTGGTAGGAAACTACCAGGCATTTCATGTGAGTATCAAAACAACGCTTATAAGCTATCAGGCTGTCAGTCCACCGTGTTTTTTGTTGCTAAAAAGACGGACGAAAATCTAATCCAATTTAAAGCACAGTCTGATGCCGCAATAGTCCAGGGTCTAGTCGCACTTATACTACGCGTTTACTCAGGACGGTCTGCAGACGAGATAATTAATACAAGACCCGACTTTTTAAAACAAATTGGGCTAGATAAGCATCTATCTCCTTCTAGAAAAAATGGTTTGGCAGCGATGATTTCAAAAATAAAATCATCGGCGATGGAATTAAAGTAAAACCTTTAATTCTACTTTTAATTCATAACTGAAAAATTTTAAATATATTTTCAGGAATTTATCTTAATGATTTAAAAGTCAATTTGTTTCTCTTTCAGCTCTAGGCGTGCATCCATAAGTTTCGCGGTAGCATTTTGAAAAATGAGAAGCAGAAATGAAGCCACATGCAAGAGCTACAGATAAAATTGACATAGATGTTTGACGGAGTAAATAGCGGGCTCTCGCTAGACGAAGATTTAAATAATGTCTAGTTGGTGTTATTTGCAAATATTTTTTGAATAGCCTCTCTAGTTGTCTCGTAGATAAATTAGCTTGTTTTGAAAGTTTTGTTTGAGATAAAGGCTCCTCCAAATTAGCCTCCATGTTGGCAACCACCATTAAAAGCTTGGGATGGGATACCCCAAGGCGAGAACGTAATTCGATTCGCTGGCGATCATGACTATCTCTTATTCTGTCATGAATAAAAGTTTCAGATATTTCTGCTGCTAATTGTGCTCCATGCGCTTGTGAAATTAAATGCAACATCATATCGAGTGCCGCTGTTCCCCCACAACAAGTTATGTGAGTACCGTCAATTTCAAACAAATCATTAGTAATATCCAGATGAGGAAACTCTTCACGCATCGCATCTATGTTTTCCCAATGGATTGTACATTTTTTATCATTTAACATTCCTGCCTTTGCTAGAACATAGGTTCCACTGCAAATGGCGCCTACCGCAATACCATTTCTGGCTAATTTTCTTACTATTGCGAGAGTTGTTTTATCGACATGTTTCTCTACGTTGGTTCCGCTGCATATCAGCACAAGCCTGCATTCAAATAGTGCATTAATGTTGCCACTTAAGGATACCTCTAGGCCATTTGAGGCCTTTACATTTTGGTCAGATGTATGTGCAGTAACCCAACTAAATAGGGGACGCTCTCTCAGTCGATTTGCTGCCCTTAGAGGCTCTACAGCTGCTGAAAATGCAAGTAAGGAGAAATCTTTTAACATTAAAAACCCAACCGTTACCGTTTCAGTATCAGAATGCGGTTTTAACATGTCTTTAATTGGGTCGACCTTCAATTGAAACTCCTAATAAAAAGTTTATACCATTTACCATTATCCTATCCTTTAGTAATGTGAAATCTATATCTTAATTTTTCATGATATTTGGATGAAGAAAAAGCTTAGGGCGGGTTTTGATTACTTCATGTCGAATGGACGAAATCATAAAATGGACAGGTGTTTACACAGACCGTTAGATTGGGTTTAATTTAGATTTGACTTAGAATTGTTGATTAACATTAATCCTATTAAAGGAAAAATAATGAGTGATATAGATATTGCAAGAAATGCCATAGTAAAGCCAATATCCGAAATAGCGAGTAGTCTAAATATTCCGGATCATGCCTTGGTACCTCTTGGACATGATAAAGCAAAAATAGGACTTGAATGGTTAGAACAACAACCAAAACGTGATAACGCGAAACTTATATTGGTGACTGCAATTAATCCAACCCCAGCAGGAGAAGGGAAAACAACAACTTCGGTTGGTTTAGGAGATGGTTTAAATAGGATCGGGAAAGAAGCGATTATTTGCCTTCGAGAACCCTCACTTGGGCCATGCTTCGGTGTAAAAGGAGGCGCCGCTGGCGGCGGTTACTCTCAGGTTGTTCCAATGGAAGATATCAATCTTCATTTTACAGGAGACTTCCATGCTATTACATCCGCCCACAATTTGCTCTCAGCGATGATCGACAATCATATTTATTGGGGAAACAACCTTAAAATTGATAGTAGGCGTATTGTTTGGCGGCGTGTTATTGACATAAATGACCGAGCCTTGCGGCAAAATTTAGTTTCTCTAGGTGGTATTTCAAATGGATTTCCAAGAGAATCAGGGTTTGATATTACAGTCGCTTCTGAGATAATGGCCATCTTGTGTCTTGCGAACGACCTTGAAGATTTGCAACAGAGACTCGGAAATATTATTATTGGGTATCGTCGTGACAAATCCGCTGTTTACTGTAGGGACATTAAAGCGGACGGCGCAATGACTGTTCTATTGAAGAGTGCCATTCAACCGAATTTAGTTCAAACATTAGAGTCTAACCCTGCGTTGATTCATGGAGGGCCTTTTGCAAATATAGCGCATGGATGTAATTCTGTAATAGCAACAAAAGCGGCGCTAAAGTTAGCTGATTATGTTGTTACTGAAGCGGGCTTTGGCGCTGATCTTGGCGCTGAGAAGTTTTTTGATATAAAATGTCGTAAAGCTGGTTTAAGCCCCTCTTGCGTAGTGCTTGTTGCTACCCTGAGGGCCATTAAAATGAATGGAAGTGTTAGCAAAGCTGATTTAGGTAATGAGAATCTGGGGGCTATTAAGAAAGGAAGCTCTAATCTTCTCAGACATTTGGAGAACTTAAGAAAATTTGGAGTTCCTGTGATAATTGCGATTAATCATTTTTTCACTGACACAGATGATGAAATAGAACTTTTAAAGGAAATCGTGCACCAAGCCGGTGCGATAGCCGTGGAATGCAGACACTGGGCTAAAGGGTCCGAGGGAACAGAAGAACTTTCAAAAAAAGTGGTTGAAATATGTGATGAAGGGCAAGTAAATTTTAAATACCTTTATCCAAACTCGATACCACTTATCGAAAAGATAAATAAGATTGCAACTGAAATATATCGCGCAGCGAAGGTTGTTGCCGACAAAAAAATTCTTCAACAATTAGCTGAGTGGGAAAAAGATGGTTATGGGGACTTACCTGTTTGTATGGCAAAAACACAATATTCTTTTTCTTCTGATCCAACATTACTCGGTGCTCCGGAGGGCCATACTATGCCAATAAGAGAGGTTAAGTTGTCTGCAGGAGCTGGTTTTATAGTTGTAGTTTGTGGAGATATTATGACTATGCCAGGATTACCGCGTATCCCAGCAGCAGAAATGATTGGCATAGGCGGTCAAGGTCAAGTCGAGGGGCTTTTTTGAAAAAGCAAGATGATTATAATTAATTAATACTATTTTTCATACCAGCTAGGTAAGATTTGGTTTATGAACTGCTAGGGCTATGGGTTTTATGTTAAATAACAAACAAAAAACTGCTGTGATAACCTCATTCAGTAATAACGATATAAAAAAATTACGCTCATTGCATGAACGTAAGTATCGAAAACAGACAGGTTGGTTTCTTGCAGAAGGTCTACGTATTTGTACAGAGGCATTAAAGCAGGGATTTACTCCACAGATTCTAATTTATGAAGAAGGTCGACACTCAGACCCTTTAATATCAGACTTAGTTTTTGAATGTGAAAAAGCTGGTGGGAGAGTTTTGCCTGTGAAACGCTCATTACTAGTAAAAGTAAGTAATAAGAATAATCCTCAAACTGTCGTAGGCGCCTACACACAATTTACAACAAACTTCTTAGACATTAAAACGGAAGATACAAGATGTTGGGTAGCGCTGGACAGGGTTCGTGATCCCGGAAATTTAGGCACAATTATGAGAACAATGGATGCTGTTGCAGCAGATGGACTTATTCTGATTGATGATTGCACAGATCCATTTTCCGTGGAGTCTGTACGTGCCTCAATGGGGGCTATTTTTAGTCTAAAAATTAGCCATTGTACTAGCAACGAATTTTTCTCTTTTAAAAAATTTTTTAACGGACAAATAATTGGAACGGCTCTTGACTCAAAAGTTGATTATAGAACGGCTGAATGGAAAAGTCCTTGCATTATTCTTTTGGGAAATGAGCAGTCAGGCTTGTCAGATAAGCTAAAAGATACATGTGATCAGCTCATAAAGATGCCAATGCTTGGTAGTTCTGATAGCTTGAATCTTGCTGTCGCCTCTGGCATCAGTTTATATGAGTTTCTTCGTTACCAAGCTGATTAGAATAGATATTAAAAAAAAATAATAAATCTTACTTTTATGTCTACAACCCACTCCATCTAGCATATAGCGCTTGTCCAATGGCTCTAGCCGGTTTCCTTGAAAGTGAATAATCTTCTATAATTGCAATTTCCCCTGACTTTATTTTGCCTCCAAGGGATGCAAAACTGTTTTCCATTGTAGTGTGAATCGAAATTATTGACATTCTCACAGCATAGATAGTTGCAACCAAAAATAAGGGCGAGGTAGAAATCAGATTTTTGCAGTCAGATAATAAGCGCGGGAGATTTTGGTGAAGATGCCACACCTCTCCTCTTGGGCCTCTTCCATATTTTGGAGGGTCTAATATGATACCATCATAGGTATTTTCCCGTCTAATTTCACGCTGAACAAATTGCGAAGCATCCTCCGTGATAAATCGAATTGGTGCTTTATCTAAGTTACTCAGAGCTCGATTATCAAACGCCAGCTGAATGGCTTTTTTGCTAGCATCGATGTGAGTAACCTCTGCTCCGGCATTTGCGGCGTGCAAGCTTGCAATTCCGGAATAGGCGAATAGATTTAAAATCTTCGGCGCGCGGTTATTAATTTTAATAAATTTTTTTATTTTTTTTTCACACCATTGCCAATGAACAGATTGTTCAGGAAAAAACCCTAAGTGCCTGAAAGGAGTGGGCATAGCAAAAAAATGAATATCCTCAAATTGCATTTTCCATTTATCTGGTAGTGTGTTTCTTAAACTCCAGCTTCCACCTTTTTCGCTGTCTTTTCCTGATGTGATAAAATGGCCATCCGCTGACTTCCATTCAGCATTACTGAGTCTTGGTGACCATAAGGCTTGCGCTTCTGGTCTGACAAAACGGTAAGAGCCGAATTTCTCTAATTTTTGACCATCGCCAGAATCTATTAGTTGATAATCCTGCCACCCGGAGGGATATAAATGTTTTGAAATATTTGATTGCGAAACTCTCATAATTTGTAGTTATGACGAACAATATTTAGGTAGACAACCCTTATATTTATGAAAAAATTTGCTTTATTGAACCTTTAATAGGATAAATTAATAAAATTTTTACATTCTAAGCCGTTTCGCTAAACCAAAAAAATCAGAGACAACAATGGACAAGACTGACAAAAAAATTCTGACTTTATTACAGCAAGACTCAGCGCAGCCTTTATCCGATATAGCTCGAAAGGTAGGTTTATCTGTAACACCATGTTGGAGGCGAATACAAAAGCTAGAAGAAGACGGCATTATTAGAGGTCGTGTTGCATTACTTGATGCAGAGAAGCTAGGTTTAGGCATGTCCGTTTTTGTAGCACTAAAAATAACGGAGCACTCCTCAGAATGGCTAAACAATTTTGCTTTAAAAATATCTGAATATGATGAAGTTGTGGAGTTTTATCGAATGTCGGGAGATGTTGATTATATGCTTAGAGTTGTGGTGAAAAATATGGCAGCATATGACGCCTTTTATAAAAAATTGATATCTGATGTATCCCTAAAAGATGTTAGCTCTTCTTTTGCAATGGAAGAAATTAAATACACTACATCACTTCCTATAAATCGATTATAAAAACTTTATTTGAACTTACTTCTCTGCCCAGATAATAGAAGTAAGCTTTTTGACGAAAACCTGTTTTGAAAATCTTTTTTCTTTTATAACCTGTTTTGCTCTTTTCTGATATTTGCTTCTTTCCTGTGGATTTTGTATGAGTGTTTTCAAACAAATTAACATTTCATCGCCGTTAGAAGGTTCAAAAAAAAGTGCATTTTGGCTGCCTTTGCAAATCCACAAAGGTCCGTTTGTACTAGATGATACAACAGCAACACCAAATTGCATCATTTCAGGCAGTATATAACCAAAAGGCTCGTCAAGAGAGGGGAGGCAAAAAATATCTAATGAGGGCGCAAATTTTTCTACATCTGTCCAACCAGTAAATCGGACAGGGTTTCCCCTACTTTTTGAAAATGTTCGGAGACTTTTTGTTAAAGGTCCATCACCAGCAAGAACAAAATCAATTTCAGGGAATTCTTCTTTAATTCTAGCAGCCACGTCAATAAATATTTTAAATCCCTTTTTCTCAACAAACCGTCCAGCTGCTCCTATCGTTAGCTTTTGTTTTGGTTTAATTTCATTTAAAACTTTTTTTTGTGGTTCAAAATAATGGGGTAAGTGATAGATACTATCCTTACATCTGCCAGAGTTTTTGGCTTTCTTAACTGCGTTAGGCGATAAGCAAATTAGGTAGTCCGCATGTTTGAAGTGTTCAGGTTTATCATTATGACAAATACCGATTACTTTATCACTATATTTCTTCATAATTTTGCATATAAAACCGTTATGGACAAAAGATATATTAAATGAGTGGTTTTGAAACTGTTTAATAGGCAACGAAAATCCTCTTCGAATAAGCGTTTTTTGTTGCCACGACATTCTTATATGACGGGGGATGTCTTGGCATTGGTTAAGATTTAACGGCAGTGGGGAAAAATAAATATTTTCAAGTTGGGGTATAGGAGCAAGAGCGGAAAGATAAGCTTTAAAGGCTTTTTGAATACCCCCTGGTTTATCATCACTTGTAACATGTAATATTTTCATAAAAACATCTTTTCTAACTCAAGCATATAGCAATACAAGAATGATGGAAATACCAAGCACACCTATACCTATTACCTCAAGCAGAGTAATTTTTTCTTTTAGAAAAAGCCATGAGAACAAAATTGATATGATTAACTCGATTTGACCGACGGCGCGAACGGCACCAAGATGAAAAATAGCGAATGCGAAAAACCAAGCTGCTGTCGAAATAGCTGCAGTTATCCCTATAAAAAAACCAGTCCTCCAATTCTGAAGGCAGAGCATTAATTGAGTAGGCTGTTTAAAAATAAGATAGCTGCCAAGAATGGCCGTTTGAAGTGAAATTGCAATTGCGGCCGTAAAACTAGCATCTAACATGAGTATATTACCATTTAAAAGGATCGTTGCTTTGAAGTAAAAAATATTTGCTAACGCAAGACATGCCCCCGAACCAAGTCCTAAAAAATGAGAGGATGAAAAAAACAGATGCGCTTTATTACCATCTGCAAATTCAACTTTTTGATAGCTTAAAAGCGCAATTCCAAATAAGCCCATAGCAATTGCAAACATAGTTGAGTAGCTCGCAGCATAACCAATTAAAATGGCCTCTAATAGAGCTGTTTGAAGGATCTCTGTTTTTGAAAGCGCAATTCCAATCGCATAATTTCGATGATTAAACATCATAATTAATAAAATTGTAAAGGCGATTTGGAGAATAGCTGCGCAGCAAACAAAAACAAAAAATGAGAACGAGATTTCTGGAAGGCTACTGCCAGTTTTAATACATATAGCTACTGTCCACAGCCAAGCGAATGGTATACCGAAAATGAAACGGCTTAAACTAGCACCCAACTCACCTACACGTGGGATTAACAATTTCTGACAAACAGTGCGCAAGGATTGCGCAAGTGCAGCGATCAACGCAATAATTGCCCATAATTCCATTTTTGATTTCTAGTACACTACGTTAAATTAATCTAGGTTAGAGCATTATTTATTTGGCGTAATTTTTGGGGAAACCGCTACCTCACTTAGGTCTAGCACTTTAGACTTTTTATCCTTTTTAATTGCTATCGCTTCATCCAAGATATTATCAAGATTTTCTCTAAGAAATTTATTTAAAGTGTCTTCGATGTAGTGTTTAATTTCTTTCGTCAATTTTGTTCCAGATAATGCTTTTTCGTTTTCAATGGGCAAAGAATTGCACAAATCTTGGTTTCCTCTTCTCGATATATCCTCTTTTGCACTAGAGATAGCCATTTTTATATCATTCATTACACTGTTAATTTCGGTGACTTTAAATAAATTAGGCTTCGACTCTATTTCGCTTTTTTCATCTATTTTTTCTAATAAAACTGCTATTTCTGCGTCTCTTAGGAGTAGTTTAAGCTGATAAATTTGGTTGATAATTACCAAATTTAAGTCAAATTTATCGAAAATCTTTGAAAGGGACGAGTTATCAGCACTTAGCTCCTTCCATAAGACATCATTTATAAAACCTGAATTCGAGCTAAAAGCCTCTATTGAAGCTATAGTTCTCAAAGTTTTTAAATTATCAAAAATAATTTCATGTTTGCTCATTTGTTAATCTCTATCAAAATTACAAATACGATAATAGTATTAATGCTTTTATTTGACTAGATTAATTTTAATATTTTAAAACATACTACGCCTCTTTTATTGTTAATTGGTTAAGGTTAATTTATAACCCGACAAAAGATTTTTAAGAAATATGATTACTAGGAGTATTTATGTCGTTATCATCAAACATTGGTATGTGGCACAAAAAATTGTTTCAAACTAGTCTTTTTACTCAGAAAATTACACTACTAACTGTTATATTTGCAATTATCTTAGGAATAATAGCTTCATATCTAAATTTTCAGGCCAGATACACAAATTGGCATTTGTGGGAACAGAACAAAGCAGAATTTTTCTATAAAGATACTCCTCTATTTACAACTATGGATGCAGGTTATTTTCTTGGGATAGCTGGACACCTTAAATCTGGAAAAACCTTAGAAGATTACCAATCCCTGAGAGTATTTCCGACAAAACAAATTCAGGACCCATCGATAAAAAGTCCAGGGCGTTCTGCACCATTGTTGTCAAAAGTAATAGCGTTTTTCGCCAAAGACGCCTCACCAAAAGAATTGTTGATAGCAGGTAATAAAATGCTTCCTTACACTGCTGCAGTCACTGCATTAGCCATTTTTATTGCATTTGGAGTAACGGGTTATTGGATGGAAGGTTCTGTTGCAGCTGCCGGTGGTGGATTATCGATTGTTTATTATTGGAGGTCAGCTATTGGTAGAATAGATACAGACCAATTAAATTTGGGTCTAATGTATTTTATGTTTGCTATGGTTTTGTGCGCGGGAAGTGCCAAGAAGTTAAGATGGGGAATTTTTTTTACTTTTATAGCGGCCCTCTCAGCAAGACTGTTTATGAGTTGGTATGATAAGTCTGAGTTAATAATAATGGCTCTTATTGCTTTTTGCTGGTTAATTATTGTAAAATCAAAAGACTGGCGGAGACTGATCGTATTTTCCACGGTTTTTATTTTGTTATCAGGCGTAGGTCTGATAAATCCGTTCGCCACAGTCTACGTGCAAACAGATTTCGGCATTCATAATTTTGTTTTTAATAATGTGATATCTACAGTTTCGGAAGCATCAAGAATAGAGTTTCTTGAAGTTTTGCGCAGGATGACTGGTTCTATTTTAGTAAGCACTTTATGCCTTCTAGGAATGATAGTTTGGGCTATAAGGCATCCCATAATCGCAATAGCTTACGCACCACTTGCAGGATTCGCAATGCTCTCCGTAGTATTAGGTAACCGTGCACTTTTTTATTCAGCCCCATTTTTTTGGTTTGGGGGTGCTTATCTCGCTGTGTTGATTATGAGAATATGCGTCCATTTAGTTTTTCAACGGTTAGAAGCATTCAAACAAATCATAAGTACATCGGCTTCTGCAACTATCTGTGCAATTCTGATTTTATTTATTTGGGTTAATAGCCCAGTCAATCAGTTGGCGCGACCATCAATACCTGTCCCAATTATAAAAGCTTTGGTCGAATTGAAATCTATAGCAGGACAAGAAAAAAGTGTTTTAGCCAGTTGGTGGGATTATGGATATGCCTCAATGCTGTTTAACGGGCTTCCAACATTTACTGACCCAGGGCAGCATTTAAGTAATTCAAATTACTTTATTGCTGATTCATTATTATCGAATAACCAGAGCCACTCAGCAGATACTCTTCGTTTTCTTGGAAGTGGCGGATTAACAACTTTGAAAGAAAACATTGATGATAGAGATACCCTTTTAAAAAAAATAAAATCAAATAGAGATGAGCAAGGTCCTGTTGTATATCTGATGTTAACAGATCAAATGACTAGTTGGATGCCATCTATCTCGAAAATAGGAAATTGGGATATTGATTTAGGCGTACCAATTCCTGCAAAAGGCCATAAACAAGGCCAACAATTGTCCTACAATTTTTTAAATTGCACGGATACCAAAACACCAGGAATAGTAAAATGCAACAACTCGATTATAAATTTGAATGAAGGTAAAATTGATGGAAACCCTGTATTAAATTTAGTTGCTGAAGCGCATGGAGGGCAATTCGTTGGTAGTAAGGGTTACAAGCAGAGTGAGTTGAACGTATTTCAGATTATGAAGAATGATAAAGGCAAATCGGCCAAGGTAGCTATTCTTCATAGAGATTTGTTTTTTAGTAGTTTCAATCAAATGTTTCATTTAGGAAGATATGATATAGAGAATTTCAAGTTGGTATACGATGGATATCCGAACGTTCGTATCTTTAAATTGCTCCCAAAGTCCGGGTAACTTGAAAGTGTGCATTAGGTATTAGTTGAGTGCCACTCATTTAGGAACACTTTTATGGCTGGTAATAAAATTGCTGGTAGAAATAAATATATGGCCCCGTAGCTCATCAGGATAGAGCGCGAGATTCCTAATCCCGAGGTAACAGGTTCGAGTCCTGTCGGGGTCACCATTAACAGAAAAGTGAGAATAATTTTGGCATATCAATTATTCGATTTTTCAGGATTTGGAGTAAATACTCGCTGTCCGTCAATTTCGAATTGTTGGATAGCTGATTGACCTTTATCTGAAATAAGCCAGTCAATAAATAATTGACCCTGTTCAGACTTTACCGAAGGGCATTTTTTTTTGTCAATAAGCATAACCCCATAAGGGTTAAATAATTGGCTGTCCCCCTCTAAAACAATCTTATAATCTAGCTTATTTGAGAACGAATGCCAGCTGGCTCTGTCAACAATAGTGTAAGCATTTAGACCAATTGCTATATTCAGTGTCGCTCCCATGCCTGAACCAGTCTCGAAGTACCATTTTCCAGAATCAATCTCTGGATTAAAAGCAATTTCTTCCCAAATTGTTAGCTCTTTACTATGGGTACCAGAATTATCACTTCGAGATACAAATTTAGCACCAGTCACAATTATTTTTTTAAATGCTAATCCAATATCTTGGATTCCAACTATGCCTGCAGGGTCATTACTCGAACCTACCAGTATAAAGTCATTGTACATTACATTATAGCGCTTATTAGCAAAGCCATCAGCGACAAATTTTTCCTCATCTTTTGGACTATGAACAAATAAGACATCACCGTCACAATTACGGGCATTTTTTATAGCAGCACCAGTTCCAACAGCAACTACGTTCACGTTTATTCCTGTATCTGATCTGAATAATGGCAGAATATAGTCATAGAAGCCAGAATTTTTGGTTGAAGTTGTTGATTGTACTAATATGGATTTATTTGACGCAAATGCCGATAGTGGAAAGAAAAGTGTTATTGCTAGATAAGTAATAAAGTACAAATTTTTTGAATTATTTTTCATAAAGATTACAGCTAACATTAAGTAGATAATAAAAATTAACTAAAAATATAAAAATATTAAGACAAAACTATGAAATCAAATTTGCAGATGCAAATGATAAAATACTATATTTTTTTAATTTTTTTTCCTATTACAATCTTTAAATAAAAAAAAATGAATATCTGTATTTTAATACTCACTGAGTGTGAGTAAGAAAAAGTAAACTAAATGAATAAAAAAAATTTTTTTAATGTGCAGTCGAATCTAGGTAGTATTGACCATATTCAAGCTGGAATATTTGACATGAATGGCATAATGCGGGGTAAAAGATTACCAGCAACCTCATATCAAAAATTAATTGAAAGAGGAATTCAAATCCCATTTTCAGCGCAAAATATAGATATTTATGGTAGTGATATAGAAAGTAGCAAATTTGTTTTTAAAAGCGGTGATAAAGATGGTACAGCAATATGGCAAGGTACACCTTTGGTAGTTTTAAATCATTTGCCCAAACCCATTCTTTTAATGCCATTAAGCTTAACATCGAATAATGGTGAGCTTTTTGAAGGTTGCCCAAGAGCATTTCTTAAGACTGTATTGCAAAGAATAAGAGATAAACAATTTATATTTAAGATTGGAATAGAACTCGAATTTTGCATCTTTTCGGGCGATAATCCGAACTCTATTTTTTCAGAACCTCAATTACTATCCTTATTGGAATTAGATTCCATAGACCATTTACTTCGGGATATTTCTCATATCATGGAGCAACTTAATATTCAGTGGGAGTCCATATTGTCGGAAGCAGGAATAGGCCAAATAGAAATCGTATTGGCTCCTTGTGATGATTTGTGTCATTTAGCAGATTGCATCCTTATTCTAAAACATAGTCTAACGGCTTATGCGATCTCAAAAGGCGTATTTATATCTTTTGAGGCTAAACCAAAAAAACGTATTTTAGGAAATGGGTTGCATTGCCATATATCATTAGAAAATTTTCAGTCTGAAAATCTATTTGCGAAAGACGACAATATTTTTAGAGCAGCAATAGGGTCGATTCTGTCAATATTAGAGTCAGCAATGCTAATTTTAGCACCACTATCTAACTCTTACAGTAGATTACAGGATAATAGTCATGCTCCAATAAATATTGGTTGGGGCTTTGACAATAGGACAGTTGCTGTGCGCGTTCCAAATGCTTCTCTTTCAGCAAAAAGATTGGAACTGAGAGTGGCTGGTGCGGATAGCAATCCTTATTTACTTTTTGCCATATTAGTTTCTGCAATATTGGATGGTATTGATGAGATGGTTAAGGCACCAAAACCAGTTTCAGGTAACGGGTATGAAGCGAATTTAAAAAGTTTGCCCCGCGACCTTAAAACAGCGATAATTCAATTTGAAAAATCAAAAAAAATACGTCAATGCATGCCGACAATATTAAGAGAAATGTTCTTAGCAACCAAAAAGCAGGAAATGCGAACAGTGATTTCAGGAGATTTTGATGAGTAAGGACAAAAAAATATACTCAAATCCTAGCATTCTCTCCGATCAGAGTTGGAAAAATATTGACCCAGAAAAACGTTTTTTTGAGCCAACATACTCTGGTGCAACAAGTTTTTTAAGACGACCTTATTCGATTGCTTTTGATAGTGCGGACATTGTTGTAGTTGGAATACCTTTTGATGGTGCCACAACGTATCGCCCGGGTTGCAGATTGGGGCCCAGAGCGGTAAGGGCTGCTTCTGTTCAATTAGCTGAACTACCGTCTTTTCCATTTGGTGTAGATCCTTTTTCATCATTGAAAGTAATTGATTCAGGTGATTTTTTTCTTAATCCACACCAGCCTGAAACAATTATTTCAGGCATCTATGAACAATCCTCAGCTATAATTGGTTCTGGAGCATCTTTGCTCGCAATTGGGGGTGACCATTTCATTAGCTATCCTCTATTAAAAGCTCATGCAAAGGCTTTCGGGCCAGTTTCTTTACTGCAGTTTGACGCACATTGTGATACCTGGCAATCTGAAGGCGAGTTTGATCATGGCACTATGTTTCTTCGTGCTATTAAAGAAGGCCTTATAGACGTTGAAAGTTCGATGCAGGTTGGTATTAGAACGCATAACGATATAAATGTCGGAATAAAACAAATTACTTCCCCTCAGATACATGAAATGGGGACATCCGCTGTTTTAGAGCAGATACAAGCTCATCTTAAAGGTCGGAAAGTTTATTTGAGTTTTGATATAGATGTATTAGATCCAGCCTTCGCTCCTGGAACAGGAACCCCTGTATCTGGAGGGTTAGCGTCTTGGCAAGTCCTTCAAATACTGCGTGGTCTCACTTCATTAAACATCATAGGTTTTGATCTTGTTGAAGTGAGCCCGCCATTTGACCATGCAGAAATTACTTCGATAGCCGCCGCAACTATAATCCATGATTGGATTTGTTTGAAAGCTCAACAAATGAGTTAAATCTTAAAATAGTCTTTTAATTTAAACCATGTCATGCCAAGAGCGAGAATAGGTGTTCGCAACGGGCCGCCTGGAAAAGGCAGATGTTGAATCTTAGCTAATTGGTTGAATCTTTGCTCTCTTCCAGTTATAGCATCGCTGACAATACTTCCTGCTATTTGAGAAAATGCAACACCATGTCCGGAATATCCCTGCACATAAATTGCTGTATCAGAAATTTTACCAAAATCTGGTAATCGATTGACTGTAATTCCTATTCTCCCAGACCAAGCCTGCAATATTTTTTTATTAGAAAGATTTGGAAATACAGCTCTCATTCGTTTCTTTAAATCCGCTTCAACATTTATTGGATCTCTATTAAGATAACTTGCGCGACCGCCAAAAATCATTCGTTTCTGTTTATCAATACGAAAATAATTCAAGGCTGTGTTTCCATCAGCTATAGCTGCTTTTGATGGAATCAATCTTTTGATTTCAGAATCACTTAAAGGCTCTGTTGCCATTACAGAAGAAGTGACTTGTGCTATCCTTCTGCGCATTTGTTTAGGAGCGACAGACCCAAGATAAGCATTGCCGCAAATAACAAGGTTTTTGGATCGTATCACATGCCCTTCTTTTGTGATAAGTTTGTTTTTATTATTTGCAGTTTTTATGGAGCAAATGCGGGTTTTAGTATATATTTTCACGCCGGTGTTTTCCGCCGCATTTGAAATGCCTATTAAGTATTTTAGCGGGTGCAAATGTCCGCTGCCAGCATCATACAAACCTCCGATATACGCATCTGAGCGTACGTAATCAAACAATAAAGATTTATTTTCTAAGGCGCGTAGCTTAGAATATCCATGAGCCTCAAATGTTTTTTGATATTCTTCTAAATATCGCATGTGACCTTTATGGATAGCGGTATGTACATATCCCCATTGAATGTCACATTTTATATTATATTTTTTTATTCTTTCATTAATAAGATTAGGACCCTCAATACCTACTTGCCACATATCCTTTTTAAATTCAGAATCTATATATTTGGAGAGTTTTTCGAAACCCGATGACCAACCTTGACAAATCTGCCCTCCATTTCGACCGGAACCACCGTCGCCTATTTTTCCAGCCTCAAAAAGGCAAACATCATACCCTTTTTCACCAAGAGATAAAGCTGTTGAAATACCTGTAAGTCCGCCCCCAATGATTGCAATATCACATTTGATGTCTTGAGCCACTTGCCCAAGAAATTCAGGAGGAGAAACATCCAATTGATAGATTGATTTTGAAATATGGCTATTTGACATTATTAATAGACTTTTAGCTTGTAAGGGTTCATTTTTCTTTTAAATCATTTTATCTGATAGTGTATAATGTATACATTAATAAAACAGCCTTATAAAAATAACTTATTATTAGTAGTATATAATAATTTTATTATTGAGGAAGAGTAAAAAACTTGGAAAAGGATGGTGCCTTGTGCCGATTCAAACAGATATTCAATACTTTGAAGAACAATATCACCTACCACCATTCTCTGATTTTAAATCTCTAAAAAAAGAGGGTACGCGTATTATTACCCATGCAGACGGTCATATCATTTATGATAGTGATGGTAACGCTATTTTAGACGCTATGGCAGGTTTATGGTGTGTTAATGTAGGATATGGAAGAGAAGAGTTGGTAGAAGCAGCCGCACAACAAATGCAAAAGCTGCCATACTACAATAGTTTTTTTAAGACTAGTAATGAGGCTGTAGCAAGGTTATCTGCAAAACTTGTTTCTATAGCGCCTGAGCATTTAAATCATATAATTTATGCTAATTCAGGCTCAGAAGCAAATGACACCATCATTAGACTTGTACGACATTATTGGAGTTTAAAGGGGCAACCTCAAAGAAGGGTGATTATCGGTCGAGAATATGGTTACCATGGGTCTACTATAATGGCAGCTAGTATGGGTGGAATGAAAGCAATGCATGAACAATCTGCAAACGAAGCAGATTTTGAGCATATAAGGCCCCCCTATGGATTTTTATATCAAGGAAATCAGACAGAGCGCCAATTTGCTGAGAGTTCAGCTCGCCTTTTAAAAGAGAAAATTTTGGAAATTGGCGCTGATAAAGTCGCCGCATTCGTAGCAGAACCAGTTCAAGGTGCGGGCGGTGTTATTATACCACCAGACGGTTATTTTGACCATATTCAAAAAATTTGTGCTGAATTCGGTATATTATTTATTGCAGATGAGGTGATAACGGGTTTTGGACGCACTGGAAATTGGTTTGCAAGCCAAACAATGAATTTAAAGCCTGATGTGGTGACTCTAGCAAAGGGCTTAACATCTGGGTATATGCCAATGTCTGCCGTGCTTGTGAGTGACAAAATTGCTGATCACTTGATTAATGAAGGAGGGGAATTTTATCACGGGTTTACCTATTCAGGTCACCCTGTTTCCGCTGCAGTTGCGCTAGCTAACCTAGACCTTATTGAAAAAGATGGTCTGATTGAGCGTGTAAGGGAAGTCACGGCTCCTTATCTTACAAAAGAAATTAAGCGATTAGATAGCCATCCACTTGTGGGTGAAACGCGTAGTTTTGGTTTGCTGGCTTGTGTTGAACTTGTCAAACATAAATCTGGACCAGTTCTTTTTGATCCAATTGGTGAGGTGGGTATGAAATGTCGTGACCATGCAATTAATAGCGGCTTAATGGTTCGCGCAGTGCGTGATGGAATGATTTTATCACCCCCGTTAAGCTTTGAGAAAACTGATATTGATATCACACTTGAAAAATTACAGCAGGCACTAGATGCCACCTATTCTGAACTTATGAAGTGAGTATTTAATTATGACTCAAAAAATAAATAAATGGCTGGCGAAGCGCAGTATAACAGAGGTCGAATGCTTGGTCCCAGATATTGCTGGTATCCCAAGAGGTAAGATTTTGCCCGCGGAAAAATATAATAAAGTGTTGCAAGGGAACGGCCTTCGTCTTCCGGAATATGTATTTGGTCAAACTGTGACAGGTGATTATCATGACTCAGTTGTTTTGAATGCCGCGGTAGGCGATGTGGTTTTAAAACCCGATGAAAATGCAGCTTATCTAGTGCCATGGTATTCCGAGCCAACTGCACAGATCATCCACGATGCATATTATTTAGACAATACTGAGGTAACAGTTGCTCCTCGATCCGTTCTCAAGCGTGTTATTCGTGGACTAAACGATAAAGGTCTTTCAGCAATAGTGGCGCCGGAACTCGAATTTTTTTTGGTATCACAAAGCTCAGATCCTGACCACCCGTTAAAAACTCCTCCTGGTAGGTCAGGTAGGGCAGAGACAGGCAAGCAGGCTTATGGAATAGATGCCGTAAATGATTTTGATCCATTTTTTGAAGATGTTTATGATCATTGTGAAGCTATGGGGCTTGACATTGATACATTGGTTCATGAGGGTGGGGCGGCTCAGATGGAAATAAATTTCAATCACGGGGAAGCACTAACACTGGCTGATCAGGCACTTATTTTTAAACGAACCGTAAGGCAGACAGCACTAAACCATCATATACACGCAACCTTTATGGCTAAACCAATGCAATATCAGCCTGGTTCATCGATGCACTTGCACTGTTCAGTCTGCGACTTGCAAGATGGTCGCAACATGTTTTCGAGTGCTGCAGGTGAAGATACAGAAATGTTTCGGCATGCTCTCGGAGGATTACAGCGCTATCTAGCTGGGGGTATGGCATTAATGGCGCCTTATGTAAATAGTTACAGAAGATTTATCACAACTTATGACGCGCCTGCAAATGTTGCCTGGGGTATAGATAATAGGACTGTGGGGCTTAGGGTGCCTGCTGGTGATTATAAGAGTCGGCGTATTGAAAACAGAATCCCTGGGGCAGATGCTAACCCTTATTTGTCAATTGCTCTGACTTTCGCTTGCATTCTTCTTGGTATAGAAGAAAAGATAGAACCTGCAAAGCCAATGGCAAAGGAATCAGATAATTTGTATACTCTTCCAAGAAATCTTGATATGGCACTTGATAGCCTGGACAAGGCAAAAAAATTGAAAGCAGTACTTGGGCTAGATTTTATATCCGTATTTAATGAAGTAAAACGAGCAGAGGCTGAAGCATTTTTAAAAGTTATTTCTCCATGGGAAAGAGAATATTTACTTCTGAATGTTTAAAAAATAATTAAAAAACCTCAGAAAGTTAATTACTTTTTAATTTGGTGGAAATCGAATATTTGCGCTGATACAATTGTTCCAACCGTTCCTCATATAACTGACTTATTTTCTGCCGTTTCAAAAGACCAGATGCTGTTAAACATTCATTTTTAGCTGAAAAAGGCTCATCACTTATTACAAAATTTCTTACCTTCTCAATGCTGCTTAGTCTTGCATTTGCTGTTTTTACTGCCTCCAACATCATATAAGATAGTCTATTTGGGTTTTGTCGTAATTTTTTTGCTAATGATCGATTAGGAGTGATTACAGCAGTAATATATGCATGCTGGTTACCATAGGCCATCGCTTGGTCTATGTCTGGGTGTGCTTCTAATACAGTTTCTATTTTTATTGGTGAAATATTATCACCACTTGAATTAATAATTATATCCTTTTTTCTACCAGTCAGAGTAATATATCCGTCTGGATGGAGCAAGCCAATATCACCGGTCATTAACCACCCATCACGCAACTTTTTTTTTGTTGCAACTGGATCGTTCCAATATCCCTTCATTACGAGGTCACCTCTAACACAAATTTCGCCAAGTCTTGTAAGCTTTGCTTCAACGCCTACCAGCAATTTTCCAACTGTCTCGATTTTTATATTCTTTGGTGGGTTGGCGGAGATTACAGGAGATGCCTCGGTCTTTCCATATCCCTGCAGGATACAAATATTTAGTGCTAAAAAAAAATAACCAATTTCAGGGTCTAAAGCAGCGCCCCCTGATACAAATGCTTTCAAACGCCCCCCAAGCCGTTCATTTATTCGACGTCTTAAAGTTAAGTCTAAAAATTTATTCTCAATTTGCTCAAAGAGTGTAAACGGCAGTTTTTGTATTTTTCTTTTTCCGAGAGAAATAGCTCTATTAAAAATTTTGCGATTTATTACCCCTTTATGTTGGTAAGATGCATGAATTCTCTCTTTTAAAATTTCATATAATCTTGGCACTGCAGTCATGATCGTTGGTTTGGTCTCTAACATTGCTGAGGCTAAAGTCTCTGGTCTCTGCAACAAATAAATCTCAGCCCGAATATGTATTGGAAAGAATAGACCTATAGAGTGTTCATATGCATGACTGAGAGGTAGAATGGATAAAAAAGTTTCCTTACCTGACGCCAAATTAGTCAAAAGTCCTTGTGCTCCTGCTAAAACAGCCATAATTGAACGATGTGTTAACATAGCCCCTTTTGGTTTTTCATCACCATCGGAACTATAAATGATGCAGCAGACATCATCGGCAGATATTTTTACAGGCAAGAAAGCAGATTTTTTCATTGCAGTTATTCCCTCTTTTCCTAAATCCTCCCAACTTACAATTGCTAGATTAAGGGAATGGTGAAGCAATTTACTTTGATCTATAAAAACCAACAAATAACAATTCGGAGCCTCCTGGGCAGCTGTTTCAGCAAGTGCAGTGAATTCAGAATTTGAGCAGATAATAGCTCTTGCGCCAGAATGAGATAAAAGATAGGTGATATCAGTTTGATTGTAAGTAGTTAATAAGGGGACAGAAATGGCGCCAAGATACATAATGGCCAGGTCAGCGATTATCCATTCAAGTCTATTTTCTGATAAAATTGCTACTCTGGCTCCGGCTGTTATTCCGCGTTGTGAGAGCGCACTTGCTATTATTGTAACCTGTTCGGAAACCTCCTCCCAGCTATGACTTATCCATTTATATTCTCGTTTAGTCCAAATGAATGTAGTTTTTGGCTTTTGCTTTGCACGATTAAAAAACATCTCGCAAAGAGAATCTTCTTTTGGGCCAAGTCCTTGAATCTGGGGCATATGCTTCTATTTATTTATATGGTTAGTAGAATAACTATGGCGGTTTTTGATTAAATTAGGCAAGGAAAATTATAAATTATATCTTTGAGTTGAAGACATAAATTTATTTTGAATAATTTTTCAAATTAACAAACACCAATTTTTTTCCAACCGCGGTTTATTATTTGAGAGGAAGCATTTTCGATGGAAGAAACATTACCCGTTTGGTCATTAACTGATTTTTATGATTCCATTAACTCTCAAAAAATTGAAACTGATTTGCAAAAGTGGTCCAATGAGGCTCTTAAGTTACAGAATGAATATGATGGTAGAATTGGAAGTCTTTCTGGAAGTGAGCTTGGTAATGTGATATCCCGTTTTGAGCGGATAATCAGTGCAGTCAGAAAAATAACTTCATACGCAGATTTGTGTTTTGCATCGGATACAAGTAATCCTGAGTTTGCACAACATTCACAAAATATGAGTGAGGCTGTAAACACTATTCAGTCAAAACTTATTTTTTTGGAGCTTGAATTAGCTTCCATACCCGAGGAACAGTATCTTGTTACATTAAAAGATGAGGCTTTAGCGCATTATGAGCCGTGGCTGAGGCTTATTAGGTTAAATGCGGAGTACAATCTTGAACCGAGGCTTGAGAAACTGTTGGTTGAACAATCTCCCACTAATCGGCAGGCATGGGTCAGATTATTTGATGAAACCTTCTCAGATCTGCGATTTGATTTTAAAGGCGAACAGCTAACAGAAACTCAAATTCTGAATAAACTAACTAAAGCCGATCCTGCTGCAAGAAAAATAGCTGCCACATCACTGTCAAATGTTTTATCAAATAATTTGCGCCTTTTTACATTGGTCACAAACACTATTTCTAAGCAAAAAGAGACAGAAGATCGCTGGAGAGGTTATAAACGGGTGATTTCTTCTCGCAACCTTGCAAACGATGTGGATGACGAGGTGGTGGACACGCTGGTTGATACAGTTACGCAAAGAATGCCGGAATTATCTCATAGATATTATAAGTTAAAAGCTAAATGGCTTGGTGGTGAAACAATGCATTGGTGGGATAGAAATGCTCCAGTCGCAGGTGATGAGGGACGAAAATACAGCTGGAAAGAAGCATGTGAAATTGTGCAAACTTCTTTTGAGAGATTTGATCCAGAAATGGGAGAGCTTGCAAAACAGTTTTTTGATAACCCATGGATTGATGCAGAAATAAGAGATGGTAAGGCATCAGGCGCATTTTCCCACCCCTCGGCAACAACAGTTCATCCATATATTTTAATGAATTTCGAGGGCTATTCACGAGATGTAATGACATTGGCCCATGAAATGGGTCATGGTGTGCACCAGCTTCTTGCTGCGGAGCAAGGAGAGTTAATGTCAACAACCCCATTAACACTTGCAGAAACAGCTTCTGTTTTTTCAGAAATGTTGACCTTTAACGCAATTTTAATTGCAGAAAAATCTGAGCGGACAAAACGTTTTTTGTTAGCTGAAAAAATTGAGGACATGCTAAATACGGTAGTTCGTCAGGTGGCATTCCATAACTTTGAGTATTTGGTACACACTCATCGTAAGCGAGGAGAATTAAGTTCAGAACAGATTTCACAATTTTGGGTTGATACGCAAAAACAAGCGCTTGGACCAGGAATTATAATTGATAATAGCTTTAAGCCCTTGTGGTCGTATATTCCCCATTTTGTACATTCACCGTTTTATGTTTATGCCTACGCATTTGGCGATTGTTTAGTAAATGCTTTGTGGCAGGTTTATCAAGATGGCTCTAATCCAGAATTTAACGTTCATTATAAAACTCTTTTGAGAAATGGAGGGACAGTCAGATTTGATAGAGCGCTGGACCCATTTGCATTAAATCCATCTAAGCCTGAATTTTGGAACAAAGGGCTTGATATGATCTCTAGTATGATAGATCAAGTGGAGGATTTACAGTAATGGGAAGAAGGGAAGAACGTTCTACTATTGGTCTCAGATTAAAAAGATATGCTCAAGTGACAGGCGCCATGTCAGGCTTGGCAGCTCGGTTAGCAGGGGAGCGTTATCTTGGATTAGAATTAGATCGCAGCCAACATGCTAATCAACTTCGTGAAGCATTGGGAAATTTGAAAGGTCCGCTTATGAAGGTTGCGCAAATTTTATCAACCATTCCGGATGCTTTACCACAGGAGTATGCTGAGGAACTAGCTGCGTTGCAAGCAGACGCTCCCCCGATGGGATGGTTGTTTGTTAAGCGTCGCATGCGTTCAGAGTTGGGAAATGAATGGGAAACGAAATTTGATAGTTTTGATAAAAAGGCCTGTTCCGCTGCATCTTTAGGCCAGGTACATCAGGCAATATACAATAATGAAAAAGTGGCTGTAAAATTGCAATATCCCGATATGGATTCTGCTATTAATGCGGATTTAAATCAGTTGAAGCTCGTATTTTCGCTTTACGAGAGGATTGATTCAGCAATCTCAACTAAGGATATACACTCAGAACTATCTGACAGGTTACGTGAAGAACTAGATTATAATAGAGAAGCATTGAATATGCAATTATATCGGTTGATGCTTGCAGGAGAAAGCGAGGTCATTCTCCCAGAACCTATAGAGGCACTCTCAACTTCTCGCGTTTTGACTATGCGGTGGGTAGAGGGACAAAAACTTATGACATATCTCGCAGGCGAACCATCGCAGGAAGATAGAAATATAGTTGCGATTAATATGTTTCGCACATGGTATGTGCCGTTTTATTATTATGGTGTAATTCACGGTGATCCACACCTTGGCAATTACTCTATTACTGAGGATTTAAAAATAAATTTGATGGATTTTGGGTCTATTCGAGTGTTTCGCCCTGAATTTGTTGGAGGGGTTATTGATTTATACAAAGCTCTAAGGGACGGGAATGATGAACTTGCTGTGCATGCTTACTCTCAATGGGGGTTTGACGGCCTTGATAAAGTGTCCATCGAAATTCTAAATATATGGGCAAAGTTTATTTATGGCCCTTTGTTAGAGGATAAAATAAGGCCGATCCAAGAGATTAGAGGCGGAAATTATGGTCGTGAGCTTGCGGGTAAAGTCCATCAGGAGCTCAAAAGGATAGGAGGTATCAAACCGCCAAGGGAATTTGTTTTAATGGATAGGTCGGCTGTCGGTTTAGGGTCAGTTTTTATGCATTTGAAAGCTGAGGTAAATTGGCATCAGCTATTTCACGGCCTTATTGATGATTTTTCTCTAAAGGAGCTTCAAACACGCCAACAGAAGGCTATTGAAAAAATAGGTCTTCCTAAAAGCCTTTTATCGGGTTGATCAGAAGTATTTGACTATTTCATTGTTATTTTAGATAAAAGTTGGTCGAGCGTTTCTTTGGCATCACCATACAACATTCGAGAATTCTCTTTGAAAAAGAGCGGATTTTCTATACCAGAATATCCACGGCCCTGACCACGTTTTGAAATAATTACTTGCTCTGCTTTCCAAACTTCTAAAACAGGCATTCCTGCAATTGGACTATTAGGGTCATCTTGGGCCGCTGGATTAACAATGTCATTAGCGCCAAGAATTATTACCATATCAGTGTCTGGAAAATCCTGATTGATCTCGTCCATCTCTAAAACAATATCATAGGGCACTTTTGCTTCTGCGAGAAGCACATTCATATGCCCAGGTAGTCTACCTGCAACAGGATGTATAGCAAAACGAACAACTTTACCTTTGTCTCTTAACCGCCGTGATATCTCTGACACGGCGCTTTGAGCCTGTGCAACAGCCATTCCATATCCTGGGACGATCACAATAGTTTGTGCGTCTTCTAAATCTAACGCAACTGTGGAAACATCTGTCGCAATCATGTCTCCTTCCACCTCTTGGGCAGAACTAGTAGAAGTACCCCAACCACCTAAAATTACTGATATGAAGTTCCTGTTCATTGCTTTACACATTATGTATGATAAAATGGCGCCAGACGCTCCAACAAGCGCGCCAGTAACAATTAGTAAGTCATTTCCAAGCAAAAATCCTGTTGCCGCCGCAGCCCAACCCGAATACGAATTCAACATGGACACAACAACTGGCATGTCAGCGCCGCCAATTGCCATTACAAGGTGCGCCCCAAAAATCAGGGCTATTAGGGTCATGAGGTAAAGTGTCCAAGAGCCAGCATGATCTAAAAACAGTCCCCCAAGCCATAAGCAAATTAATATTGCAACGAGATTTAACCAATTTCTGGCTGGAAGTAGCAAAGCTTTACCGTCAATATTACCTGATAATTTGCCGTAAGCGACAACTGATCCTGTTGCAGTGACGGCACCAATGAAAACGCCTATAAAAATTTCAACATCATGTATGATAAGTTCGGAGCCAACAAGACCTGTGGGAGGATCAATGTGTGAATTAATGCCGATAAAAACTGCAGCTATTCCTACAAAACTATGTAAGGCTGCAACAAGCTGCGGCATGCCAGTCATTTCTACGCGCTGGGCCACATATGCTCCGATAACGGATCCTAGGATTATCATAGGGACTATCCATCCAAATCCAGACACTTGTGGGCCAAATACTGTAGCGAATACAGCCAAACCCATGCCGATTATTCCAAACCACACAGCTCGTTTTGCTTTTTCCTGATTGGAAAGACCGCCAAGAGACAGTATAAATAATACACTGGAGGCAATATAGATAGCAGTTACAATATTGGGATTAAGCATAGATTAAACCTTTAACTTTTCTGAAACATAGCAAGCATTCGTTTTGTTACTAAAAATCCCCCAACAATATTGATGGTAGCAATAAAAACTGAAATACTTGCAAGTAAAGTTACAACAAAACTGTTAGAGCCTACCTGCAATAAAGCACCAAGAATAATAATACCTGAAATAGCATTGGTTACAGCCATCAATGGCGTATGAAGGGCGTGGCTTACGTTCCAAATAACTTGAAATCCCACAAAACAGGCTAACGCAAAAACTATGAAATGTTGCATAAAGCTAGCTGGAGCGTAATTACCAACAATTAACATAAATAGCCCACCGGCCGCAAGAAGTCCTAGCTGCTGCTGTCCTGATTTTCTGATTGCGGCTTGTTCAATTAACGCTTTTTCTTCCTTGGAGATACCGGTATTTTCTGAAGCGGTTGTTGGTTTGCCTATGGCTGATACCTTTGGAGCTGGTGGTGGAAATGTTAATGTTCCGTTATAGCTAACCAATGCGCCCCGGATAACATCATCCTTAAGATTTATTTTTATTTTTCCGTCATTTTTGGGTGTTAGATCATCTAGCATATGGCGAATGTTTGTGGAATACAGAGTTGAGCTTTGAGCAGACATTCTACTCGGGAAATCCGTGTATCCTATAATTTTGATACCATTATCTGTAGTAATGACTTTATTTGCTTTGGTTAGGTTACAATTACCGCCTTGTTCTGCAGCAAGGTCTACAATAACAGAACCTGGTTTCATTAAATCTACCATCTCTTTTGGCCATAATTTTGGAGCTGGTCTTCCCGGTATTAATGCCGTGGTTATAACGATATCGATTTCAGGGGCCTGGTCGCGGAATAGTGCCATTTCTTTTTCAATGAATTCCGGTGAAGCAGGTTTTGCATAGCCGCCTTCTCCAGAACCATCTTCATCAAACTCAAGCAATAAAAACTCAGCACCCATGGATTCAATTTGTTCAGCTACTTCTGGCCGGACGTCAAACGAGCGCACGATTGCGCCGAGAGACTGCGCAGCTCCAATCGCAGCAAGTCCAGCCACACCTGCGCCAATAACCAGAACTTTTGCAGGTGGCATTTTTCCAGCTGCCGTTATCTGCCCAGTAAAGAATCTCCCAAAATGGTTTCCTGCCTCCATAACTGCACGATAGCCAGCAATATTTGCCATTGAAGAAAGTGCATCCATTTTCTGCGCGCGGCTAATCCGTGGAACCATATCCATAGCAATCTGGTTGACTCCCGAAGAAACAATACGCTCCAATAATTCTTGGTTTTGTGCCGGCCAGAAAAAACTGATGATTGTTTTTCCTTTTTTCAGATAGGTTTCCTCTATTTTGCTAATTGCTTGCACCTTTATAATTATATCTGACTGTTTCCAGAGACTTGATGCTGTTTTAACAATTTTAACGCCAGCCTCTTTGTAACTGGTGTCTGGAAAACCAGCACCATTTCCAGCACCTGTTTCAATCATGCATTCAAAGCCTAATTTTTGAAGCTGAAACGCGCTATTTGGTGTCATTGCGACCCTTTTCTCACCTACTTGAAGTTCTCTGGGAGCACCGATAATCATAGTATCAAAATCCGTTCCAATTTTTTTCTTGTTAAAGCATAAATTCAAAAATTTTTTGTGTATTGCTAGCTAATTTGCGTTACCATGGAAAATACTCATAAATGCCTTGTATAACTAACTGTGTGTTTAAAAATTAAATAAGTTAAAATGTCAAAACAAAACCGCCCTATATTACTAGAAGACGGTTTTCATTTTTATATGGCCGTTACACAATAAGGGTTAATAACCCTCACGTTCCATTCGCTTGCGCATTAGTTTACGCACTCTGCGTGTTGACTCTGCGGCTTCGCGAGCACGGCGTTCAGATGGCTTTTCAAAATTACGTCGATTTTTCATCTCGCGAAACATACCTTCGCGTTGCATCTTTTTTTTGAGCACTCTAAGTGCTTGATCTACATTATTTTCTCTAACAGCAACGTACACAGATTTATTATCCTTATATGCTTCTTTGGTTTATTGTCATAAAGTAAGTGGCTTTATATATCATGTTTTTCAAATATTTGCAAATATTGTCTTTTATGCTGAATTCACCATATATTAGTATAAAAATGAAAAAACAGAAATTGTGGGAAAGATATGATAGAGACAAATAGCGAAGAAAATAATGAACGTTTTACTTTTGTTCGTGCTTGTTTGGTGCATGTGCCATTTGACGGCTGGACCCAGCGTACTTTAGACCTCGCTGCTGAAGATTGTAGCTTAAATGATAAGGATGTTTCTAGAATTTTGCCTCGTGGTATTCCACAAGCTATAGAGACTTACGCGCATCTAGCAGATAAAGATATGGTCTCTGCCTTTAAATCAAAGATGATGGATACCGAGAATTGTCTTGAGGGAGTAACTGCGAAAATAAAATTTATGATCATTGTTAGATTGCAACAAGCTCTTCCTCAAAAAGAAGTAGTCAGAAAAACTATTCAGTATCTTTGTAATCCAAGGCACTTGCAGTTTAGTCAAAAGTTACTTTACAAGACTATTGATCAGATCTGGCATCAAGCGGGAGACAATTCAAGGGACTTTAGTTTTTTTACTAAACGCGGATTGTTGGGCGCTATTTATAGTTCAACTCTACTATATTATCTTGCTGATGATTCGGGTTCGATAGAAAATACGTCGGCGTTTCTAGACAGAAGGTTAAAGGAAATATCACTCATCCCCAAGGCCACTAAACCTATCGTAAAGCAAGCAAAATTTTTGGTTTCGGGTGCTGGTAGTGTTTTCACTTCAATAGCTAAAAATATTTCACAGCAAATGGCTAAGCGCAGATATTAGGTTATAATGTAAACATCTTTCTACTATTTTAATCCGAATTAGCCTATAACGGGATTATATCGTAAAGATAAATTTGTTAAATGAAGGCAGACTAACGAGGATGAATAATATGCCCATCAGGGTTCCTGATAATTTACCGGCTCTAGACGATTTAACTGCAGAAGGGGTAGATTTGATTGCTACTGGTCAAGCTACTAAGCAAGATATTCGACCTCTTAGATTAATAATGCTCAATTTAATGCCAACAAAAAAAACGACTGAGATTCAGTTTGCTAGGTTATTCGGTTGTTCTCCTTTACAGGTTGAACTTATATTGATGACGACAGAGAGTTATACACCAAAAAACACTGAGCCAGCTTATTTAAGACGTTTCTACAGACGATTAAGTGATGTTGAGGGAGAGTTTTTTGATGCTTTGATTGTTACAGGGGCACCGATAGAAAAAAAACCATTTGAAGAGGTCAACTATTGGTCAGAATTATTGGATATATTCAATTGGTCAAAAACACATTGCTTTAGACGTCTAGGCATATGCTGGGGCGCCCAAGCACTTTTGTATCATTTCTATGGCTTACCAAAATATCAGATGAAGAGAAAATTATTTGGTATTTTTGAGCACTCTATAACTTCTCATTCTGGACGTCTTATGCATGGATTTACGACCACTTTTCCAATGCCAGTTTCGCGTTATACAATGAATAAAAAGCAGGAACTATTAGGATTGGGTTTGGATATTCTTGCGGAAAGTGCGGAGATCGGGGTGGGTATGGCTCGGGATAAATTGACGGGTGATTTGTTTGTGCTTAATCACTTAGAATATGACGCGCAAACTTTAAATGCTGAATATTTGCGGGATAAGAAAGATGGTCTAGACACACCAATGCCTAGGAATTATTTTCCTCAAGATAAGCCAGAATTAGCTCCTCAAAATTATTGGCGGCCCTTTGCTTATCTTTTATGCGCAAATTGGCTAAATGACCTTTATCAAGACACCTTGTTTGACCTAACGCAGTTAGAAAATAGAATTTTATAAGCACCCTTATTCGATTTGTTTAGAAAAATAATCTTATTTGCGTGTCATTCTTTCCAAGTTACGTGGCCCATTTTCCTGTTCTTTTTTGCTTTCAACTTTCCATATTCATGAACGTATTTCCCCGCATGTTTATATCCACTTGATATTTCTGCAACTTTCTGACCAAGAATATTTTTCATGTGCCATACACCATCTATACTTACATCTCCTAAGGGAAGGCCACTAACACTCCTAACAAGCTGATGAAATTGACTTGTCTTACACCCCTCTATTGTCCAATGAAAAGAGTTATGAGGTCTGGGAGCAATTTCATTAAAAATTAAAGTATTTTCTTTTGTTAAAAAGAATTCGATTGCCAGAAGTCCAACTACTTCCAAATAGTCTGCTAATAATTTGGCATAACTATTTCCTGTTTCAATAATTCTACTCGGTAGAATGGCTGGCGCAGTCGAGTGAAGAAGAATGCCGTCTTCATGATAGTTAATGGTAGGAGGAAAAATTGCTGTTTTACCGGCAACATCTCGTGCTATTAAAATGCTAATTTCCTTTTTGAAATCAATTAAGGTTTCTAGAATCGCAAGATCGGTGTTTATTTTCTGCCATAAACTCTCTATTTTTGCTCCGCTCTGCGTCCTTATTTGACCTTTACCATCATATCCAAATTTTGCTGTCTTGAGAATGGCTTTGCCATTCGATAAATCCATCGCGTTAGCTAAGTCACCAATGGATGTTATTTTCCAGAAGGGTGCTGTTGGTATACCCAATAGCCTCGCTGTTTCTTTCTCATTTAATCTATTTTGAGCTGTTGCAAGGGCCTTTGTTCCTGGACTTGTGAGAAGGTTTCTCGGAGCTATTTGGAGAGCTAGCACGGGTACGTTTTCAAATTCGCATACTACAGCGTCTACCATGTTATAAAAGTGTTTAAGTTTCTTTTCATCTGTGTATTCTGCATTTGTGACAGAATTGCAGATTTGACCCGCGGGTGAGTTTTCCGCATTAGGTGCAAATATATGGCAGGAGATGCCATAGTTTGAGGCCGCTTGAACGGTCATTCTCCCTAATTGGCCACTGCCGAGAATACCGAGTTTGAATTTTACCATAATTAACTCGGATACAATGCAACTTTTTCACTTTGGACCTGTTTCCATTTGCAAAGCGCATCAAAGATGTTTTTATTTTTAAGTGAGAGAATTTGTGCCGCAAATAAAGCGGCATTTTTAGCTCCCGCAATCCCAATAGCGAATGTAGCAACTGGAGTTCCGGCAGGCATTTGGACTATAGAATATAGAGAATCTATTCCCTTTAAAGCTTTTGTTTCAATTGGAACCCCTAAAACAGGAATTTGAGTATAAGATGCAACCATCCCTGGAAGATGTGCTGCACCTCCCGCGCCTGCTATAATAACTTTTATGCCGTTAGAGGATGCTGATTTTGCAAAATTTGACATTCTATTAGGTGTTCTATGTGCAGAAATAATTTTTTTTTCATGAGTAATGCCCAGCTCATCTAAAATTGTTGATGCTTCGCACATAATGGGCCAGTCTGATTGACTGCCCATGATAATCGAAATTTCTGGGGTGCTCTTTCTCATAAATTCTAACCTCTTAACTTACATGTGAGTAGTAAAAATTTTTTGACAATATTAATCAATATATTTTCTACTCACAAAATTAAGCAATAATGTCAGGAACTATTATAGCTTTAAGTTTAATAATCTCATCTTTTAATCCTAATTTTCTTTTTTTTAATCTTTGTAATTGAAGTTGATCAAATCCCTTTACCAGCAACATTGAATTTATCACGTCATCTAAATCCCTGTGTTCTGATAATAGGTCTTCAAGTTTTTTATGTATATTGTTAGATTGTGTATCCTGCATCACTTTTTAGCTTTTTACGAAAAAATTTGGTTAAATTTCATAAATTTTTTTATTTCAGCAAAATGCTAGAGCAGTTTGCAAAATTAAACTTAAATTTATGGTATTTCAGATAACCTTTCTATCTGTTCTTCGCTTGCTTTGAGCTTTCCGCCAGCTTTTTCAATAGCAGTATTCAAGTCAGACTGCGTGCAAAGACCTAACATTGCAGGATGCTTCGCTGTAATGTTGCTAATGTTCCAGTGCGTTCGTTCTCTTATCTTTTTTATAGTTTCTTTTGTTGTGCCAATCAGTTTTCCAATCTGAGAATCTGATATTTCTGGATGATGTTTTACAACCCAAGCAATCGCATCTGGCTTATCCCCACGGCGAGCCACAGGGACATAGCGAGGTCCCTTAGTGCGGGCGGTTGGTTGTGGTAAATTTGTTTTACTTTGGACAAGTTTTGCTTCAGGATCGAGTTCACACCTGTCGATTTCCAATTTACTGAGTTGTCCGTTCACAATAGGATCATAGCCCTGGATCCCAACAGCAACTTCACCATCTGCAATTGCTTGCACTTCAAGAATGTGTAGGTCACAAAATTCTCCTATTTGTTCAAAACTTAAACCAGTATTGTCTATTAGCCAAACAGCTGTCGCTTTGGGCATGAGCAGTTGTGTCATTTAAATATCTCTCTTTATCAAAGTTGATAATAAAAAAACAACGAATTCTAAACCGGTCGAATTCATATCCCTCATATATAGAGATGATCGCTAATTTTGCAAAGGCTGCTTTTATTATATAATAGCATTTCAAACTTTTTAAGTGCTAAGCTGCTTGTGATTAATTTCGAAACTAATATAGGTGTTCAAAATAAAGTGGTTGACCTGTTATTAAAATTTATTTAATGGAGGGCCAAATTTATAATAATACTTGATTTTAGTTCCTCAAATATTTGCTACAATTTTTGAAAATCGAGAGATTTTCAAGGACGTCATTTTATAACAGTTCTCAAATCATACCAATGCGGTGGTTTAATGGCTATAGGTCCAAGGTTTGATTGCAAGCCTTTTTTTGAATTAACATATAATTTAATAGCATCCATACGGAGAGTTGCGAGTGCGATATAACTTTCATTTTCTAATTTAACCGAGCTATGACAGCACCCGATTTGTTTTTCGCCTTGATACACAAGCATGTCCTTCCTAAGTGGTGTAGGGGAGGAAATAGGGATCATTTTTTTCTTAGCTAGTCCTCTATATTTGGTTCTCGCTGTTACTTCCTGTCCAATAAAGCAACCTTTATTGAAGTCAACCGCTGAAAAAATGTCGAGATTTGTCTCCAACATAAGGGCACGGTTTGGGGTAAGATCTATTTTCCCTAAAGGAACCATGTTACTAATTCGTATTTCATCCCAACTGGCAAGGTCAGCATTTTTCCAGTTTTGATTTACTTTATCACTAATTTTTCCATTTCTTATGATGTGTAACCCAAGAGCAGAGCAACGTTGGTCTCTGAAAATTAACTCATTACCATCTAATTTAGCACTGATTTTGTTAATCTGACTTGAGACAAAGGTTTTTTTTCCTAAATAAAAAAGGTGAGCGGAACTCCAGTTTTCTAAAATTTTAATAGTTATTAATTTTCTCAATCTATACATCTCAAAACTTTTTTTGAGATCTAAAATTTGGTCCTTTCCGACCTCTAACCAAAAACAATCAGCCTTTATTCGGAAGACAAGCATATCATGTAAAATTCTTCCCTGTGGCGAGAGAAGACAAGCCATTCGCATTTCCCCCACAGGTAATGTTTTTAACTCCGCTGTGAGTATATCATTTAGAAATGAGCCGACGTCTCCCCCAGCCAACTCAATCGCAGCACGTTCATGTTTTAAGCAATAAAAAAGGGTCATCATCCGAACCATATTAAAATGTTATAGTAAAAAGCTTGAGGTAATTTTGTCTACTAAATATAGATACCAAAATATCAATAGTATTAGCCTATTCAAAATTATTTTTATTTTTCCAGAAAGTTAAATCTTATAACGGCAGCAATTACAGGATAGGTGCTTATGACTACAAGTACCAACATTATACCCGTTAAACCAAAACCCTTATCAATTATTATGCCAAGTAAAATTGGCGAAATAGCACTTGAGCCAACCGTAACAGGTTGTGCAGTCGCTCTTATTTCTCCAAGCCATTTTGTACCATACTTTTCTGCAAGAAGAGCATTAGTGTTGCTTGTAATCATCCCAGATGCAACGCCGAACAAGGAAAAAAATAAAATTAAAGCAATGTTTTGCTCTCCGAGCCAGAGGCATATTATGCCAATCATCAGGGCAGAATGACCAATGAAACTTGTTTTTTTTGCTGACACCCAATCTATTAAAAAACCCGATAAGACAGCACCTAGAATGGCAGTAAATGCATAAAAGGCGTAATATTTAGACCAGTGAAACAAGGTGACATATTTTTCTTCTGCTAGAAAAATTTGATGAAATAATATACCAGTTATTGTAAAGGACGGAACAGCAATTATTGGCAGGATAACAATCCAAAATTCCATATTTTTAAATAGGTCTTTGCGCCTGAGATCTGCAATTTTTTCCGTTTTGTTAATAAGTTCATCAGAACCATTGATATTTTTTTCTTGAAAGGATGTCTTTTTTGTAAGACGGGACAGAAATGGCACGATCGAAAGAACAAAAATGAAGGGGATAATTATCCAGACTTGTCGCCATCCTACGTAAAAAAGTAGAAAAACTATAGCAGGAGGCCCAATGGACTCGGCTATATTTATTCCCAGGCCTGTAATAGCGAGTGCTCGTCCTCTGGTTGCCTTATATCGTCTTGCAATGGCAACGCTATACACGTGCGTCATCATTCCTTGGCCAAATAGCCGTAATAAATAAAGGCCTAAAACAAGAGTGAGAACTCCTGATATAAATGAGAAAAATACGCCAGAGAGTGTTAAAGCTATTATGGTAATTAGGCTTAGATGGAAAACAGTTAGTTTATCTGCCTGTTTTCCTAACCAGAACAATGTTAAAGCACTTATCATTGTTGCAATTGCATAATATCCACCAAATTCTCCATGGCTAAGTGAAAGTTCGTTTCGAATTTCTAGTGAAAATAACGAAATAAAAAATGTTTGACCAATAGATGACCAGAAAGACATCATCACGCCGTAAGTCAAAAAACGCCATTCTAGCTTGAGTAATTCAGTTGTGGATATTTGTGCTGCTGTGGAATGCGGCATCTAAAATCATTTCTTTTGAAATCCAAAGTTTAAATT
This sequence comes from uncultured SAR116 cluster alpha proteobacterium, assembly GCA_902632595.1. Taxonomy (GTDB): domain Bacteria; phylum Pseudomonadota; class Alphaproteobacteria; order Puniceispirillales; family Puniceispirillaceae; genus UBA5951. Next base: position 56,553 of record CACPDC010000007.1, read on the forward strand.
CAATTCGTAAAATAAGTATAAACCATAATTGAGGAATATATGAACCGACTTTTAGCTTGTTTTGCCTTTCTAGCTCTTATTTTTTTTATGAGTTTATTTCAGGCTTGCTCTCAACAAACATTATCATCATTTGACAACACTAAACCAAAGTTTTCTCTGTTCGAATTTTTTGAGGGTGACAGCCTCGCCTACGGTATCTTTGAGGATAGATTTGGAAATTTAAGACGTCGTTTCAAGGTCAATATATCCGGGTCCATATCACAACAGACTATAAGCGGAAAGGAAGTTGAACAAATAACGCTTGTGGAAGATTTTGTTTATGAAGATGGTGAAAAACAACAGCGAATTTGGACTATAAAAAAGGATATTTTAGAAAATGGTTCTGAAATTTATAATGGACAAGCTCAAGACGTAATCGGCACTGCAGAAGGAAGTGCATCGGGGAGCACATTTTATTGGCAATATGACGTTGATTTAAATATTTTGGACAAAAGTTTTCGAGTAAAATTTAAAGACTGGATATATCAGATGGACGACTACATAGCTATTAACAAAGCAACTGTTAGCAAGTTCGGCATCGAAGTCGGCACTGTAACTCTCGTTTTTGTTCGGGGTGATCCTGCCTCACTTATAGGGTCATTTGATATTTCGGGGTGGTAATTCTAAGCTATTTGAAGAGTCAGATAGCTTCTATATCTCGAGTTTGCCAATATTCCTCCCCATAATCATGAAATATTTCGCAACCTGCTTTTATTTCGCACGTAGCTTTGAAAAGAACAAATCTGTTGTCTGTTGGGTCTATTTCCCAATCACAATTACCAGGGCTTGAATGATTGAAGAGCATTCCCACACCCATCATAACTAGGTAATCTGAAGTGCAATCTGGGCTTGTGAAAAGATAATCATTTAGCCTATTATTTTCCTGTAAGTCATCGTCATCTATTACGATGTATGCACATCTTTCAATTAAATCACCAATTTTTATATTTTGTGTTGCAAAAACTCCAAGTCCGTGAGTTTTAGAGTCTTTTATTTGATATCTTTGCATTTATTGTAATCGCTATATCATTATTAATATAGATGGTGCTGCTGAATGGATTTGAACCATCGACCTCACCCTTACCAAGGGTGTGCTCTACCTACTGAGCTACAGCAGCTTTTTGCCGGATCTTTACCCGAATGGGTTCGGGTTTGCAAGCAACTTTCCTAAGTAATTTGTAAAACTCAAGGTAGTAGCATGAAGCGTAATTTAATAAGCCAATTCATTTTCTCACCAAAAAGAGCTTTTGAATAAAAAGCACTAGCCGCAATTTTTATGGTCTCTCCATAGGATGGGTATGGAAAACTTAATCTTGCTAATGCGCTAAGTTTTAGCTTATGCGTGATTGCAAAAGTGCAGCATTGAATTAGCTCCCCAGCGTATGGTGCAAAAATGGTTGCGCCAATAAGCTTTCCGTTTCGCTTTGCTACAAGTTGAACTAATCCATTAAGACTACCTTCAGTAACACATCTGTCATTTGTCTCAAATTTTTTTCTGATGCATATAATGTTTTGAGCTCCGAATTCCAACTCTGCGGCTTTTTTGGTATAACCTACTTGCGATAGTTCAGGTTCTATGTAAATTGTGGTCGGAATAATTTTGGTATTAATTTTTGCTGGAATCTTTAGCAATATATTCTTTAAAGCTACAGTCGCATGTTCAGAAGCTAGATTGGTATGTCTACTTGAAGTTATGACATCACCAATAGCATAAATACGTTTATTGTTAGTCTGAAGGCGAGTATTGGTATTTATTAGACCATTCTTTTCAATTACACCCGCTTTTTCAAGGCCAATAGCCTTGGTATTAATTAGTCTTCCAGTTGAGACTAGAATATGTGACCCAGTGATCAATTTTTTTTTCGTTTTTATCAATATTTTTTTATTCTTGGATACTATTTTATCGATAGATGTTCGTTCATGAAAAATTATTCCCTCTGAGGCTAGCATCTTTCGAATGACTTTTGTGAATTCACTATCTTGTTTCCATAGAAGACTTTTGGACTCAATAACGCTTACTTGAGCGCCAAGCCTGTTAAATGCCTGCGCTAACTCTATTCCAATCGAACCGCCCCCGATAATAATCAAATGTGAGGGTAACTCCGCTAAAGAAAATATAGTTTCATTCGTAAAATATGGTGAATCTTTGAGTCCTTTTATCTCTGGAATTATGGGTTCCGTTCCAGTTGCAATCACTGCATATTTGAAATTTACTTTAACCGAATTTGAACAAACTTCATTCCTGGCTGTAAATTTTGCATGTTCCCGAATGACATTGACGCCCAATTTTTTAAACCTTACTTCTGAGTCATGAGGAGAAATTTTATCAATAACCTTGGAAATATTTTTTGTGACTTCATTAAAATTTATGGTTGGTTTTGAAGATATAAAGATGCCTTTCTTCTCTAAATTTCGCATGTGATAAACTGCTTTGGCGCTTGAAATCAAAGTTTTGGAAGGGATACACCCGTAATTAAGGCAATCACCCCCCATTTTCCCAGATTCAAATAATACTGTCCTTGCTCCCATTTGTGCAGCACCGGACGCCATGGACAATCCAGCCGCACCACCTCCAATTATACATATGTCTGTACTGATTTCTTTCATGATTATTTAACTTTTACTATCATTTTTTGCTCTTAATAAGCGGTAAATTGCTGTTGTCAATATAAGTAGTCCTAATCCAGTAAGAGGCATCCATATTCTGCTGTCTATTAGGCTTGCCATATTTGGCCATTTACCTTTTGATAGCAATGTGTCCATAGTATTGCCAACCCATACATACAATATAGTTCCTGGCATAATGCCAAAGAAAGTAGCGGCAAAATAGCTTTGAAGTGAAATAGTTGTAAATGCAGGGAGGATATTAATCACCCAAAATGGCACTACTGGTAATAGGCGCAAGCCTAGTAATAAAAAAAATGAATTATCCTTAAAATCAGGGCGAATAATTGATTGGTGTAATCGCGTTTTATTGTAAAGCCAATCTGATAGAACTGTGCGTGCTGCCAAGAACAGGAGACAAGCACCAAAACTGGCTGCAAATAATATGATTAAAAGTGCCGACCAACCAAACAGAGCAGAACCCAAAACAGTTAAAAATGAAGCGAATGGAAATGAGAAAGCTACAATAAAGAGATATAAAAGAAAATAGATGACTTGAGCTTTTAATAGGTCAGTTTGAATAAGAGATTTTAACTTAGTATACTCAAACAATACATTCTCATTAAAAAAAAGAATATATCCTCCCTTACTCAAAAAAATAAATATAACAGCAAAAAATATGCTAATTAATAGCCAAGAGCGATATTTTAAAACAATGTTATTTAATTTTTTTTGCATAGTTAAATATTTGTGATCGAAATTTTAAATTGTCTAGCATGGTTTAAATTTGTCTAAGGGTGTTTATACTTATTTAAATCAGAAAAAAATTTCTGCCAGTCATTATATTTATCATGTGAAAATAAATAATTATTTTGGTGTGTAAAAAAATAGTTGCATTGTATTTCTCAGAACCAACTTTGTGTAACCTGTTGGGTATTGAAAAACGATTTTTAAATTTTATGACTTTATATTCTCGTTCGCAAAGGAAAATAAATGGATAAATCTTCAAAAAAAATAAGTTCAAAAATTAATAATAAACAAGAAAGATCAGCGAAGTCTTTGAGAGCAAATTTACTTAAGCGGAAATCACAATCAAGAAGTAGATTAGAAATTAAAAATAAGGAAAAACTGAATGGATAAGCTTGTTATCGATGGAGGATACAGATTGTCTGGAACAATAAAAATAAGTGGTGCAAAAAATGCTGCGCTACCATTGATAGCGTCTGCTCTCATGTGTGGTGGTATTTTGAGGCTGACCAATGTTCCTTGGCTCGCAGATACTTTGTCAATGATGAAATTAATTGAACATTTAGGTCTTCAGACACAAAAAAAAGATGATGAAATTAAAATTTCTGGTGAAGCAAGCTCATTGGATGCTCCATATGAGCAAGTTCGAAAAATGCGCGCCTCTATTCTTGTACTAGGCCCGTTGCTAGCTCGATACGGGAATGTAAAAGTTTCACTTCCGGGTGGGTGTGCCATTGGAACACGACCAGTAGATTTACATATTTGGGCTATGCAAAAATTGGGTGCAATTGTAGAGGTTGCGGATGGCTACATAAAGGCTCGATGTAGGAAAGGATTAATTGGAACCAAGATAGTATTCCCTTTTGTATCAGTTGGGGCAACCGAAAATACCATGATGGCCGCTACCTTAGCAAAAGGAAGGACACAGATAATAAATGCAGCTAGGGAACCAGAGATAATTGATCTTGGTAATTGTCTGAATTCAATGGGTGCAAAAATTTCCGGTCATGGAACTGACAACATTGTTATAGAAGGAGTGGCAAGTTTATCATCCGCAAATCATCGTGTTATTGCTGATAGGATTGAAGCAGGAACCTTCGCAATTGCAGCTGCAATAACACAAGGCGACCTGACCTTAGTTAACATGGATCCGGTTTATCTCAATGCGTTGTTTGCAGTGCTTGAGCAGACAGGTGCAACGATACAAATCGGTGAAGAGTCGGTAAGAGTGTTCAGTTCATCTCGTGCTAAACCTGTGGATATTGCTACACAGCCATATCCGGGGTTTCCAACAGATCTCCAGGCCCAGTATATGTCTTTAATGGCAGTTGCAGATGGAAGCTCAAAAATATCAGAGACAATTTTTGAAAATAGATTTATGCATGTTCCTGAGCTATTGAGGATGAGTGGAGATATCCAAATTGATGGCAGAAGTTGCATTGTACATGGCAAAGCTAATTTAAAACCGGCCCCTGTAATGGCAACAGATTTGCGCGCCTCTGTTTGTTTGGTCTTAGCGGCATTAGCTACTGAGGGTAAAACAACTATAAGCCGTATTTATCATTTAGATAGAGGTTATGCTAATCTTGAAGAAAAGTTAAATAAATGTGGCGCGCAAATTGAAAGAAAAATTGGATAAAAAATGGGTGAGGAACCAAATAAAAATTTTGGGAAGCAACTTTTGAACAAAAGAGATGGAGCTCTTTTCTTTAGGGCTAAGAATGAGCAGGATTTAGCTGTCTTATCGAGTTTATTACAGGATGCCATGATAAATAATTTAGATTTTCAATTTTCAAAGAAGGAAAAAACTTTTTTGTTTGTTGCGAATCGATTTTGTTGGGAAAATGTTGCGAGTAAAACAAAGGAAAAAGTCTTTCAACGTGTTTTATCAGGTGTGAATATACAGAATGTTACTTCCGTAAAACACAAAAATTTTATATCTAAAAATGATGCTCGAACTGCATTATTTTATAATCTACTAACGGTTGGGTATGACCGTCAAAAAAGTCAAATAACGTTGGTCTTTTCGCTAAATGCATGTGTGAAATTAGATGTTTCTAAATTAGATATTTTTATTAAAGATGTAGAAGAGCCATATCCAACTCAAAAAATACCTGACCATTTTAAGTAAGGCGAAAACAATAAATTAAATTATTTTATAAGTGATAGATATGAATATACAGAACAGAGAAAAAAATATGATCTTGGCAGTCCCTAAAGGAAGAATACTCAAAGAGGTGATGCCAATTTTAAAGCATGCCGGCATCGAACCTGAGCCAGCTTTTTTTGAGGTAACCGATAGACGATTACGTTTTTCTTCTAATTGTAAAAACATAGACATCATTCGTGTTCGAAGTTTTGACGTGGCAACATTCCTTGCATATGGGGCAGCGCACATAGCAATTGCTGGCTCCGACGTGCTGGAGGAATTTAATCACCCGGAAATATATGCCCCTGTCGATCTTCAGATTGGCAAATGTAAGTTAGTAGTAGCAGCGAAAGAGGACACGGTATCTTTATCTGATCAAAGACAGGTGTCTCAACTTTGTGTTGCTACGAAATACCCAAAGATAACGCAACGATACTTTAGGGAAAAAGGGGTGCAAGTGGATTGTATTAAACTCAATGGCGCGATGGAAATTGCACCAAATTTGGGTCTATGCAGGCGTATTGTTGATTTAGTAGAGACTGGTTCGACTTTAACTGCAAATGGATTAGTTGAAATTGAAAAAGTCATGAATGTCTCATCGAGACTTGCCGTCAATAGAGCATCATGGAAAATGAACCCCGAATTAATTGGTAGCTGGATTGAAAAAATAAGGGAAGCAGCTCATTTAGAATAAAAATTAGTGTCAATTGATTGATTGTAGATCGAGAAACAATGAATGAAACGCCATCCAAGGATAAGGCAGTTAAGCTAGTTAATAGGAGCACCATCAGCCAACTTAAGGTTGAATTGGACCCGAATAAACGTATTACAGCAGAGCAGCAGCACGAACAATCTGTCGCAATTTATGATATTTTGGACGAAAATTATTTTGCTTTGAAAAAACATGATGGGCCCTTTTGTCTGAATATGCGAACAGATTCGCGCCATATTTTCTTTGATATTCGTGATGAAAAAGAGCAACCTTTAATAGGGTTTGTGATGGCATTAGGCCCTTTTCGACGGATAATTAAAGATTATTTTGAAGTTTGCGAGACATATTATGATGCTATCAGAACTAAGTCTCCTTCTCAGATACAGGCGATTGATATGGGTAGACGTGCCTTACATAATGAAGGCTCAGAACTTCTTATTAGCAGAATAAATAAATACATTAATACGGATAAAGCCACATCAAGGCGTCTATTTACCTTGATATGTGTTATGATTGCACGCAAATAAAGGTAGAAAATGGAAAAACAAATAAGACAGATTTTGTTTTCTTGCACATTAAATGCTATTCGTTCTGTTATGGCAGAAGCATTTTTTAATAGAATTGCGCCAGTTGGTTGGCGAGGCGTTTCTTGTGGGGTTATAGCTGGGCCAGCAGATGGGTTTACTTTTGCAGTTATGGAAGAAAAAGAAATCTCACTTGATATGCATAGGCAGTCACAAATATTTTCTGATTTTAATTCTAACGAAATTGATTATGCTGTAACTTTATCAATAGAGGCACAATATCATCTTGATAAATGGGGTAAATCGGTACCGCAAGAGCACTGGATTGTAAAAGAGCCATTCTCCTCAGACGATAGTAGAGAAAACCAGTTAAAACAATATAGGCTTATTCGTGACGAAATAAGCACACATGTTTATGAACTTGTTAAACGAATTGGCAATAGTACTTGACATTCTGACGTTAAAGCTCATTTTGTGGATATGTTAAATTACAGGGATATGTGAATGGCAAAAGAAGGCGTAATTGAATTTTCCGGTACTGTTGCGGAATTACTACCAAATGCTATGTTTCGTGTGAAATTGGATAATGAACATGAGGTTTTGGCACACACGAGTGGAAAAATGCGAAAAAACCGAATACGTGTTTTAGCTGGTGACAGGGTCAATGTTGAAATGACCCCATACGATCTTACAAAAGGTAGAATTACCTTTAGGTTCAAGTAAATTGAATTATGACTGAAGATAGGTTGATATTAGCGTCTACCTCTCCAAGAAGACTGCAATTACTTAAGCAAATTGGTGTGGAACCCACGTCTGTCTTGGGAGCAGATATAGATGAAATACCCTTAAAAACAGAAAAGCCTTATGAATTCGCAAAACGTATGGCCTTTGCGAAAGCCACTAAAATATCCAATTCAAACAAAGATAAATATATACTTGCGGCAGATACTGTAGTTGCTATAGGCAGACTTATACTTCCTAAAGCTAAAATGGAAGAAGAGGTTAGAAGATCTTTGACCCTCTTAGGGGGAAGAAATCATCGTGTTTATGGAGGGATTTGCTTGATACAGCCAGGAGGAAAAGCTTTCCAAAGGCTAGTTGAAACAAGGGTATTTATGCGCAGATTATCAAGTGATGAAGTTTCAAATTACGTTTCTTCTGGCGAATGGGAAGGAAAAGCGGGATCATATGCGATACAGGGAAAAGGTGCGCAATATATAAAGAAGATCTCTGGATCCTACACAAATGTCGTAGGTCTTGACTTATATACAACATCGAAACTCTTGAAAGGGTGTGGATTAATTTTCAGATAAACAAATGGACAAATTTCAAGAACAACACGTTTCGACAGAAATAATGACTGATGACAATTCTTTTCCAAGTAAAGTCGCGATATTCCAAAATAATAATATAGTTGAATTCATATGTGAATTAGGGCCCAATATTCCCGCAATTGGTTCAGTACATGTGGCAAAAATATGCCAAGTTTTTACGCAACACAGACTTGCAACTGCAGAGCTTGAGAATGGGATTCTGATAAGTATTCGACTTTCAAAAAAAAAATTACGCTCTGGGGACCTAGTAATCGTAACGATCACCACTGAGCCGTGGCATGAAAAACCGCCTAGAGCGGTATTAGGTGCTCAGCTTTCTGGAAGATATATAATTTTGTTACCGGATAATCCGGAAATTAATCGGGTAAGTAAACGAAGCATATCAAAAGATGAATCTGCCCAATCTTTAAAAAAGGATATTTCAGACCAAGTACCAGAAAGCTTTGGGTTCATTTTACGCCGGCAGGCACTAAAAACTGAAAAAAAGCTTATAAAGAATGAAATAAAAATTCTCCTTTCAGATTGGAGAAAAAATGCTGATTTTCCTATAAAGTTAAATGTAATTTCTAAACCTAAAAAATTATATTCTGGGATTTCTCTGAATAAGAGAGCACAAATAATAGCTCCATCGGCACCATTCAGGATTAAACCACATCTCTCTGATTGGCATACTGTTTTTGAACAGCTTGATGAAGCATGTGACAACAAATTTATAACAAAACAACAAGTCGTATGTTGGTTTCAATCAACAAGGGGATTAACAGCTATTGATATTGACTCTGCAGGCTCAAAAATGGCGCCAATCGAGTTATCTGCGCATATTTCAAAAGTTGTGATGAAGCAAATAAGACTTCGTCAAATTTCGGGGGTGGTTTGTGTAGACATACCCCGAACTTCAAAATCGGATAGGATCAAATTCCAACAATCTTGTCAAGACCACGCTTTGTATGATATTCGTCACCCAGACATTCATGGAATTGGGCCGGCAGGCTTGCTCGAAATGACGGTAAGTCATAGGCACATGCCTCTGGTAGATAGAATGACAATATTAAAGTCCATAATGTAAAACGGTTTTTTGAATATGAGCGCAAAAATAACATCCCTTGAAACTAAAAGCACGAAAACGATAAAATGCCCAATCTGTCTAGAGAATTCAATTTATCCTCATTCACCATTCTGTTCTCGAAGGTGTTCTCAACTCGACTTAGGAAGATGGCTGAATGAAGCCTATGTTATTTCGGCACCAGAGGTAAATGAGGAAACAGATTTAGATGGTCTAATCTTAATCGCAGATGAAGACTTGGCGTAGAGATGAAGCGATATCAAAAAATAAGGATGTGTTAACGGTTTCCGACTAGACAATAGATTAAGTGCTTATTATAAACACGCTATCATGCTTAATCTATTTAAAGATAATTTAAGCCCAGGTAGCTCAGTTGGTAGAGCAGCGGACTGAAAATCCGCGTGTCGGTGGTTCGAATCCGCCCCTGGGCACCACTTTCTTAAAAGCAAAGATTAGGTTTTATGCCTGTCACACCATGTTTCAACATGTGTTTAGATTCGCATAAAAATGCAGCATTTAAATGTGATTCCGCGTGGGCAATACTTCTTTGTGATATATTTTTGAACTCTATTTATGGTTAAATGTTTTACACTGGAGCCGCATTCAAAACATTTATATCCATGAAAATTATAGGGCGGATAAAATGCACGACTTTTGTCATCAAGCATCCATAACTTATTGCAACTGCATATCCCAAATCGGCTTTCTGAAATTTTGAGAGGATTACGGTACTTTATATCAGGTAAATAATTTTTGTTTATAGCTGATATTCTAAACTTTGGCTTCATTCGTTTTCTTAATCCGGTCTTGAAAAACACATAAAATTAAAATGATTTAATGAGGTTTGGCCAAATAGATTGTTCTATACAACTCTCATTAGGCTTAAATTTATCACTAGCTCTAAATTCCACCCCTAACGAAACCATATTCTTCTAACTTTGCCAATCCATCAACCCTGCAAGGTCCGTGGTCACAGGTCCACGGTACATGGACCCCGTTATCAAGTAAAAAGAGTTTTAGTTTACCGCTTTTAGCTTCCCACGCCAACTTAATGATTGTTGATTTAGTTGGTTTAGGTTTGCCTTACCATTTATAATGTCTTCGCAAAGCTCAACCGCAAGTTTTGCTTGTTCATTTGTGAGATTCCTGTAAGCAGGGCGTTTCAGATGCTCATACCAAACACCCCCACATATCGTATCTAATACAATTCGCTGAAAACAGTGGTCTTCATAGACTGGCCAATCAAGACTCCTCTTTTTAGCTAACGATGGAAGCACCTCTTTTGTGAGGTGTATGTAGACCTGGATTATGTCTGGCGGTTCTTTTATTTCTTCGCTCATCACAGTGGCCATTTAAAGGTATGTTTTTTATGTCCATACGTAGTTTTTAAATGTTGGGCATCAAGGAAAATGACAAAAGTTTTGAGATAAACAACTTTTATGTCATATACTTTGTTATAATTTTTTTTGAGATGCGAGGTGGATATGACCAAAGTGCAAATTTTCACTGATAAAAATCAACAGGGTTTCTTGGGTTTTCCAAATGCCGTAAAGGCTAATGGCTTAGTATTTACATCAGGAATTCGTTCTAAGCCTAAAAAACAAAAAGATAGAAATTTCTCCGGGATACCGCAAGAGTATAGAGAAAAAGAACAAAGGTTCAGCCTTGTTGACGAATTTGAAGGAAAAGTATGCTACGACGCAGCTCATACGCACGCAGCACTTCAGGATTTGTTAGAGCGTTGTGGTAGTGATAGCACACAAATATTACGACAACATATGTGGCAAAGAGATAAAAGATTTTTTCCAGCTTATGAAAATATAAGAAAAAAAGTACAAACAGTGCCTGCTCCAAGTTCTGGATTAGGAGTTGAATATGTATTCGGAGATCGAGAGGGGTCAATTGGTTTAGATGCTATTGCAGTATGTCCAAATGAGAGTTCACTTTATCCCCAAAGGGAAGTCATTGCAAAGTTAGATAACAAGAAACTCCCATCGGCAGGTTTTTATTCTCAAGCAGTAAAAACAGGGGACCTTGTTTTTACTGCTGGGCACATTCCGATAAAAACATCAACTGCGGGTATGCCGGTAGTTACTAGTTTTAATGACATCCCGGTAGAGGGAAGATTTCTAGCTACAGGGAGAAGCCATCCAGATAGCCGCGATGGTCCTATAGCTGCTCAGGCTTGGTATACCTATAACGAACTAAAAAGAACTTTAGAAAATCATGATGTGAAACTTTCAGATACTATTAACTCAACCGTTTATCTTACAGATATTAAAGATTTTCCCGTATTTCATAGGATCCATACCCACTTTTTTCCCGAAAACGGTCCTGCGCTTACTGTCATAGGTTTCTCTGAAGTCGGACACAGAGGGTGTTTAATTGAGATTGAATTAACAGCAGTTAAAACACTTCATAAATCAAAAATAAAAAGAGTTGACTGGCCTGTTAAGCCACCATTCAATGCTCCAGCAGCAACTATAACAGACAATTTAATATTTCTTTCTGGTATATGTGGTTTAAAGGAAGATGGGACTATGTTTACTAGCGAACAAAATTCTATAGAAATAAATTTTCCAGATACTATCACACAATTATTAACTGTCGATTCGGAATTGGTGGGTCAAACATGGTACGCTTTAAATATTATTTCTGAGATTTCAAAAAAAGCAGGGTCCTCAATTGACAACTTGTTGAAGATATCAGTTTATTTAAAAGACGAGAAAGATTTCGAAATTTTTCAGAAAATTTTCAATAGTTTGGTACTTAAAGAGAATTTTCCGGCATTAGAGTGCATCATAATACCAAATCCTGGTCCAACTGAACATGCTAGAATACAGATAGAGGCTATTGCCTCTAAGATTTGACTCTTCATAAGCTTTGAGACTTAATTTAAGTTATACAGCTTTTTGTATAACAAAAGAGGGTTAACATAATTAGTAAAATGGAGAATTAAAAATGAAAAAATTAAGTTTAATTGCATTTGTTCCATTTCTTTTGTCAACTTTTTTACCAATATTTTCTGCAAACGCAGGAGATTACCCAGATAGGCCAATCAGTATTGCAGCCTGTTATCCACCTGGTGGAGGAGTTGATAGAAACTTAAGAATGGTTGAGAGAGTTGCATCCAAATACCTAGGACAATCATTACTTCCTCAATATAAAACTGGAGGTTCAGGCACTGTTGCTATGCAGTACATAAAAGCAGCATCCCCAGATGGCTATGAACTCGCTATATGTGATAATGGAGGCGCTATTATTGCACCAATAGCCCAAGGTTTGGATCTTGGGGCTAAGGACTTTACCCCGATTGCTCAGGTGTCGTTTGTTCCTTGGATAATGACTGCAGGAGCTAATTCGGGTTATAAGTCTATGGATGATTTTATCTCTGCTGCGAAAGCATCTGACGGTAAGATGGCTATAGAAATCTCAGATATTGCGACATCCGACCACTATGGATGGCTTTTACTTTTAAAAGAGGCTGGAATTTCACCAAGTAATTTTAAATGGAACCCACATGGTGGTGGCGGACCAAAGATGCGGGCTATACTTGCAGGTGAAGGCGACTTATTTTATGACGACGCTGGAGAGATTGAAGGCTATGTAAAGGCCGGTGAATTAATCCCATTAGCTGTAGCCTCGAATTCTAGATTGGCTCAATTTCCAGATGTTCCAACGATGAAAGAACTTGGTTACAACGTAGTAGCTGGCTCTTCTGTCGCGATCTACGGTCCGCCTGGTCTACCAGCTGATATGGTAAGCGTTTTACAAAACGCAATGAATGAAATAAAAGAGGATCCGGCTTTGCTTAAGGCTTTTGAACTTACGCTGCAGGATCCAACAACATTTGTTGTGGATGAGTTTGCAGAGGCTTACGAGAATGATTGGAGTAATGCTGGAGAGCTATTGAAAGCCGCTCTCGCAAATTAGCGTTACTAATATAAATTATGTCAAACGGGCAAAAACTTGAATTTACACTCGCAATTATAGTTTTAATTGCGGGTGTAATGCTATTTATATACTCTCCAACCCTGGTAAGAGGGTGGGCTTTTTCTATACCGGGGACTACTGATGTAGCTTTGGAGCCAGTATTTTTTCCAAGGCTAGCCTCGGTCTTTGTGTGTCTGAGCGCTCTAAATCTGTTAATAACTATCCCGTTACGAAGAATAGATTTACCTGCAGTAACCACGAAAAGAAAAGAGTATCTAAAAGTCATACTTGGGCTTTTAGGCATTTTTATCTATTTGTTATCGGTCTTGTTTTTTGGATTTGTTGTTTCCACTGTTATATTTGTGAGTTTAATGAGCTACTTTGGTGGCTATAAAAATATCGCTATTAGCTTTGGAGTTGCTGTAGCGGTGTCATTGTTATTGCGCTTAATTTTTCGTTATGGATTACATGTGAATTTGCCTCAAGGTTTACTTTTTTAAAGGAAAGATATGTTAGAAGATCTTCTATCGGCCGCAATACTAGTTTTCAATTGGCAGACCTTAATAGCTATCTCTCTCGGTACGATTGTTGGATTGATGATCGGAGCTATACCTGGATTAAGTGCAACGATGGGAATGGCACTTTTATCGCCGTTTACATTTTTTGTAGATCCCTTGGTAGGAATACCATTTTTAATTGGATTATTTAAAGGAGGAACTTTTGGCGGTTCTGTCTCTGCTATACTAATTGGCACACCAGGAACAGCAGCCAATGCCGCCACACTTCTTGATGGTTATGAAATGAGAAAAAAAGGTAAGGCAGGAGATGCTATATTAGGTGCTCTACACGCCTCGCTTGTGGGAGATTTTTTTGGCACAGTTGCCTTAATTTTTGGTGCGCCGGCTCTAGCCCTAATTGCTATAAAATTTGGCCCATTGGAATTCTTTTCCTTAATATTGTTTTCCCTAACTATGATTTGTTATGTGTCCGGGCCTTCTTTAGCAAAAGGAGTGTTGGCAGCTACTATGGGATTATTATTTGCATTAATTGGAACAGACCCATTGGGTGGCACGCCTAGATTAACTTTTGGACTTTTAGAACTTCAGGGCGGCCTAAATGTAATAGCACTTGTTACTGGTCTTTTTGGAATAACAGAGGTCCTCATTCAAATTGAAAAATTTGGCCCGATTGAAAAAGCAAAAAATTTTAGTAAAGATGTATATCTCTCAAGTATTAAAGAAAATATAAGCCTGGTATCAAAGCATTTAAGAACAATCATTCGATCTTCTATGATCGGCACGTTTATAGGTGCTCTTCCAGGGATCGGATCAGAGACATCTCCATGGGTTGCCTATGGTTTAGCAAAAAGGGCTTCAAAAAAACCGGAAGATTTTGGAAAAGGCTCACTTGATGGCGTGCTCGCACCTGAGGCTGCAAATAATGCCGTTTGTGGTGCGGCTATGATCCCTATGCTAGTTTTTGGTATCCCTGGTGACATCGTAACAGCGATTTTAATGAGTGCATTGATCGCTCAAGGTCTTCAACCTGGTCCTTTTTTAATAGTTGAGCATAGAGAAGTGATATATGGGCTTTTTATGTCAGTCCTTTTTGCCACATTTGCGCTTTATATTTTTGGACGCCTGACTTTGAGGTGGTGGATGAAAATATTAACTATACCTCCTGCACTATTATACTCGTTAATCGTAGCTTTTTGTGTGGTTGGCACATATTCAGTAAAAACCAGCAGTTTTGACCTGGCTGTAATGTTTGTCTTCGGTGTAATTGGTTACATTTTTCGAAAGTTAGATATAGCATTAGCACCAATGTTACTTGCATTTGTTTTAGCAAAAATATTGGAAGAATCACTAAGAAGAGGTCTGGTAATGGTGGACGGAAATTTAATGGCCATACTACAAAGACCAATTGCAGCCACCATATTATTTTTAACTTTGCTAGTATTAATTACTTTCGCAATAATAGAGTTTAGAAAACGAAAAAACAGTAAAACCTGATTAAATTTTTCACTTTCATCTAATTTTAAAATTTTATTTTCAATAAGTTAAAAAAATTGTAAACAAAAACACACCCTATAAAGGCTGCCAATCCATCAACCCAGCGGGGTCCGTAGTCACAGGTCCACGGTACATGGACCTCGGCCCTTCCTAAAGTTCCAGAGTTGCTTAGCAAAAGGCTCAAGTAACCCCGAAGAGCAGTTAAATGAGATCAAAGATGGCTATTGGATTACAAACATTGGTTCAGGTAAAGTTGCGGGTAAGGTTTTGATAGTTGACCAGATAGTAAAATCTGCTAAGCTATTGATATAAATAGATTCAGTCACGAGTTGGCGCTCAGATTAGGCATCGAACCTC
Source organism: uncultured SAR116 cluster alpha proteobacterium (assembly GCA_902632595.1). GTDB lineage: Bacteria > Pseudomonadota > Alphaproteobacteria > Puniceispirillales > Puniceispirillaceae > UBA5951. Next base: position 72,027 of record CACPDC010000007.1, read on the forward strand.
CGCCCCTGGGCACCACTTTTACCCAAGTTCCAAGGTTCAAGTGCCTGATTTTCAACTATTCTAATATTTGGCGCCAGAAAGTGTGAGCCAAACTGTGACCCAAATAGCTCCTATTTATTCAGCTGCAATGGCATCTATGACTATCCATCTAAAACTTCATTCGAGGCATCAGGTTAATTAAATGTTTTGAATATTCATGATTAGCTGAAGTGAACAATCTCTCAGTATCAGAAATCTCACAAATTTGTCCATGTCGCATTACGGCAACTCTATAACACATTTGACGTATTACCGGAAGGTCATGTGAAATGAAAAGTATGGTAATCCCCAGTTCGTCTTATAAATCTTTTAATAAATTTAAAGTATTAGCCTACCTCTTTTTCTTTACTAGAATTCAAGCACACTTTTTCAAAATAATTTTTTCGGGCTGTTTTATAGGCTTCAATTGCAGCATTAGTAAGAGCGTAGAAAAAAACAAATTGATCTTTTAATAGTTCTAGGACAAATTCACTATCTTTTGTTCCATTTTGCTTTTGTCTCATTTCAAGTTCCTTATCTATCAACCCTAACTATAATTTATATCCAAAATATCTGACATGTCATGCCCAAAAGTAACATAGGAAATGAAATGGTTAAATATAGAGTCAAACAGTGGAAATATTACTAAGTTAAAATAACCTTTTAACAATTTTTGACTTGGTTACTCAATGTTTGCTCTACCCTTTCCAATATTATTGCAAAGGTCTACTGCACGCATTGTTTGGCCTTTTGTGAGATGTTTATAGGCGGGTCGGCCCAGATGTTTAATCCAAAATCTCCCACATATTGTGTCTAATACAATCCGATGAAAACAGCGGTATTCATACGCTTGCCAATTACCGCTTTCCTTTTTTCTAAAGATGGGAGCACTTCTGTTTTAGGTTATATATAGACTTTGATTACATCTTTCATTTCTTCTTTTTCACTAATCATTTAAATGTACTCAAATGAAATAGATAAATCCTACTGAAAGGATTATCCAAATGAGGGCTT
>CACPDC010000008.1 GCA_902632595.1 uncultured SAR116 cluster alpha proteobacterium
TTGTTTCTTATACATTTGGGCTTAATATTTGGCCTATCGAGAATTGCATCTTATTATAACGAGTCACTATTTTTATTAAAAAGGCTTAATGTTAAAGTTTATAAACTACCATTAGCTTTAAATTTTTTGGTAGTTTCTACAGTGATGGCTTTAAGTGTAATAGCATTATCGCAAGGTAAGCTCACTTTCTTTATTTTAAACGCTGCATTTTTATCCATCTGGTTTTTAGAACTGGGGGTAATATCCGGCAAACATTTTTTTTCATCACTGTTTGGTAATGATTTGCCAAAAGAAATTTGTATCTTTATTGGTTTTATTTTGGCTATGAATGGTGGCTATTTTACTTTAATGTTTATAGTGAGATTATTTAGCTCATCAACATTTTGAAAGTCTGTGAATGGATAACAAGACCATTTGTGAACTCTTTGAAAGTTCAGTTGAAGCGTCCGATTTTAAAAAATCGTTCATGTGTGCACAAGAGTCTTTAAGGGAGGGCTTAATGAGCAGTCCATGGCCAGTATTAGTCTATGCACTGAGTGTCATTTTTGTGGCATTTTTAATTCAGCGAGTGGCGACTAGTAATTCGAATCAAAACAAAAAAAATTAGTTATTTAAGTTTCAAGATAGTCTTTAATTTTTTTCTTTTTGGGATATGTTTTTTGCAAATTCTTGCATGCCTTTAAGTAAGCCACTAAAGACGTCAGGGAACTCTTTTTGAAGTTGTTTTCTAACCTTTCCAAGTAATAATTTTGAGACTAAATTGGTACTTTGCACATCACCAAATCTTATTTTCATAATACACCCATCGTCAGTACCGACAAATTCATTTGTTTGATGCAAAATAATTCCAAAGGGTAACGAATGTTTAATTGAGATATACTCGCCAGGGTTCCAGTCGGTAATCTGCATTTTGAATACTTGTTTGCCGTGATGACAATGGAGTTGTGTGCCTTCCCCCTGCGTTTTCTTGCCTTTATTGAATATATCTATTTTATCAGCATGAAGATTTTGCTTACGCCATTCTGGTTTAGTATACATGAGAAATGCAATATCAGTAGAAACGCTCAAATCAATAGATAATTCTTCAATTAACTGTTTTTCGTCTTTTTCAATATAATGTTTTTTTACCTTTTTATTCTGTTTCCATTTCTCATTTAAATCTTCAATCAGAAATTTAACTTCCCCGATATGATCGTAAATTTCTAACCCAGCTAAAGGTTCATCCACATTGAAAACAATTTTCATCGCTTCGAGAGCTTTTTCTGTTATCAGCAAATAAGCTTCAACATTTTTTGTTTCAACTACATTATTTTTCATTAATCGGAAGATGGTATTAACGTCTGATCCAGCTAATTCCTTGTTCCCATTAAATTCCTGTACTCCATACTCACCATGATGTAAAAACATTTTTAAATCGAGCTCATTCATATGTTTGCAAGCATTGCATTCACAATCCGTATTAATATTTATGAGCTCCTTTCTATCGGCGAAGGCAGTATAAATTCGATTTGAAAAATCAATCATAAATTGAGAATTTTCATAGGCGGTATTTTCTGAATGTGCAAAGATTGCATCACCCATAAATTTGGATATTGTAACAGATTTATTAAATACAGGAACTATTGCATCAAACAGGTCTTTTATTATTCCATTGGCATGTTCAAGCTCAGTATCTGCTAGAAATCTAGTGTAACCAGAAATGTCTGCAACTAACAAAAAGAAAGAATAGTCATGAATAAACATGATTTTTATATAAATGGAGATTGGGTAAAATCAGAAAGCCCAGATAAACTTAATGTTATAAATCCTGTTACAGAAGAGAGCATTGCTCAAATTAGCCTTGGAAACAAACAAGATGTTGACAAAGCCGTTAAAGCAGCACGCCAATCATTTGAATTGTATTCACAGACCTCAGTGGACTATAGATTAGATTTATTAACCACCATAAGAGAAATTTATAAACAGAGACTTGGTGACGTTGCTCACGCGATACAAACTGAGATGGGGGCTCCCGAGCATCTTGCTTATGGAGCCCAGGCAAAAGTTGGTCTAGCCCATCTTAAAGCAGCAATAGAGGCACTAAAATCTCATGAAACAGAATACAAATATGGAGACTTCATTGTTAGGCATGAACCTATAGGGGTATGTGGTTTAATTACACCTTGGAATTGGCCTATTAATCAGGTTTTATCTAAATTAGCGCCGTGTCTTGCTACTGGATGCACCGCTATTTTAAAACCCTCTGAAATTGCACCTTTATCATCTATGGTAATATGTGAAATACTAAATGAAGCCAAAGTTCCAAAGGGTGTTTTTAATCTAATTAATGGCACAGGAACAGTTGTTGGGGAGGCAATGTCTTCACATCCTGGTATTGATATGATGTCATTTACAGGTTCAACAAGGGCCGGTATTGCAGTAGCTAAAGCCTCAGCAGACAGCGTTAAGCGAGTAAGTCAGGAATTAGGCGGAAAGTCCGCTAATATTATTCTTAATGATGAACTATTTGAAAAGTCGATAAAAAAGGGAGTTTTAGAATGTATGGAGAATTCTGGACAGTCGTGTAATTCGCCTACGCGCATGCTTGTACCCATTTGCCGAAAAGATGAAGCGTATTCGATTGCAAAAGAAACTGCTGAAAGTATCTATCCGGGGGGACCTAATAATGAAACAACAACGATTGGTCCTTTGGTAAGTGATATTCAATTTGAAAAAGTACAAAAACTTATTCAAGTTGGTATTAACGAAGGAGCTAAATTAATAACAGGAGGAACTGGAAAGCCAGAAGGATTAACAAAAGGCTATTATGTGAAACCTACGGTTTTTGGAGATGTCAGTAATGATATGAAAATCGCACAAGAAGAAATATTTGGACCTGTTCTCTCAATTATACCCTATGAAAATATTGATAATGCGATATCTATAGCAAATGATACCGATTATGGGTTAGCTGCTTATGTTTCTGGAAATAGTCACGAGCAACTGAATTCTATTGCTAGACGCTTACGTGCTGGACAAATACACCTTAATTATGGCTCAGGTGGAGCAAAAGCGCCGTTTGGGGGTTATAAACAATCTGGAAACGGTCGTGAGAAAGATAAGTGGGGATTAGAGGAATTTCTAGAGGTAAAAGCTATCATCGGGATATAACACTAAATAATTGATTTAGATTATAGTGATAACTAACTAATCATTTATGAAATGGTGTTCTTGGTTATAAACTATTGAATATATGCATTATAATCGAAATAAAAATACGTTCACCTGTTTTCTAACTCCTCAAGCAAAAGCATTAATCTTTCCCCAGCTGCTGCTGCTTCAAAGCTTTCAACAATACAACCGTCGTTTTCTAACCAGGGTAACTTACAATTGGTAAAAATTTCACTTTTAGGTTTGAATCCGATGGATTTTTCAAAAACACCTATTGGATATGCTCTCATTCCAGGGAATGCCTCTGCTATAGTAACTATTCTGCAACAACAAATTGGGCAAAAATGCGCACTTACATCGCCGCTCCCACCTAAATAGTTATATACTCTGGTTTCTCCAGTAACTTTAATCTCCTCATCTGCATATAACGAATAGATAAAGATAATCTAAATTTGTAAAAAACCTTTACGCTAAACTTGCTTGGCCCAATAATCTTCAGAATTTTTGAACTCTTGCCATTTTTCGGCTGTCTCAGCTCCCTCTATCATAGATGCACTTGTTCCTGTTAGTACTTTGTGATGATCAATATTTAGTGTTCTAAGCCATCTTTGCTGACCCATTGTAATTGAAACGAAATATCCAATCTCAACAATCTCTGCTTCAGAAAAATACTGATATAATTGTTCCCACAATTTATCATCACACTCTAAATCCCATACAATTGCCTGAGTGTATCTCAAAGCAGCTTTTTGTTTTTCATTATATCGGTCTGATTTTTCAAAATTGAGTAAATCTTTATAATCACTCTCTACAAGACCTTTATTTTTAGATTGGATTGAACGTTGATTGCCACAATATTCACATTTCACTGAATGTGATACGTATACTCTGCATAGTTCTTTAATCGTGTGTTCGGCAATTCCCTCATGGAAAACCGTTTGCCAAGTATTTGCAAAAGACCAAAAGGCTGCAGGAACGTGAGCTCTAATTGCTTGGCTTTCAGGCCTTGGTGTGCCTCTAACTTTACATCTCTCCAATTCGGCACGCATGTCTTCATCTTTTATTGTTTCAGGTTTAACATAACTTATACGTTGCGTTGTCATTACACCCTCCAATTTTTAAACCACATATGTTTAATTTTATGTAAATCAAAAGTTACTGGCATGATCCACTTTTGAAATAATAGTGCCATAAAAAATGTACAACACAAAGGCAGTTCTTATTTAAGATAGTTTTTTGGAGGAGACCTGCGAATAAAAATCATTAAAATAGTATCCTGCATCATCAGTTATAAAAAAAAGGGCCGTTTCTAATATTAAACCAAGTGTCAAAGCAGCAAAAAATCGAATACGGTCTGATATATCAAATTTAATAAATATTGGTCGGCTTAAGTAATAAAAAGAAATAAAAAAAAGACCTGTCATAAATTTCCTTTTTTTAATTACACTTTCGGTATAAGCGGCTTTTGAAAATCTCCTTAAACCGTGCTTAATATAAATGACAGATAAACTATCAATTTTATTTTTAATCTATTTTTGAGTGCTCTTCGAAAATTAGTCCACATTTTTATCATATTTCGTACATGGAGGTAATTTTATTTTAAATAAAATAAAAAATAATATAGTCTATTTTTATAGCTGTGATAATTATAGCTGTGCTTAAAAAATTAGACAATATTCCAAAATTAAATCAAAGTCTCAGTGTTTCTATGAATGAAAATGTTGTAAAATTAGAAAATAATTTCAATCAAGTTATAGAACGCAAAATTGCAGTCATATTTGTTACAGACGTTGTTGGCTTCAGTAAATTAATGGAAATTAGTGAGGATAAAACATTAAAGAGTTTTAGAGCCTGTAGAGATATATTAGATAATTTATTTTCAGAGCATGGTGGAAGGGTTTTTAATACAGCTGGAGATTCCATTTTAGCTGAATTCCAAAGTGCTGTTTCAGCAATCGTTTGTGCAAGTGAATTTCAGAAACTTATAAAAGAAAGAAATGATACATTATCAAATGAACCTAAAATTTATTTTAGAGTTGGTCTAAATATGGGAGATGTCATAGTTGAGGGAGAAAATCTTTATGGTGATGGCGTTAACGTTGCAGCAAGATTGGAGGCTTTATCCCAGTCGGGTGGAGTTTGTTTATCTAAAAGCATAATGGACTTTGTAAATAAAAAGACTGAATTTTTTTTTAATGATTTAGGAGAACAAAAAGTCAAAAATACTATTGTCCATGCCTTTGATCTTAGTAACCCTGATTTAGAGAAGCGTTCTAATATTGATGAAACAATAACCGCTGCCGCATCTGCAAAAATAAAAGAAGGCAGCGTGCCTCCAACCATTGCTGTTCTACCTTTTACAAATTTAAGTGCCGATCAGGAGCAAGAGTTTTTTGCGGACGGGATAACAGAAGATACTATTTCTTATTTTTCAAAATCAAAGACATTTCCAGTTGTTTCATTAAATTCAGTTTCAAAATATAAGAATACCAAAGAGACAACAAAAGATATTGCAAATGACTTGAATGCAAATTATTTGGTACAAGGCAGCATTCGAAAAGGTGGAAATAAAGTAAGAATATCTGTTAAACTTACTGATGTACTAGAAGATATTCAAATTTGGTCTCAAAGTTGGGATAGATTATTAGACGATGTATTTGAGGTGCAGGATGAAGTATCACAAAAAGTTTCTGCTCTGGCTCAGCCAGCAATAATTATTAACGAACAAAATACTTTACATAATAAGGGACTAGAGGTTTTTAGTGCATGGGACGAATACCTTCATGCATTAAATTCTTATGACAAAAATGGCGAGGCAAAAATTGTTGAAGAAAAAATCAAATATATTTACGAGGCAATAGAGCACGCAGAAAAATCGATTGCACTCGATCAAAAATTAACTGACGCGTATAATGTTCTTGCTTCAAGCTTATTTTTTCTAAGATTAGAATCCTCCCTTCAACATGATCGGGAAAAAAATGAAGCAAGGTTTAAAAAGGTCGCAGAAATTAGCTATAGTCTTGACCCAAATAATCCTGATTCAGTTATGAATATGGCATATTTATATCGAATATCAGATGATGAAGCAAAATATCGAGAGTTTGTAAATAAAGCAGTTGAAATAAACCCACATCATCCGAGGTCATTATTAGCGAAAGGAATGCTTCATTTAAATGAATGTGATTATGATAATTCAATTGAATTATTAAACAGAGCTTATGAAACTAACCCAAAAAGGGTACCTTTTTACGAAATTATGCTCTTATTCTGTCATTTAGGAAAGAATGATTGGGTTAGTGCTCATCAATCAGTGGATAGGAGTATGCGGGAAAATGATCATAGCAGATTCCATGCTTTTAAAGCTATAATTTTAGCACATGAAGGCAAGATTGATGAGAGCAAACAATGGCTTCAAAAGTATCAGCAAAATAGACCAGAAATTAAAACAATAGAGGATTACGAAAACGTGGTTCCAAGTGTAAATGAAGAGGTTAGAAATCTTTTAATAGATGGAATTAGAAAAGCTGGTCTTAAATAATTAAAATAAATAAAAAACTGATAAATTATACATTCATGATAGAGCAACTCTTATACGCTAAAACAAGAGAGGTTTTCCTTTATCACGCCAAAAAGTTAAATAATTAATGTCAAAGTTTTAGCGTTCAGAGCTATATTTAAGCTTGATTTATACTTACCATTCTAAAGAATAATCATATTAAAAACATTAATGAATTTCCGGGTATTTGAATGCTATTAAAATATTTGACCATTCTGGAATTAGTATTTTTTATTTTAGGTATAACTTTACCTCTAATGATCGTAACAGAGTTCTGGTTTTTTACGAATGAAATTTCTCTTATTCATATAATCATTGGTCTACTTACAAATGGTGAATACCTTCTAGGTATGATGATAACCGTGTTTGGTGTGATAATTCCACTAATAAAAATTACAAGCAGAATTTTAAATTTTCGGCACCTCAACAAACTTCCATTATATAAATTTTCAATGTTGGATATATTCCTGATAAGTTTTATTATATTTGCAAGCAAGTTTTCTCAAATATTTAACGCTAAAATTGATATTGGCTTTTACTTCCTTTTAGCATCCGTATTAATTGGATTTTTACAGGTCATATTTTCTTATCGCAAAAACTTTCTCTCTTAACTAAGTTTTAATCCTTTAATTGATATATTGATAATATGTCTACAAATAATAAAAATCAGTTTCTAATCACGTGCTCCGGAACCTCTTATCTTATTTATCTTTTTTCCGATTCCGTTATAAAGTTAGAATCAAAGTTTGGGTTTAATAAAGGCATGGATGCATTAACAGATTGCAAATACGCCTCGAGCTTATTCAAAAGACTCTTATAGAGTTTAGGTTTTTTACTAATCAAGTTATTCTTCTCAGATATATCCTTTCTAAGGTCAAATAACATATCAGAATTTTGTCCATAATGTTTTATAAGTTTCATATTATCAATAATTATTGCAGAGGCAGGTTTTTGGTTTTTTTGATAGTGTGGAAAATGAAATATCAGTCCTTCATTTGGCCTCGAACTTGGTCTATAACTAGCATCGAAAGTATCAAAAATGTTAATTCCATCTAAATATTCAGGATAATTTTTTAAACCTGCTATGCTCATAAAAGTAGGGAATAAGTCATATCCTGCTATTGGAGAGTGATTAATCGTATTTTTTGGAATTCCAGGGCCTTTTATTATAAAAGGAACCCTAATACCACCTTCCCAAAGAGCGCCTTTTCCTCCTTTTAAGGAGGAAAAATTTCGAAATGCCCCATTATCTGCCATATATATAATGAATGTATCTTTTGCTATATTTTTTGCTTCAAGATAAACTAGTAATCTTCCAATGGATTCATCCATATTCTCATTAAGAGCAAGTCTTTGAATCTCGATCTCCTGAAGACTGTCCTGATATTTTTTATGATATTTTTGTATAGTATCATTTAGTGCATTTTCTGGATGATGTAGCGCATGAAAAGAAAGTTGAATATAGAATGGTTTATTTTCCTTTTGTGACTCATCTATAAATTTTTCTGCTCGCTCTATCATGCCAAATAAATCCACTGGATTAAGACCTGACATATTAGCAGCATATTTATTACCAATGTCTCCATCACTTAAATCATAGCCATGACTCTCTGGACCACCTCCAAGCAAATGCCATTTACCAAGATGGGCAGTTTTGTAACCGGCTGTTTTAAGCATTTCACCTATAGTGATTTCTGCGGAATCTATATTTTTGTCGTGCTGAGGAGGAATCAAATATTGTCCGCTATCAACAAAAGGTGCTGCTTTGGTCCAATTTAACCTTGCTGGAGTTTTTCCAGTCTGGATACTGATTCTTGAGGGCGAACATACAGGAGAAGGTGCATATGCATTTGTAAAACGTGTACCCTCTGCTGCGAGTAGTTCTAAATTAGGAGTTTCGTCATAAAAGCTAATCGAATTTTTGACGTTAGGATTCATCAAAACAGATAAACCAGACCATGATTGATCATCAGACAGCATAAAAATAATGTTTTTCTGAGTTGCCTTAGCAGTAGCAGATAGCGAAAAAATTAATATAAATATTATTAATTGGAATGGATAACCCACTATTTCTCCCTAAATCAGTATTTTTGAATAACTTATTTAAAAAAATTAAAATTATTTCAATGAGTTGAAAAGGTTAAATAAATATAAGTCTAAACCCATCAACATCCTATTCAAAAAAATAGTATATTATTTTTTTTTCCGGTAAGCCTACGTCTTTTTGGCTTCAACAACAATAAGAACACCCTCTGGAGCGTCTTAAAGCTTGTTGTTCCCTCACTTATATCCTACTTTAGTTGGTTAGATAGGCATTGCTTGATTTAATATCTAATCTACTGGAGACAACGAAGTGTTGAAATTTATATCAACTTCTTCAATAGAATTCCCAGTTCTGATTTCATCGTAAAAAACAACTTGTGTTGGCATCTCGTCTGTCTTTCTTCTTTTTTTATATTTCGTTAAAAAACTTCTATAGATTCCGTATTTAAAATAGATTTCTTGCGGTTCAAAAAGAATCGGATTTTCATCTATTTGAAATTTCTTTTCTCCATTAAGCCAACCAATCATTTTATGATTTTTAAAATCTAAACAAAAAGAAATATCTGTCCATTTAGACTTTAATTCTTTTAACTTCGCGAAAGTTCGTTCAACTGTTTGATCACGCACATTTTTGGGGTCGCCAGATAACTTATGCCATTTAAAGACTAGTTTTCCTTTCTTTGCCCCAATCTGGATTAGTGGGGGAAAAGATTTCAAACCCCCAGCTTTTCCCTCAGGACCACCAATTTGATGCACCTGGCCTAAATCTGTATTGGTTGGATGAACATCAACAAAGTTGGGTGCGATTTTTAAACTATAAAAATAGCATTTTTGTCCCACTGGTTTCTGCCTAGGTCTACTAGAAAATTCAAATCTCTCTCTATCATTTTCACAATCATTCCAACCATCCATTGGGAAACAATCCCCGTTCCTTAATTCAAAACGCTGGTATTTGCTTCCCATTCTTGCTTCGGATTTATCTATTAGTAATGAAAAATTATAATCCTTTTGCCCCTCACCATATGTGAAATGGTTTGCATACCCAGAGTGAATAGGAGCGGTTAAAGCTATTTTACCATTCTCAAAAAAAATAGTTGTTTCATCGGCTTTAGAAAGGCTAACCCCCTCTGCGATAGCAAAAAGGGCAAGAAAAAATACTACTGTGATATTTAGGCTGATTTGCATGGTTTCCATCTCTTTAATGACACTGATGTAATCACTACACGAAACAATCCATCTAATTTATTTCTACAATGTTTTAGATGTTCAATCCGCTCTCTATTACCAATTGCATCTTTCCAAAAATTATTCGACTGATTTTCTGGAAGATTAAAAGTGTCCCAGTAAGGCTTTCGATCTTTATATTTTAATTGGTCTTTCCAGATTGTTACCGCTACCGTACCCATGTCTTCAGATATAGCACTCCAAGATGTATAAACATTTTTTTGTTTTGTTCCAAAATGCTCAAATGCGCTTTTTTTGGTGTAATCTTTTGGCATACTGCTACTTACCTCTTTTTTAAACGACTAATGTTTATTTGCTGGAATTATTTTCTACGGATAGCTTTTTATTGGGTTAAGGTTTTTGAAGATAAAATCTCAATTGAAAGGAAAATTAGAGCGCGGCGTATCGGGTATTAAAAGCCTTAGTTCCTTATCATCTGCAACAGGTATACAAATAAATTTAGGGACAGCCATACCTAAGTCGCGCAGTTCCATACCACTATTCTGGGCTGAAGCGTAACAACTTCCAGCATCATCAAACCTCAAACCAGAATCTAAAAAGTTTCCAGTTAATACCCATATCAAAAGGAATTTCATTCATCACCCCTATGTTTAAAAAACTAATTTTTATCATAATCCCAAATCTGAATTTTTGTCTACATTCTTGGAATTTTTCCTCGCCAAGTATCAATAAGACCAAAGACATACAAAATGTATCTTGTGGCAAAAAATAATGAAAATAGCATTACCGCGTCTATAATAATCCACACAAAAAGATTGAAGTTACCATTATCTGTGACATGAAATATAAAGGGAAGGATAAATCTATCACCTATAACCGTCATAAACAGAAAAGCCACTAAAATAGGTATTCCATTTCTTAGCATATAATCTTTATAAAGAAATTTTCTAATTAATCTATTATATGGCATTATAGATGTTCAGTCTTCTGAAATAATTAAACGACGTTAAATTACACTAACGATGACACAAAAACATGATAAAATAGTGGTTCATAAAAATTTAACACAGCGACAAAGCTTACATCGTCGCACGTGCGATCTGTTTTAGATAAGAATATGAATTAATAAAAATGTCTTATACACTGTTTTTATGTATTTATTAATTAATAAAATAGCTCCTATATATTACTTATATATACCCTATTCTTCTCATAACATAACCAATTACCGTCCCTTCAATAGGGTAAGGTAATTGGTAATTGGGATAATATTCGTATATAACACATAACGATCTGGACTATTAAAGGATATTATCCGTATCAGAACTTATCTATATTTATATACTTATACCCTTATATTCACCCTACCCTTTGGTGATGTGATGGTTATTGATGAGAACTGATAGTGGAATCTCTTTAGCATCATCTGATACCAAAAACTGTTTGTCAACGACTCAGAGAGCTCCTGAGAGCCAATAAATGGCATTTAATTGATCACCCGATGGCCAACAAGGGAAGTACTTTGTTTTGGCGTTCGTCTTTAATGCCAAAAAAACTTCTATGTGTTTGAGAGATCTAACTGTTGATAAAAGAATCAGTCGTATAAATTTTGAACCAGTTTTTGAACCAGATTATCTTTTTAGCCAAAATATATCTTCGATGAGATACATTTAATATATTGTATTAATTGAAGAAATTTGGTCGGAGCGGCGGGATTCGAACCCACGACCCCTACACCCCCAGTGTAGTGCGCTACCAGGCTGCGCCACGCTCCGTTATCTAAAATTATAAATTTTAACTACAGCATTTATTAGATAGAAATGAGTCATTTTGATAACCTGAAAATGATTTCATCTAAGCGTTTTTCACTTTCTCTAAGTATTTTCAATATTTTCGCTTTGTTATCTGTTCCATTTATCAAGTTAATTTCTTTGCTTGATTTGCTCCCGTCATAATTCTCAACTGGCTCTGTTTTGCTTATCATTTTGGACTTATCAAGGTTAGATTTTAAATCTGACTTGAGAACTTTTTGTGCTCCTTTTATCGTATATCCTTCTTGATACAACAATGTTCTTATGCGGTTAAGTACATCGATATCTTCTGACCGGTAATAGCGTCTTCCTCCACTCCGCTTAATTGGCTTTACTTGGCTAAACTTAGTCTCCCAAAATCTTAATACATGAGATGGAACATCTATTTTTTTTGATACTTCTGATATTGTTTTATATGCGCCAACCGATTTCTCAGTTATCATTTGTTTACTCTTTGACGCAGAGAAATGGATGGGTGAAATGATAGTACACGACGAGGTGTAATACGTGCTTCTATTCCGGTTTTTGGATTTCTACCTATGCGCTCTTTTTTTGAACGCACGCTAAATGTTCCAAAAGATGATAATTTTACATTTTCACCATTAATAAAACAGTTTGTCATTTTCTCGAGCACGTCTTCGACTAATTGAGACGACTCGTTTCTAGAAAGACCTACCTCTAGATGTACCGCTTGCGAAAGATCAGAACGTGTCAGTGTTTTTTTCATAAAAAAAATTAACATCGTCAATTAGTCGAGTCAACTCTTTGAAACTATTGTGTTGTTTTTCAATTAAACCGGTCGACCATATCTAACTAAACTAGCACCCCAGCTTAAACCTCCACCAATTGCCTCCAGTGCTAATAAATGCCCAGGTTTAATTTTTCCACTTTCCACTCCATAATTCAGTGCAAGTGGTATAGATGCTGCAGAGGTGTTAGCATGCTCGGATACTGTTTTGATGACCTTTTCATCTGGTAAATTAAGTTTTTTTTGCATCGCATTGATAATTCTAATATTAGCTTGGTGAGGAACTAACCAGTCTATATCACTTGGAGTCAAATTGGCCAAAGTTAACACCTCATCCATGGCTGTAGCAAGTTTTTCAACGGCGTGTTTAAATACGTCTCTCCCTCGCATTTTTACATGACCGACTGTCCCGGTCTTAGACACACCTCCATCAACATATAAAATATCTTTATAACGACCGTCTGAATATAGTTTGTTAGCAATTATACCGTAGCCTAATTTACTATTTTCCGCCTGCAATACCACTGCCCCAGCACCATCACCAAACAATACACATGTAGACCTATCTTCCCAATCGAGTAGTTTGGTAAAAGTTTCTGCCCCAATCACCAATGCATTATTACTTTGACCAGAAGACATAAGACCGTTGGCAACGGAGAGCGCATAAACAAACCCCGCGCACACGGCCTGAACATCAAATGCAAATGCATTTTCAGCGCCAAGCTTTTGTTGAACTATGGTTGCTGTTGAAGGAAAAGTGTAATCTGGCGTCGTTGTTGCTAAAATAATACAATCAATGTCACTTATAGCAACACCAGATTTTTTTAATGCTTGATGGGCGGCTTTTACCGCTAGATCTGAAGTAAGTTCTTCTGGATTAGCTTTTCTTCTGGATACTATACCTGTTCGCTGCCTAATCCAATTATCATCTGTATCTAAAAATTTACTCAATTCGTCATTAGTGAGAATTCCTTCCGGCAAATAAGCGCCCACACCTGTCATTAAAATCTGTTTCATTAGATTATGTACTATTCTGCACTAAATTGAATGACTTTTTCTGCGGCAGAAATAGAGTCATTAACTTTTGGAATAAACTCGTGTTTGACCAAGTCACAGGCGACCCCAATCGCATTTGAAAAACCAATTGAGTCAGCGCCACCATGAGACTTAACACAAACTCCGTTTAAACCCAACAAAATAGCACCGTTATAATATCGTGGATCAACGGTTCTCCGCATTTTAATAAAAGCAGTTCGGGTGAGTAAAAATCCAATCCTGCTCAATATCGAGCTCCTAAATGTTTTTCTTAAATGGTGCATAAAGAATTTGGCTGTACCTTCTGCAGTTTTGAGAGCAACGTTGCCTGTGAAACCGTCTGTTACTATCACATCTGTATTGCCAGTTACAATATCGGAGCCTTCTATAAACCCAACATAATTGAGGTTCAACGTTTCGTCAGATAGAGCTGTACCAGCTCGTCTTAAATAATCAAAACCTTTTTGATCCTCTTCCCCAACATTAAGAATTCCGACTGATGCATTGTTTTTACCTGTAATTGCAGAACAAAATGAAGCTCCCATAATTCCAAACTGCACTAAATTTCTTTCATCGACCTCTATATTGGCACCTAGATCAAGCATGCAACACAAGCCTTTTAATGTTGGTATAAAACCAGCTATAGCTGGCCTAGTTACACCACTAATCATTTTTAATTGTAGTTTAGACATTGCCATTAAGGCCCCTGTATTTCCTGCCGAAACGATAGCATCAGCGTTATCTGTTGCAACTTCATTCACAGCCAACCACATTGAGGTCTTTTTACCACGTCTTAACACTTGAGCAGGTCTCGCATCGGGTGCAACTATATCATCCGCATGGATAATTTTTGCATCATTCAAATTTTTATATTTTTTTATAAGAGCTCTAATTTTTTTACTTTCACCAATAAAACTCAAATTTAAATAGGGATATCGTTTTCGTGCTATACTTGCTCCCGCGATAACAATAGCAGGTGCATTATCTCCCCCCATAGCATCTAAAGCAATTCTTACATTTGATGACACTTTGTAAGACTCCCAAATTTATCTAAAAAAACACTAGGTCGTTTCACTTTTTTAAAATAGCAAGTTTTGCAAACATATTCTCTTTAGTTTCTTCACTTCCAAAAAAGTGGTTTTCAGGGGTGTTCTCGAGTTTCGGAAAAGACTCTGCTTCAACACCAATAATTTGCGCAACTAGCTCTCCTACATTCAACATGCTTGTTTCCAGCATTTCTACATCAGGACCATTTATATCAATATCCGTTATTTTAGAAACATTATTATTTTGAAGAACATATCTTTCTTCCAATCTTATATCTAGTTTTTCTTTTACAGGTTTGCTTGTAACAACACAACTTTGTGTTATATTGGCCTTTAAGTTTCCTGCCAACTCCCAGCAATTTTCAGAAATTTTTTCAAAGCTAAATGATAAAACAACTTCTGATAATTCTAAAAAATTGAACCGATTTTTTAGTTTGATACAAGCATTGGAATCTAGAACACCTACCAGATTAAGTTTAGAGAAGCGGTCATCTATTGATAAAAGATCTATTTGTTTATCAAAGTTCATTTTTTGCATAAATAATCTCTCTAATTACTGTTGGTAACCTCACTTAAACACGCCACGATCAATAAATTTATATCAAATTCTTCTGAAGTTACATAATTCATATCTAAATTTGACATTTTCTTATAGAATTTCAATACAAACCTAGTTATCTTGCTATCTTCATTTACCCTGCCATCTTCCCGATATAAATTTCTAGAAAGCGCGTCAGCAAGAAGTAATGCGTTATTATTTTCTAAACTTTTTGAATACTTAGTTAGTCTCCCCATAAAGCTCTCTGACATAATTTTAACTCTTTTCCCCACTCCTAGGTCACCAGCACCCATCTCGCGCAGCGTTTCGTCGATATCCTTAAACATCGTATCAAATAAAAGTTGACTAAATTCCCTTGTTTTATTGGGTTCTTGACTAAGCTTTTGCATAAAAATGCTAACTATTAGGCAAAGCATATCAAATCTCCCGTCAAACGTATCTGAGACCTGAAATTCAGTATAAAATACAGTTTTTCTGCTTGCCTGAAGGCATCTATAATATGCTTTTCGATAAATTTCTAATTCAGTTTTCGAGTTTCTAAACAAAATATCAGATATTTTTTTGATAAACGCTTTCTCCATCACAAATCATCCTTATAATATATTGACCTTAGCTAGTAGAATGAGCATTTAATAGTACGGTAATAGCAGAATAATGCAGGAAACCACAAATGGATAGAGTAAAGCTTATCTCAAGTTATATTAACTTTAGCAATAAGAAACCTAAATTTATGACTAAATTTTCTGAGATGATGAGGCTGTTGACCACTCATTTTTGCTCAGTTTTAGCATTATTATTTTTTTTGTCATGCGCGGCTGAAGAAACCACTCATGGGAATCAAATTGATAAAATCGATATAGACAAGATTCAGATAGGATTTACAAGTAAAAAAGACCTTATATTAATTTTAGGCCCCCCAAGTTTTGAGGGTAGTTTTGAATCAGGCAACATATATTACTCCAACGTAAAGAGGCAATCCCCTCTTGGAAGAAAAGCAATTATAAATTCTAGTGAACTATTCGTATTTTCCTTCGACAAAAATGACCTATTGTTAGAAATGAAGAGCCTTCAGGAGTTACCAATACCAATAGATTACGAATCTGGCAAAACTAAAGCACCAGGCGTAAGTTTAAGCATTCTAGAACAGATATTTTTTAACCTACAACGAAGACAAAATACCGAATGAGTTGAACCTTAGCTTATTTTTTTGCCTATTTTGTGCTGCGTAAAGTCTCATCAGGTCTTAACGATTTCGCATTCTTATCCAAGATTGCATTAATAAAACCAACATCACAATTATAAGCGTCTGCGATAGCGATATATTCTGCTATAACAACTTTAGCAGGTGTTTTAATTAGATGTTTTAACTCACAAATTGCTACCAGAAGTATTGTAAAATCGGCTTTTGATAATCGCTTTACACTCCAACCAAAACTAAGTGAACTTGATATTAGATCTTCTAGCGTCATCCTATTTGTTTCACAACTTAAGACCAGTTGCTGGAAGTAAAAAATATCAATTTCCTGCACATGCATTTCTTTTGCTACATCAATAGCATAAAATTCCAAGTAATCTGCTAATGTAACCTCTAATTCTGCCTCTACAAATAAACGTTGAAAAATAAATTGAACCGATGCTATTCGCGCAGCACTCTTTCGACGCATTGGAACTGGATACTTTTGTATTCGGATATCATCGTCATTCATTGACTAAAATGTTCTTTTATTGAGAGCATTCTAATAGCCGCAAAAGCAGCATTGCCACCCCTGTTTTTTCTCGACATTAGAGCACGTTCCCATGCTTGCTGTTTATTCTCGACTGTTAGTATGCCATTTCCTATAGCAAGATGCCTATCAATAGAAAGTTGCATCAATCCTCTCGCAGATTCACCACAAACGGTGTCGTAATGTGAAGTCTCACCTCTTATTACACATCCTAGAGCAACAAAACCTAGAAAACGCCCTGTATTTTCTGCTAATGCAATTGCTGAAGGTATTTCCAAAACACCAGGTACTTCAAGGCGTTCGTAACTAAAGTCACTTTTTTCTAACTGACTAACGGCACCCTCAACAAGACTATCCATTATATCATCATAAAATCTAGCTTCAATAATAAGAAATTTTCTACCCATTTTTATCCTTTTTTATATTATCTAAATTTTATAAAATTTTTAATCCATAACAATAGGTTCCCAACCAGATATAGTTAAACCATATCCTTCGAGCGCTATTATGTTTGGTCTTGAATTAGTTAATAAAATCATATCACGGACGTCTAGGTCACCAAGAATTTGAGCACCAACGCCATAGTCACGAAGCTCTGGACTATTGATTTTGTCCTGTTCTGTTCCAACTCTGGAAGCAATTAGTTCGGATATACTGCTTGAGTTAGATTCGCGTAACAAAACTATAAGACCTCTCCCTTTTTTGGAAATAATAGTCATGGCTTTTTGCAACTCACCATATGCTCTTTGTTGATTAGTTTCAGCCAGAACATCTACCATCATATCAAGCGCGTGCATTCTTACCAAAATGGGTTCTTTTGTTAATAAATCTCCTTTCAACAAAGCGATGTGCTCTACACCTGTTATGTCATTCTGATAAACCATCATTCTCCACTCTCCCCCAAAACTTGAGTTTATTATGGTCTCGGAAATTCTAGAAATGAGCGTTTCATTGCCTCTACGCCATGCAATTAAGTCCGCAATAGCTCCAATTTTTAACGAGTGTTTTTTTGAAAAAGCGACCAAATCCGGTAACCGTGCCATCCTGCCGTCATCATTCATTATTTCACATATTACCCCACTTGGATTCTTATTTGCAGCTTTGGCAATATCAATTATTGCCTCAGTATGACCAGCACGCACAAGTGTTCCTCCATCACGCGCAACTAATGGAAAAATATGGCCTGGGGTAGTGATATTATTCATAGTTGCGTCAGATTTTATAGCAACTTTTATAGTATGAGACCTATCATGTGCAGAAATACCAGTAGTTACACCTTCTCTTGCTTCTATAGACACGGTAAATGCCGTTGAATGCCGTGATTCATTCCTCCGATCCATAAGACTCAGGCTAAGCTCATCTGCTTTCTCTCGAGTTAGTGCAAGGCATATTAAGCCCCTACCGTAAGTAGCCATAAAATTAATTGCTTCTGGTGTTGCGAATTCGGCTACAATGCATAAGTCACCCTCATTTTCTCTGTCTTGATCATCAACAAGTATAAATAATTTTCCAGCTTTTGCATCTGCAATCACCTCATTGATTGGATCTATACCTATTGCATTAAATTCAGACACAATTTAGTTCCCTTTTATTTAAACTTATAATTATACTTAATATTAACTTTTAGTTTTTAATAAGCTAGCGACGTAACGAGCCAACATATCTATTTCTAGGTTTGCTGTATCTCCAATCATACTAAAACCGAGTGTAGTCTCTTTCCATGTATGTGAAATAATATTGACATCAAAGCTCCTATCAGTCACGGAATTTACTGTCAAAGATATTCCGTCTATAGCAACAGAACCTTTACTAGCAATGAGGCCCCTCATTGAGTCTTCTATTCGAAATTTAATGCGATAAGAATCTTTCTCGGGCTTTATTTCACATATTTCCACGATACCATCTACATGACCTGAAACAATATGTCCCCCTAATTCGTCACCTACCTTGAGAGCTCTCTCTAGATTTATTTTTTTTCCAACTTGCCAATCTTGAAGCGTTGTAACATTAACCGTCTCCATTGATGCAGCCACATCAAAGTGATCTTTCTTCACATTTATTACAGTTAGACAAATTCCTGAACAAGCTATGGAAGCTCCAATTTTTATGTCTCTTGTATTCCAATTAGTCTTAATTCTCAATTGCCAATCACCTCGCTTTTCCAAGGCAGTTAGCTCACCAATATCTGTAATTATTCCTGTAAACATATTTTAATTCTGTAATTTCCAAATTTTCACTATATCGTCTACTAAATTAAATTGTTTATCCAATAAATAGAACTTTGGCGGCGAAAATTCCACGGTTTGTTTCGTATTCTTTATAGAAAGGCCAGTTCTCAATTTCTTTTGACTAATTATTTCAATAAATTCATCTGCGAGTTTCATAGAAATAAGTGATTCTAGTAATCTCGGACCAGGTTCTACTAAAATATGACCTATTCCTTGCTCAATTAATACTTTAAAGATATCAACAAGATTATACTTGTCGCCCATCACAATGAGCCTAATATTTTCATATTTTTTTTTGTCATAAACCCAATGCGCTTCTGATGGCTGATTTTCTGTTACAATGATAAGAGGATGTTCAATACTTGTTTTTACAAGTTTTTTTGACTCACTAATTGCTAACTCTCTATCCAATACAATTCTTGTTGTAGTAAGCTTTAAACCATTTATTCTAGCAGTTAAAAGTGGATTATCAATTTCTACTGTCTGTTTGCTAGTTAAGACGGCATCTACCCTGCTCCTCAGATCATGTACATAGGACGCAGAAACCTGGTTAGATATTTGGCTACCTTTGCCGATAGCTTTACTCATAAATCCATCAAGACTATGCGCTATTTTAACAGTGATAAAAGGTCTCAGACTTTTTGAATTATTTTCTTCTTTTTGAAAAAAACTATTTCTAGCCAAAAAAGATGGAATAGATTTTTTTACATCCTCTTGCAGTAATCCGATTTCTACGTCAACACCAGCTTTTTTTAGCAACTTAATGCCCAAACCATTCACCCTGGTATCTGGGTCTAAGCTTCCAATCACCACTCTTTTTACACCGGCTTGAATAATAGCATCTGTGCAGGGTGGCGTTTTTCCATAATGAGAACACGGTTCTAGAGTTACATATAGCGTACCTCCCAAGGCTTTCTCACCAGCATCATCTAGCGCTATAGTTTCTGCATGAGGGCGCCCGCCTATCTGCGTAAATCCACTTCCACACAAAAAACCGTTAGCATCTATTACCGCGCAACCGACATTGGGATTTTCTGAAGTAAGCCCCTGCGATTTCTCACTCAAAGCAACTGCAAATTTCATCCATAACTCATCTTGTTGATTGACAACCTTTGAAGCAATCACTTTTTGAGCTCGTTGACAAATTCCTCAAATTCTTCAGGGTCTGCAAAATTGCGATAAACAGAAGCATATCTTATGTACGCCACCTTATCAAGCCGAGACAATGCCTTCATTACAAGAGAACCAATATATTCCGAAACAACGTCAGGCTCGCCTGTTGACTCAAGTTTCTTAACTATCTCATTGATTTCCATATCTATTCTTTCAGAATCAATGTCTCTTTTGCGCAAAGCTACAGTAAAAGATTTTGCGAGTTTATCTCTGTCAAATAGTACTTTACTTCCATTTCTTTTAATAACAGACACCTCCCGGAGTTGCACTCTTTCAAAAGTGGTAAATCTTGCATCACACCGATTGCATTGCCGCCGCCTTCTTATTGCTGTTCCATCTTCTGACGGACGGGAATCTTTTACCTGGGTATCCTCTGATTTACAAAATGGACATAACATCTAAAGCATCCTATTTTTTTTAATTTTTTTAGGCAATAAAATGCTCTAATAAATTGGGAAACGCTGACATAATTCAACAATTTGTTCTCTGGCATTCTTTTCAGCCACTGAATTATCATTCTTATTAGCAGAAAGTGCATCGAGTACATCCCCAATTATATGCCCGACCTGTTCAAATTCCGCCAACCCTAAACCACGTGAGGTTCCTGCTGGCGTGCCAAGTCTAATTCCAGAAGTAACCATTGGTTTTTCAGGATCGAAAGGCACACCATTTTTATTACAAGTTATGCCTGCCGCCTCTAAACTAACCTCTGCGATATTTCCAGTAAGTTTCTTTGGTCTTAAATCAACTAACAATAGATGAGTATCCGTTCCATTTGACACTAGTTCAAGGCCACGTTTCCTTAGTACCTCACCTAGTCTAATAGCATTATCAATCACAGATTGGATGTATAATTTAAAATCAGGTTCTAAAGCTTCTTTGAAACCAACTGCCTTACCGGCTATTGCGTGCATTAGTGGTCCTCCCTGCAATCCTGGAAAAACAGCGGAATTAATTTTTTTTCCCAAGTCCTCATTATTTGAAAGAATAATACCACCCCTACCAGCTCTGAGTGTTTTATGAGTTGTGGATGTAACAATATCTGCATATGGGACAGGATTCGGATGCAAACCCGCAGCAACTAAGCCTGAAATATGAGCCATATCAACCATAAGTAAAGCGCCTACCTCATCTGCAATCTCACGAAATTTAGCAAAATCTAATTGTCTTGGGTAAGCAGATGCACCAGCTAAAATCATTTTTGGTGTGTGTTTCTTAGCAAGGTCTCGCACTTCATCAAAGTCTATCAGACTTGTTTGTCTGCTAACACCATACTGTATTGCATTAAACCATTTACCAGAAAGATTAGGTGCGCTTCCATGAGTTAGATGCCCACCAGAAGCGAGAGACATTCCCAAAACAGTATCATTTGGTGATAATAGTGCAAGAAATACAGCTTGATTTGCTTGCGCTCCTGAATGCGGCTGTACATTCACGAATTTACAATCAAATAATTTTTTAGCTCTATCTATTGCCAATGTTTCAACAACATCTATGTATTCGCATCCACCATAATAACGCTTTCCAGAATAACCTTCAGCATATTTATTAGTTAAAACGGAGCCTTGCGCTTGTAGCACAGATGAAGACACAATATTTTCTGAAGCAATCATTTCCAATTGATCCTGTTGGCGAACTAACTCATATTGTATAGCCTCGGCTACAGCCGGATCTCCAATTGCCAAGTTATCAACAAACATTTTTTTGTCCTGACGCATTTTATTTCTCCTGCGGTTTTAATAGGTTTTTAGGCATACTCAGTTTTTCTACACGTTTAAGATGACGCCCCTCTAAAAAAGGGGTTTTGAGAAATACGTTTACACACGAAAGAGCCGTTAATTCTCCAATTAGTCGTTCTCCAAAAATAATAACGTTAGCATTATTATGTTCGCGTGATAATCTTGTGGATGTTTCATTACAAACTAGCGCGCCTCTTATCCATTCATAACGATTAATTGCTATAGACATCCCTATTCCAGACCCACAAACTAATATACCCTTCGTATCAGGTTGTTTCATTGCATTAGCCAATTTAGCAGCATAATCTGGATAATCCACTGAAAAATTTGGGGTATCAGTGCCAAGATCAATTACATCTATGCCCTCGGATTTTAGATGTGTTATCACGGACGATTTAAGCTTCAACCCCCCATGGTCACTTGCTATCACTATTTTTAACATCAACTGCTGTCCCTGATTGTAAAATCAACAAAAATTTAAGTTAATGCAAAGTCTAAATCTAAACAAATTTAGAAAACTTTAACATAGCCTTATATTGAATTTTATTCCACCATACAATAATAAATCTTTTTTTGAGGTGACAGTAACTAGTCAATCTCTTATTATTTTAATATTCGGAACATTTTGAAAAGTGGGTCCGAGTTTAGGGAGAAAAGACACTATATTTAGTGTTGTAGAAAAAACAAGGCACAAAGCCTTGTTTTTTTTATCTGAAAGAAAAAGTACCCGATTCGATTATAATTTTCACAACAATAAAAAAAAGTGCTGAAATTACAGTTGCAGCTATAACCTTTTTTAAAATACTTGGATTGGCAGGAGCTGAATTTGCATGACCTTTTTCTGGGTTTTCGGGTGGTGCATTTCCGAAAGGTAACGCCATTAAGAATGTCCACCACCAAAGTAATATATAAACTACGACTGACGACACTAAATCCATTAAAGTTAGCCTCTTTTAGTTATCCGGCTATACGTATTACGTGCATGTGAACCTTGGGTCTAATGCGAAATCGTGTTTTAGTAGCACTTTTAACTTTACCAATAACCATCGTTTCAATGGCACTATCATCTTCAAGCAAATCAATGTTGGCTTTTTCCAGTTGGGTATCTACCATCATGCTAATATCCGCCAAATAATCAGCCTCTTCTTCGTTAATACATACGCCGTCTTGAGTTACGGTCGGAGCTTGTATCAATGCGCCCATCTGGTCTAGCAAAACTGAAACACTAACAGACCCATTCCAAAGCATCTGCCTTCTTGAACGTAACATGTCAGATTGCAAATCAACAATACTTCCTGCCTCATGCGTAAATTGTGCGACTTCAACATTATCTATTAATTTGGCTTCATAATCCTTAAAACTAATTACATTACCGTTTTCTGGAATTAGCACTTGAGAAATTTGACAGGTTTCCGCCAACCTTGCGTGTGCCTCTAGGTGCCTTACCGTTCCATGAACTGGTATAGCTATTTTAGGTTTCACAATATTATACAAATCCACCAATTCATCTCTAGCAGGGTGTCCAGATACGTGCACAGGTGCATCATAATCGGTTATTACATCTATTTTTTGGCGTAAAAACGAATTTTGGACTTTAGAAATTGCATTTTCATTTCCTGGGATTTGCCTAGATGAAAAAATTACCGTATCTCCACTTTGCAGTTTAATATTTTCATGAATACCATTTGCAATTTTTGAGAGTGCCGCACGTGTTTCCCCTTGAGAACCAGTACAAATGATTACCAAATTTTTTCTTGGCATCAAACCAACATCTCCTTCTGAGACGAAATCTGGTAAGTCATTGAGATAACCTGTATCTCTTGCAGCAGAAATAGCCCTATGAAGTGAACGTCCTACTACGCAAACGTCCCTATTATTGGATTTAGCGGCAGCAACAATCGAACTAATCCTAGCTATATTACTGGCAAAACAGGTGATAGCCACAGTATTTTGCGCTTTTTTTATAGCCTTGGTTATTCCCTCACGCGCGACTGCTTCTGAGGGTGTTCTACCAGGAACCAACGAATTAGTTGAGTCACCAATGAGCGCAAGCACCCCTTCATCTCCTATCTGTTGTAATCTGTCGATATCAGTTTTGTTGCCGAGCATCGGCGTCTCATCAAGTTTCCAGTCACCCGTATGCAATATATTACCGTTATTTGTTTTTAAAATAACTGCGGCTGGATCAGGTATGGAGTGAGTTAAAGCGACAAATTCTACTGTAAAAGCACCAAAGTTATAATCTAGGTTATATTCAATTTCATGCAAGGGAATGTTATCTGTTATCTTTGTATCTGATAGTTTACGTTTCAGTAAATTTAATGTAAACGCCGTGCCGTAAATAGGAACACGAAGTTTGTCCCATAAATATGGTATAGCACCAAAATGGTCTTCATGTGCATGCGTAAGAATAATAGCTCTAATATTTGCTTTATGTTGCTCCGCAAATCTTATATCTGGCAAGATTACATCTACACCTGGGATTTCCCCATCACCAAAACTTATACCAAGATCAATCATCAACCAATCCGATTTATAGTGATATAAATTTACATTCATTCCAATTTCACCAGACCCCCCTAGTGGAATATAAATAAGATCGTCCTTTAAAAAGTTCATTTATATAAATCCATTATTTTTTGCTATTTGCCGCAGCCCTATTAATGTTAACTCTGGTTCCTGCCATTTAATTAGTTCGCAGTAGGGTAAATACAATCCTGCCAATCCTCCCGTGGCGATAATGGCAAAATCACTACCTTCTTCAGTCCTTATTTTTTTTATAATACCCTCTATTAATCCAACATATCCCCATATTATACCAGACCACATTGCATCTCGTGTATTTTTTCCTATTATGGTGACACTGTCTGGATATTGATTGAAATCAATCTTTGGGAGCTTTGACGCAGCTTTACTTAGCGCATCCACAGAAAGGTTAATACCTGGGGCAATTATGCCGCCGCTGTAAACAGGCTTACCACAAACTGTTTTCACAATATCAAAAGTAGTGGCGGTTCCAAAATCTACAATAATTACATTTGAATTAGTTAGTTTGAAACCAGCAACAGCATTTACGATCCTATCCGCTCCAACCTGTGATGGGTCAGGTAGATCAATATCAATCGGTAATTTAAGTGATGGGCTAGGAATAGCTGAAAACGGGATTGAAAGCGCATTTTCTAGAAAGAGAAAACAACTAGAGGCTTCATTAACAACTGAGGAAAGAATAACGTGTTTTATTTGATGTGGCGGAATGTTGAGGTTTTTTAATTTTTCAAGTAGTAAAATCAGAAAGTTATGATGATTACTGGTAGTAAAACTTTTAACACGCCAATGATGGCGCAACTTTATCCCGTCAAATATGCCAAAAACAATGTCTGTATTTCCACAATCAATTGCGAGAAGCATTTACCTCTCCCATCAGCACCACGTCCCCAACAGTGATGAGATGAATGTTACCGTCGATATCAATTAAATTTAAGCGACCATCTGGTTCTAATGCATCACAAATACCAGTAACAGACTTATCACGTAACTTAACTGTAAGCTTCCTCCCAATAATTTTAGATTTGTCCTGCCATCTCGCAATTAAGGGCGCGGGTCCACAATCCTGCCAAATCTGATATAGACCCTCAAGATTTAAAAGAAACGAAGAAGCAAGTTGTTCTGGTTCAGGTATGGTTGATTGATACTTAGCAATATCTGTTGATGCAAAGGGCGAGTCTGCAATATCTGGAGCATTCCTTAAATTTATGCCGCAGCCCACTATAGCATGAGTACTATCAGCCTCAACTAAGATACCCCCTATTTTTTTATTGTCGGCCATAAGATCATTTGGCCATTTTAAAGAGATGGGTACGTCAGGGCAAATTGCATTGATTGTTTGAATTGCAGCAAGAGAGGCAACAAACGACAATGTTGGCCACTCAGAGTGAGCACGTTTTGGTGATAATATAACGGATAAATACATCCCGTCATTCTTCCGTGAAACCCAAATGCGACCCATCCTGCCGCGCCCTTTTGTTTGTTCGGATACAAGAAAGGCATTTCCTTCTGGGAGAAGTTCAGAATTTGCAATAAATTCCTTCGCAACGTCTAATGCAGAAGTAGCCGTATCCTTCGAATGAAGTTCCCACTTTTTAGTATGCCTTTCAGTCATAAACGCTCCCATTACAACATACCAGATACAGGAAAGGTTTGTGAAATACCATGACTCCACTCACGAAGGGGGCCAATAATAAACAAAAATAAAACTGTTACAATTATTGAAAGTGAAAGAATGATAACATTTTCTGTCGGAGCCCCCTCATCTAGAGGTTGGTCAACATCTTCAAAATACATCAGCTTAATAATACGCAAGTAGTAAAAAGCACCAACGACAGAGGTTAAAACCCCAATTATAGCCAATGGAATTAATCCAGAATTTACTGCTGCCAGAAAGACATACCATTTGGCAAAAAATCCCGCTAATGGGGGAATGCCAGCCATGGAAAACATAAAAATCATTAAACCAAATGACCAATAAGGATGAGTTGAAGAGAGACCAGACAGGTCAGATAATTTCTGCACAGGAAGTCCATCACGCCTCATCATTAAAATGATTGAAAATGCACCAGCGCTCATGAATACATAGGTCGTCAGATATATCATTACACCAGCAGCTCCCTGGTGTGTTCCAGATGCAAGCCCTGCAAGTGCATAACCCATATGCGCTATAGATGAATATGCCATCATCCGCTTTAAATCTTTTTGCATTATTGCCCCAAAAGCACCAATAATCATTGAAGCAACAGATAATGCTATTATAACTTGCATCCACTCAAATCGGATGTCTGAAAAAACAAAGTATGTAACATTCATCAATAAAGTGATTGCAGCAACTTTAGGTGTTATCGCAAATAATGCCGTTACAGGGGTAGGCGCACCCTCATATACATCTGGGGTCCACATGTGAAAAGGTGCTGCGGAAATTTTGAACGCCAACCCAGAGAGCATAAAAACCACACCAACTATTATACCTGAGGATGCAACATTTTGAGAGATAAAAGATGAAATATCATCAAATCTGGTGAAACCTGTATAACCATATACTAGAGAAGCACCATAAAGAAGCATACCTGACGAGAGAGCTCCTAAAAGAAAATACTTCAAACCAGCTTCAGATGATTTTAAGGAACGGGTGTGCATAGCGGCGATTACGTAAAGAGGTAATGACTGTAATTCTAAACCCATATACAAGGAAATCAGGTCATTTGCTGATATCATCAATAACATACCCAATGTTGCTAACATGATAAGGACTTGATATTCTGGTTTTTCAACACCGTCGGCCCAATCACTAGTAACCATCCAACACGCAAAAAAGGCCCCAATGAGCACAATTGCTTTCATATAAATAAGAAAATTGTTTATCCTGAACAGGCCAAAATAGATCGAATGACTTTCCGAAGGAAGTACAAAAATTGAAGCAAAGGCAAGCAGATAACCCACTAATGCGGTTAATTTTATAAATCTTTTTGCACTATTCGTGCTGCCTGAAAAGGCTGCCATCAGAACGAGTCCAAGAGCCGTTAACGCCAATATATATTCTGGCAAAGCAGCTTGAAATGTTATTTGTGTAAACAGCATGATTAAAGACTTATTCCTTTTATTCGAGGGAAGCTGTCGCTATTTGTGCGTTTGACACTGTCTCGCTGAGTAAAGCAACGACAGGATTTAAAACATCCAAAAGTGGTGCGGGAAATATACCAAACCATATAACAAAAATTGTTAACGGTAAAAGAATACCTATTTCTCTATTATTTAGGACAGGCATTCGCATTATTTCACTTTTTTCAGCTCTTCCAAACACCACACGTCTATAAAGCCACAACATATATGTAGCACCAAGCACAAGTCCCGTTGCAGCAAAAAAAGCGAGTGAAGAGCTTGACTTATAAGCACCAACCAAAACTAATATTTCACCGACAAATCCTGATGTTCCAGGCAATCCTACAGATGCCAGCATCATTATCATGAAAAAAACAGCATAATTTGGCATTATATCAGCAACACCACCGTAAGCATCAATCTCTCTGGTATGGAGTCTGTCGTAAACAATACCAACGCAGAAAAACAGCGCAGCGGATATAAGACCATGACTTATCATCTGAAACATTGCGCCCGTTATACCTTGTTGATTTAAGGTAAATATACCTATGGTGACAAAACCCATATGGGCCACAGAGGAATAGGCTATTAGCTTTTTCATATCTGTCTGGGCAAGTGCAACAAAAGATGTATATATAATTGCGATTACAGAAAGAGTGAAAATAAATGGCGCGAAATATACAGACGCATCAGGAAACATTGGCAATGAAAATCGTATAAATCCATATCCCCCCATTTTCAATAAAACACCGGCCAAAATCATTGACCCTGCCGTTGGAGCCTCCACATGCGCATCAGGTAGCCAGGTATGAACTGGCCACATAGGTACTTTAACTGCAAATGATGCAAAAAATCCAATGAACAACCAAAATTGGTATTCTGGTAACAGATTAAATTTAGATAGAATTGGAATATCTGTTGTCCCAGCTTTTAAATACATAAACATTATGCAAACAAGCATTAAAACAGACCCAGCAAGAGTAAAGAGAAAGAACTTAAAGGCAGCATAAACACGTCTTGGTCCACCCCAAATTCCGATTATTAAAAACATTGGGATTAAAACACCTTCAAAAAACAAGTAAAACATCATCATATCTAGCGAAGCAAACATTCCCACCATCATCGTCTCTAGCACCAAAAAGGCTATCATAAATTCACGAATTCGCTGTTTAATGGAATACCAACTAGCCAAAATTGATAACGGTGTAAGAAAGGTAGAAAGTAAGATAAATGGCATAGAAATACCATCTACACCCAAATGGTAAGAAATCCCGCTTCCTGAAATCCATTCAAATTGTTCTTCAAATTGATAACCCACAATAGAGTTATCAAATCCTAAATAAAGAAGGAGAGATACAACAAATGTAAAACTGGAAACCCAAATGGCTAGCATCTTACAATTATGTTCAGACGACTTATTTTTTCCACTTGCCAATAAAATAAATAATACTCCAAGAAGAGGCAGAAATGTCACTATCGATAATATTGGCCAGGACGATAACATTAAACTAACCCATAAAACCGCTAAAATACCAAGACAACAACGTCACAACACCAATTATCATGGCAAACGCATAGTGATAAACATATCCGGACTGCAATTTTGAAAGCTTGTCAGAGCCTCTTAAAACTAACTCAGACATTCCATCAGGCCCGAAAGCATCAATCGTTCCCTGGTCCCCTCGAACCCAAAGGATTTTTCCAAAATTAACAAATGAACGAACGAATAAAATGTCATATAATTCGTCGAAAAACCATTTATTATAAAACAATTTATGAAGTGGTCTTAGGAAAGAAATCATCATTGCTGGAATAGCTGGAAGTACAGCGTAAGCAATTACAGCAACACCAACACCACTTGCTGCTAGCCAAACAGGTAATCGCTTAACCCAATCTGGGACATGGTGAGCATCTTCCATAGCTCGATGCTCAGGTAAAATAAAAAGAGCATCTCCCCAAAAATATACCATATCATAACCAACAAAAAGTTGGTACCCAAACCATCCTGCAAAAATGGCACCAATTGCAAGAGGGATCAACGGTAATATCATTATAGGAGGGGATTCATGAACATGTTCAAAAACTTCCGTACTACATCTAGGCTTTCCATGAAACGCCATGATTAATAGACGCCAGCTATAAAAGGCAGTCAGTAAAGCAGCCACACATCCGAGCCAAAATGCCATCTGACCTATATAGCTTTGAGAGGCCCATGCAGCCTCTAAAATCATATCTTTCGAGTAGTATCCCGAGAAGAACGGAAACCCAGCTAGTGCCAGAGACCCAATCCACATTAGGCTATAAGTAAGGGGGATTTTTTTCCAAAGCCCCCCCATTAGGCGCAAATCTTGCTCATCCGATAGTGCGTGAATGACAGAACCTGCTCCTAGGAATAGAAGCGCCTTGAAGAACGCATGTGTGGTCAAATGAAACATTGCAGCTGGATAGGCAGACACACCAGCAGCAAAAAACATATATCCTAATTGTGAACATGTTGAATATGCTATAACACGCTTAATATCAAATTGAGTCATGCCAATAGTAGCAGCAAATATTGCGGTTAACGCTCCCACTACCGTTATTATATCAAGTGCGATGGGGGCATATTCAATTAGTGGTGACATTCGGCATACAAGAAAAACACCGGCTGTGACCATAGTAGCCGCATGAATAAGTGCCGACACTGGGGTGGGTCCCTCCATCGCATCGGGGAGCCACGTATGCAAACCAAGCTGTGCTGATTTACCCATAGCTCCAATAAATAATAATATTGCTGCCACTTCTAACGCAGGCATCTCAACGCCTAAGAATAGAATTTTTGTACCTTTATACATAAAAGCATCACTAAAGATATCATCAAATTGAATGCTTCCAAATAAATAGAATATTACAAAAATACCAAGAGCAAATCCAAAGTCGCCTACCCTATTCACAACAAATGCTTTCATTGCAGCTTTATGAGCTGACGGCTTATGGTACCAGAAACCTATTAGTAGATATGAGGCTACTCCAACACCTTCCCAACCAAAAAATAATTGAAGTAAGTTATCAGCAGTTACAAGCATCAACATAGCAAAAGTAAACAAGCTCAAATAAGCCATAAATCTCGCGCGCGCATTATCATTGTGCATATAGCCGATAGAATAAATGTGGACGCAAGACGAAACAGATGTAACCACAATTAACATGACTGCAGTCAGTGTATCAAAGCGCAATGACCAGTTAGCAACAAAATTAGCCGAATCAATCCAACGTGCAATTGTAATTGTTAACTGATTATGGGTAATCGCTATATCATAAAAAGCAAAACAGGAAAGTAAGAAAGATAAGCATATGCACACTACTGAAATGATTTCGGCAGGCACGTGTTGTTGTCTCAAAGACAGCACTCCAGCAAAAGCCGCCCCAATTAATGGTAAAAATATAATTGCTTGATACAAAATCACATCAACCCTTCATCACATTGAGATCTTCAACGGCAATGGATCCCCTATTTCGGAAGTAAATTACAAGAATAGCTAATCCTATTGCGGCCTCCGCAGCCGCAACCGTTAAAACAAAAAGAGAAAAGATTTGACCGGATAAAGTCCCACTAAACGAGGAAAATGCAACAAGGTTAATATTTACTGAAAGCAAGATTAACTCGATAGACATTAATATAGTGATTACATTTTTTCTGTTAATAAATATTCCAAATACACCAAATACAAACAATATTGCAGACACCGTAAGATAATGAGATAATGAAATTTCCAACATTTTACGGTTTCCTTATACCAACACCGGTTGGAACCGACACAACTTCTATTGTATCTTCTCGCTTTCTTTCATTCTGTTTTTTGATTGACTGTTTTCGAACATTTTCTCTTTTACGAAGAGTAAGTGTGATAGCACCTATCATCGCAACTAACAGTATCAAACCAGCAATTTGAAACAGATATATATAATCTGTATATAAAACCCTTCCAAGAGCACGTGTGTTACTTACACCAGTTGTTAAATCCAACCTCTCTGGCATATTTTCGCGGTTGAAGAAAACGAAAAGGATTTCAGTTAATAATAATCCGCCCACACCCAAGCCTAAAGGCATATAGCGCTGAAAACCGTCTCTCAATTCTGCAAAATTGATGTCAAGCATCATAACAACGAACAGAAATAAAACTGCGACTGCGCCAACATAAACAACCACAAGCAACATCGCCAAAAACTCGGCACCTAATAAAATGAATAAGCCCGCGGCATTGAAAAAAGACAGTATCAGAAATAGTACCGAATGGACTGGATTGCGAGAGCTAATAACCATTAAACCAGCCAAACAGGTGACACTTGCAAAAAGATAGAAAAAAATTGTTTCAATCATTTTTTAATTTATTACCCTCAAATCTTACAAATAACATTAGAAACTTAAAAAATTATCTCAAAAAGACAACTATCTCCACTTCGAGTCTAATGCTAAATTACGTGCAATTTCTCCCTCCCACCTATCGCCATTGGCAAGAAGCTTATCTTTATCATAAAAAAGCTCTTCTCGAGTTTCAGTTGCAAACTCAAAATTTGGCCCCTCTACGATTGCATCAACTGGACAAGCTTCTTGGCAAAAGCCACAATATATACACTTTGTCATATCGATGTCATAACGGGTAGTGCGACGTGAACCATCATCTCTTGGTTCCGCTTCTATAGTAATGGCCTGAGCAGGGCATATAGCTTCACACAACTTGCAGGCTATACATCTTTCTTCGCCATTAGCATAACGACGAAGAGCGTGTTCCCCCCGAAAACGTGGTGATAATGGACCTTTTTCATGCGGGTAATTAAGTGTAACCTTTGGCTTAAAAAAATACTTTAATGTGAGAGCCAGACCTTGAATAATTTCAAGTAACAGGAATGACCTTATTGCATTCAACGCCGCTTGCATTTTCAAACTCCTCATATTAACTAAGCCCACCGTTTACTGGTAACATATCAAAACAAATTAAAAATCCAGCTGTTAAAACAACCCAGACAAGAGAGAATGGAAGGAATACTTTCCATCCCAAGCGCATTAATTGGTCATACCGGTATCTTGGTGTTGTAGCTCTCATCCACAAGAACACAAATAACACAAGGCAGATTTTTGAAATAAACCAGATAGGACCAGGAACTATATTTAGCGGATATATATCCAGTGGAGGCAACCACCCACCTAAAAATAAAATTGTCGTCATTGCACTCATCAAAATCATATTTGCGTATTCTCCAAGAAAGAATAAAGCAAAACTCATTGAGCTATATTCGACAAAGTAGCCTGCAACCAATTCAGATTCGCCTTCTGGTAAGTCAAATGGAGCTCTATTTGTCTCGGCCAATGTCGAAATAAAGAAAATTACAAACATTGGGAAGAGAGGAAGAGCAAACCACATACTTTTTTGTGCTTCAATAATATCAGAAAGGTTTAGAGACCCGACGCATAATAGTACATTAATGATAACTAGTCCCATAGAGACTTCATAAGAAACCATTTGAGCGGCCGACCGTAGTGCTCCGAGAAACGCGTATTTTGAATTACTGGCCCAGCCAGCCATAATTACACCATAGACGCCTAGTGACGATATGGCAAAAAGGTACAATATACCTACATTTATATCAGCGATAACTAGGGTATCACCAAACGGAATAACTGCCCAAGCTACCAATGCCAAGACGAACGTTAGCATGGGTGCAATTACAAAAGTGACTTTATCAGCGCCAGCCGGCAGAATAGTCTCTTTTGAAAGTAATTTTAAAGCGTCTGCAAATGGCTGCAACAGTCCAAAAGGACCAACAACATTCGGTCCTTTTCTCAATTGCATAAAACCAATCACTCTTCTTTCTGCCAGAGTTAAATAAGCTACCCCAATCAAAAGAGGTACAACTACAATCAATATCTGAAGAACTATCCAACCCAATTCAAAAAAATAATTCACATTGAAAACGTTCATTTAATTCCTATTCTGCGGCCATAGGTTTTGAATTATTTTCTCTAGACGTTCTGGTGTCAGCCATTGTTTGTGACGCCCTACTCATGGGACAGGTCATATAAAATTCCGTTAAAGCTGGCAAAATGGGACTATTAAAAACTTTACCCGGCTTACCAATTCTCCTCCATCTTGACTTATGAAGTTGCCCAATTTCAGCAAAATGCGGATGATTAGTAAAGAGCATTTGTCGGCACGCATCATGGCTGTCAAAACTAAGAGGGTGGCCTATAAATCCAGAAAACGCTCTAATAATAGACCAGTCATCTTTTGCCTCACCAGGCGGAAATGTTGCACGCCTTACTTCCTGAACACGTCCCTCAAAATTTAAATATATTCCATTTTTTTCGGTGTATGCGGCACCCGGCAATATAATATCTGCAATGTGAGCACCAGCATCACCATGGTGTCCTTGATAAACAACAAAAGTATTTTTGAGCTTAGCTGTGTCAATCTCGTCAGCTCCTAATAGCCAAATCATTTGCATTTTTCCTGCTGAAGCGTCTTTAAGCATTTTTTTGGCAGATTTACCATTTTTACCAGGAAGAAAACTAATATCAAGACCAGCAACACGAGAGGCTGCGGTATGCAGAACATTAAAACCATTCCAGCCTTTATAAATAACTTCAAAGTTTTTTATTATCGTTGATATATAATTAAGTAATGCTTTGGCATCATCACGAATTAGAAGCCCATTACCTACAATAATCATAGGATTTTTAGCTGATTTAAAGAATTTACAAAAAGGGTGTTTTTTTTCAGCAATTGCTTGTAACACTGAGGGGTCGCTCCCCAGAAAATTAGTTGGATAAGTTAAGTCAACCGTCGGTCCAATGTAGCCTACAGGAATACCAGCGTTTAAATATCGTTTTCTAATCCTTGCATTTAAAACGGGAGCTTCAATTCTTGGGTTACTGCCAATTATTAATAAAGCGTCAGCATCGTCAATTCCTGCTATTGAAGAATTAAACAAATATCCCGCCCTGGCAGAACCTTCGATATTGGCGCCATCCTGCCTACAATCCATGTGCGGAGAACCGATTTTCTCCATAAGGAGTTTCATAGCAAACATAGTTTCAGCGTCAATTTGATCTCCAGCTATCACTCCAAAATTGTCTGGCTTTACCTTTTTAAGTTGTTTAGCGATAATCTTAAACGCGTTGTCCCAACTACTAGGCTCCAATTTGCCATTTGTGCCTCTAACATATGGCCTGTCTAGTCTTTGGTTTTTCAAACCATCAATAGCAAATCGCGCTTTGTCTGTAATCCATTCTTCATTTACCTCTTCGTTAAGCCGAGGCATAATCCTTAATACTTGGTTTCCTCTGGAATCAATCCGGATATTAGAACCCTGTGCATCCATTACGTCAACAGATTCTGTTTTACTCAGTTCCCAGGGCCTCGAGATAAAAGCATATGGCTTGCTAGTTAGCGCTCCAACTGGGCATAAATCTATTACATTGGCACTTAACTCTGATGCAATCGTTTTTTCTAGATAGGTTGTTATCTCTACTTGTTCTCCCCTACCAATAGCTCCAAGGTCTGGAACACCTGCTACTTCTGTAGCGAAGCGTACACACCTTGTGCAATGAATACATCTCGTCATTATAGTTTTGATTAATGGACCCATTTGCTTTTCTTCAACAGCTCTCTTCGTTTCCTTATAACGAGAACCATCTAGACCATATCCCATAGCCTGATCCTGAAGGTCGCATTCGCCACCTTGGTCACAAATTGGACAATCAAGAGGATGATTTAACAACAAAAATTCCATTACCCCTTCCCGAGCTTTTTTAACCCTTTCGGATTGTGTGTCGATAACCATACCGTCTGATGCTGGCATAGCACAGCTAGCAATAGGCTTGGGAGCCCGCTCCATATCAACTAGGCACATACGACAATTACCAGCAATAGAGAGCCTTTCGTGATAACAGAAGCGTGGAATCTCGAATCCAGCCTCTTCACAAGCTTGCAGCACGCTTGCCCCTTGTTCTACTTCAACTTCAATTGAATTAACTGTCAATTTTGGCATGTCGTGTTTCTCTATTCTGCTGCCTGTG
Organism: uncultured SAR116 cluster alpha proteobacterium; assembly: GCA_902632595.1. GTDB lineage: Bacteria > Pseudomonadota > Alphaproteobacteria > Puniceispirillales > Puniceispirillaceae > UBA5951. Next base: position 35,703 of record CACPDC010000008.1, read on the forward strand.
TAACCGTTTTATTTATTTGGATACGTCTTTCTAATTCTGGACGAAAGTTTTTGATCAATCCTTGTATAGGCCATGCTGCGGCATCACCAAGAGCACATATGGTGTGACCCTCAACTTGTTTTGTAATTTCATACAACGTATCAATTTCGTAAGGTTCTGCCTGCCCCCTGACCAGCCTATCCATCATACGCCACATCCAGCCTGTGCCCTCTCTGCAAGGGGTGCATTGTCCACAACTTTCGTGTTTATAGAAATAAGAGAGTCGGCTTATTGCACGAACAATATCTGTACTTTTATCCATAACTATCACCCCAGCTGTTCCAAGACCCGTTCCAGCAGCTCTCAATGCATCAAAATCCATTGTCATAGTCTCACACACATCTTTTGTTATTAGAGGAGTAGATGACCCTCCAGGAATTATTGCTAATAAATTTTCCCATCCTCCTCTAACTCCGCCCGCGTGTTTTTCTAAGAGGTCTTTTAATGGTATACCCATTTCTTCCTCCACGTTGCACGGCGAATTTACATGACCAGAGATACAGAACAGTTTAGTACCAGTATTATTTTCCTTCCCAAGAGAGGAGAACCAATTTGCACCTCGTCGAAGAATGGTCGGTGCTACCGCGATAGATTCAACATTATTCACAGTCGTTGGACATCCATACAAACCAACACCTGCGGGAAACGGTGGCTTCAATCTAGGTTGCCCCTTTTTACCTTCTAGAGACTCTAAAAGAGCAGTTTCCTCACCACATATGTAGGCACCTGCCCCTCGGTGAACAAAAATATCAAAGGACCAACCAGAATTCACAGCATTGCCACCAAGTAAACCGGACTCATAACATTCATCAATTGCGCCTTGTAGAACTTTGTATTCATTGACAAATTCACCTCTTATGTAGATATAGGCGACATGTGCCCTCATTGCAAAACCAGCTATCAAACAGCCTTCGATAAGTTTATGAGGTTCATTCCTTAAAATATCTCTGTCTTTACATGTACCGGGTTCGGACTCATCAGCATTGACCACCAAATAATGTGGTCTATTTGACACCTCTTTTGGCATAAAAGACCACTTTACCCCAGTAGGAAAACCAGCGCCGCCACGTCCACGCAGCCCAGATGCCTTCATTTGCTCAATTATTTCATCATGTCCGAGCGCCAAAATCGACTTAGTATTATCCCAATCACCCCGTTTTTTTGCACCTGACAAACTTGCTTCATGCCATCCATAAATATTTGTAAAAATACGATCTTTATCCTGAAGCATGAACTTTATTCCTGACGTGTTCGGAAAGACTGTTAGGTTCTTTCTTTAGTTTTCCTGACGATTTTACTACGTTTTGTTTCTCAGTTAATTTGGTCAATGAAGTGGGACCTGTAACTGCTTGAGAACCAGAGCGGCTCTTGACAGATCCAATTGGTGGAGGCAAATCCTCGGCAAAAGAGTCGATTAATGATGCCATACTGTCATAATCAAGATCCTCATAAAAATCATCATTCACTTGGACTATTGGCGCATTTACACAAGCACCAAGACACTCAACTTCGAGAATACTAAATTTTCCATCTGGGGTTATCTCACCGGAACTTATATTCAGCTTGTCCTTTACACAACGTGACAAATCATCAGAACCTCTAAGCATGCAGGGTGTTGTTCCACATAATTGAAAAAAATATTTGCCTACAGGTTTTAGGTTATACATTGTATAAAAACTAGCCACTTCGAGAACCCTTATCTTTGCCATATCGAGCCGTTCTGCAATTAATTCGATTGCGCTCATCGGTATCCAATTATCATGCTGTCTCTGAGCTAAATCTAGCAGCGGCATAACAGCAGATGCTTGTTTGCCCTCTGGATATTTAGCTATTATCTTTTTGATTAAAGCTTCATTTTCAGAAGAAAAAGCAAATTTATCTGGCTGATCATCTGCTACCAAATCATGAATACTCATCTGTCAATCTCACCAAATACAACGTCAAGGGAGCCTATAATTGCTACAGAATCTGCTAACATATGTCCTCTTGACATATAATCTACCGCTGCCATAAAAAAATAACCGGGTGCTCTTATCTTGCAACGATATGGTTTATTGCTTCCATCAGAAACGAGATAGACCCCGAATTCACCTTTTGGAGCCTCTACTGCTGTATAACTCTCAGAGGAAGGAACGTGAAAACCTTCTGTATAAATCTTAAAATGGTGAATTAATGACTCCATAGACATTTTCATGTCACCACGACGTGGGGGTGTAATTTTATTATTTTGGGCGAGAACTGAACCAGGCTGCATTTTACTTATAGCTTGTTTGATAATCGTTAAAGATTGTTTCATCTCCTCTACCCGGACTAGATATCTTGCATAACAATCTCCTGTTTTTCCAACAGGAATGTCAAAGTTCATTTCATCATATGCATCATAAGGGTTTGATTTTCTGAGATCCCAGGGAATGCCTGAAGCACGAATTACTGGCCCACTCATTCCTAATTCAAGCGCTTGTTCATCTGTTAAAATACCAATGTCAACGGTTCTTTGCTTAAAAATACGGTTGTCCGTAAGAAGTGTCTCCAAGTCTGTGATAAATTTGGGAAATTTATCACACCAAGCTAAAATATCTTCAGACAGACCATCTGGGATGTCTTGGTGAACGCCTCCTGGACGAAAATATGCAGCATGTAACCGAGCCCCCGACGCTCTCTCACAAAATTCCATCAACTGCTCTCTCTCCTCAAAACCCCATAATAATGGTGTCATTGCACCGACATCGATAGCAAATGTAGTCAAATTTAAAAGATGGTTTAATATTCGTCCGATTTCACAAAACATTACTCTTATGAGTTGTGCTCTTTTTGGTACATCTATCTGCAGTACATTTTCAATTGCGAGAGCCCATACATGCTCCTGATTCATTGGTGAAACATAATCTAAACGATCAAAATAAGGCAGTGCCTGGAGATAGGTTTTTTGTTCAATCAGCTTTTCAGTGCCACGATGAAGAAGCCCTACGTGGGGATCCGCTCTTTGAATAACCTCACCATCCATCTCAAGCACAAGCCTTAATACACCGTGTGCAGCAGGATGCTGAGGTCCAAAATTGAGTGTTAATGGTCTAATTTGCATCTCACCCATAATTAGGATTCCTCACTTTTTCCGAGCTCTTTATTATCTTTTTCTTTGGAACTCAGAGAGTAATGAATGCGCTCCTGATCTCCTTCCCATGGACTCAAAAAATCAAAGTCTCTATATTCTTGCGTAAGTTGAACAGGTTGGTAGGCAACGCGTCTGTTAATATCATCATATCGCACTTCCACGTATCCAGTTAGCGGAAAGTCCTTACGAAGGGGGTGTCCTTCAAATCCGTAATCAGTAAGTAAACGTCTAAGGTCTGGATGGTTTGAGAAAAATAGGCCATACATATCCCAAACTTCTCTTTCAGGCCATTCGGCAGACTTATAAATGCTGGTTATAGAAGGCACTATTTGACCATCATCAATGGGACAGATAATTCTTAAACGTTGATTATTCGAAATAGACAGAAGCTGATATACGAGTTCAAATCTCAAAAAGCGTCCTGGATAGTCAACTGCCGTTAGGTCAGTCAGCTGACTAAAATCAAGTTTGTCGTTTGACTTTAAAATCGTTAATATTTGTATCAATTTGTCGAGTTCGCATCTATATACAAGCTGCCCATTTATAGAGGATATACTCTCAACTAGGTCTCCCAAAACCTCTGATACAGAGTGACCGAAAGATAGTCTTTCCTTTACACTCTTAATCTTCGTATTAAAATTCTCTTTTGTATCCACCGAAATAAAAACCTTTAGGGTAAAATATATATTGAAATTATTAACGAGAGATTGTCTCTGAACGTTTTATTTTTTTCTTTAATTGCAGCAGACCATAAATCAAGGCTTCAGCAGTTGGAGGGCAGCCGGGAACATAAACATCAACTGGAACAATGCGATCGCAACCACGGACAACAGCGTACGAGTAATGATAGTAGCCCCCTCCATTAGCGCATGAACCCATTGACAAAACCCATCGTGGCTCAGGCATTTGGTCATAGACTCTTCGTAATGCTGGCGCCATTTTATTTGTCAAAGTTCCAGCTACAATCATAACATCTGACTGTCTTGGGCTTGGTCTAAACAACATACCGTAACGATCCATATCATATCTGCTGGCTGCGGAATGCATCATTTCAACTGCACAACAGGCTAATCCGAATGTCATGGGCCAAAGAGAACCAGACCTCGCCCAATTGAAGAGTTTGTCCGCGCTTGCTATTACGAAGCCTTTATTGACGATCTCATCGTTCACCGCATTCAAGATTAAATCTTGTTCTTTGCCCGGAGGAATTGGTTTATCTAATTTAGAAGGAATCACTCCCATTCCAAAGCTCCTTTTTTCCATTCGTAGATAAACCCAATAGTCAATACTGCAAGGAAAATCATCATTGACCAAAAACCTAATAAACCAATTTCACCTAATGCCACAGCCCAGGGAAAAAGAAACGCTATTTCAAGATCAAATATTATAAAAAGAATAGCCACCAAATAAAATCGTACATCAAAAGGCTTACGAGAGTCATTAAAAGCATCAAAACCGCATTCGTAAGCCGCAAGTTTCTCCACATCAGGCTCGCTGCGTCCCAGCAATACAGAGCCAAGGACGAATGCTCCCGACAATCCTATAGCTATTATCAAAAAAACAGCAATTGGTAGATATTCGGATAAATAAATATCCATCGCAAAATAAACCTTCTAAAAATCCATATAAATAAATGAATATATACGATGTGAATAAATTACCGATCAAATAATTGCAAGCAAGTTTCCATGTTTTTTCACTCATTAAAAATTATAATAACAAAGAAAAAAAGACCAATAACGATTTTTCAATCTGAAACACCATTAAAAACCCCGTTTGCATAAGTTTCTGATTACGATAATTGGTTATCATTAAATTTTTGAAAAGCAATGAACCATGCAGAACCTATTAAATTTTACATTTTAAAATTTGATTTTTAAAAACTTAAATTCAAATTAAATTTATTCAGCAATTAATACGCCCATTGAGGATTTTATTTATCTTTTCATCAAGATAATTTAGAAATAATGTCAGCTTGAAAAAAAGTTGATATGATTGAGAAATCAAGACAGCTCGTGGACGCTATTATACGAATCACCTAAGTGTTTTGCGCACTTTCATCCTTATTGTATCGGTCAGGCAAGCGACCTTTCTTGCCAAATATCAAAGAATTTCCTAGGACGGCAGTCAGTAACTAACAAATCAGAAAAAATCAGAACGATTCAATAAATCATAAAGATGATAAATTTCTATGGCATCCCGTAGGGGATTCGAACCCCTGTTGCCGCCGTGAAAGGGCGGTGTCCTAGACCCCTAGACGAACGGGACACATAGGTCTAAATTTTTAATAATATTGTATAGATAAATCAACTTTTTTTTCGGCATAGCACATGATTTTTGAAAAAATTTGCTGGAAAATAAACATTTAAAATAATTAATTAGTCAAATTGTTTAGCAATATCTTCTATCACGAACTGTACTGACTTTCCACCACGCCATTCATCTTTTTTCAATTTACCAAGAACCTTAAGTGGTCCTAATTCTCTTATATTTTTTAATATATTGCCTATTGCTGTATTGGCAGCATTGAACATAATAGCCCTTATAGGGCTAGAAGTACCATCATCTAAAAATGCTGTAAAATGAGAGTTTGACGCTCCAATCCACTTTATATTTTTAAATGAAATGTGAGTGAGCAATAAGTTGGGTTCTGGCTGTCCTGAGCCAAATGGTCCACATTTTAAAATATTTTCAGCTAATTCAGCATTACAGCCAGCAACTGAAATAGTAGAAGTAATTTCATATATTTTTTGCGGAGGAAACGGAATCAGAGCCGATATTTTTTTTGTCAAATATTCTCTAAATGTATCTAATTGGTCTACTTCTAAACTCGCTCCAGCTGCCATATCATGGCCACCACCTGAAATTAATAAACCACTTTGTCTTGCCGCTAAAACTAAATTACCGAGAGGAATTGATGGGATGCTTCTTCCAGAACCTTTTGCAATATTATCTTTAGATACAGCCATAACAAATGTAGGTCTTGAATAAATTTCTTTTAGTCGTCCAGCGACTATCCCCAACACACCCTCATTATAACTGGTATTCGCTATAACTAATGCTAAAAGGTCTGGATTTTGACTCAACTGCACCTCTGCTTGTTTAATCGCATCCTCAGTAATTTCTTGCTCAATAGCCCGCCTTTGCTTGTTCAATTCATCTAAATGAATTGCCAATGAAACAGATTTTTCATGTTCCTGTTCAATCAACAGTTTAACACCAATATCTGATTTTCCCATTCTTCCAGCTGCGTTTATTCGAGGACCAAGCACAAAGCTGCATTCGTATTCACCAACAGCCTTATCTAAACCAGCAACATCTGCCAACGCTGCCAATCCAGTATTTCGACGATGACGCATCACTTTAAGCCCTTGTCTGATAAAAGCTCGGTTGAGATTTTTTACGGGCACAACATCGCATAAGGTTGCAATACCAACTAGATCGAGAACAGATAATAAATCAGGCAAATCAGTGTGTCCTGATTGACGCAAAGCCCTTATAAGAGAAACACAAGTGATAAAGCAAACCCCAGATGCACATAAATAACCAAATCCGCTTTGGTCATCGAGGCGGTTAGGATTCACTATAGCCAGCGCTTTTGGCAGTGCAGGTCCTGCAAGATGATGGTCAATAACGATAATATCCAACCCTTCATCATGAACTACTTCTAAAGTTTCGTGTGCAGTTATACCACAATCTAACGTTAAAACTAGAGTTGCATCATTATCTCTAAGTCTATGTAAAGCTTCTATATTTGGACCATATCCTTCTGAAAATCTATCGGGGATATGAATGTCAACACTACACCCTAAAAAAGTTAAAACCCTATAAAAAAGGGCTGCAGAACAAGCTCCGTCAACATCATAATCGCCAAAGATTCCAATTTTTTCTTTTTGTTTCACAGCTTGCAATAGTCTGTTCGTTGTTTCCTCCATGCCAATAAAAGAATTGGGTTCTGGCAGAAGTGATTTTAGCTTTGGTTCAAGATAAGTTTCTACATTATCGGAGAAAATGCCTTTTCTAGCCAAGTAAAGGCAGATTGCCGGTGGCAAATCATGCGTTTCTTTTATTCGCAATGCCTGACGTCTCACCACGTCAGGACTATGATGGGAAAATTCGCTAACCCATTTCGCGCCGGATAATGAAGATGCAACATTCATAAGTTGTAAGGCAGAAGAATTCGTGTAATCAAACATTCTTAACCAAAAGAACCACTATCATATATGGGTATAAGCATTGGACTATCTAACACATGCTCACTTAGGCTTATTTTACTAACTGCGGCCTCAATAGTTTTTTTGGTACATTTATGAGTTGTTAATACTAAAAATACCGGCCCGTTATCTGACTGACCATTTTGTATCATTGACGCCACTGATAATTTATAATCTCTCAATATAGCTGAAATCTCTGACAATACCCCTGGTTTGTCTGTTACAGCTATTCGAAGATAGAAACATTGCTTAGGTAGATTATGTTCATCTAATTTTTGAACTGAAAGTGCTTTAACCGGACATCCGTAGGCGAAATTGGCGAGTCCAGATGCGACATCAATCAAATCCGCTAAAACCGCTGATGAAGTTGGCCCTGCACCCGCACCAGGTCCAATACAAATTGATGACTCAACTGGTACACCCCGATAGCTCACCGCGTTAAGAGCACCATTAACAGAAGCAAGTTGTTCTTTTGAGGGTATAAGTGCCATAGTTATTTCAGCACTACAGTCTCGTTTGGCGATGCCGAGTAGCTTCAAGCAAAAACCCAGTTTTCCTGCAAAATTAATATCGATATCTGATACATGTCTTATTCCAGATACAGAAAGACTAGAAAATTTGATTTGCTGCTTAAAGGCAATCGCAGATAAAATAGCCAATTTATGCGCAGCATCTACACCGTCTATGTCAACGCTAGGATCCGCTTCTGCAAAGCCTTTTTTCTGCGCCTCTTCCAATACCTCCTCAAAAGTGTTCTTTGCGGATGTCATTTTAGATAATATATAATTACAAGTACCATTCAAAATACCAGAAACAGTATCTATTTGATTACCAGCAAGTCCCTCTCGCAGGATTTTAATTGCTGGGATTCCTCCTGCAACAGCAGCCTCGAATTGAATAGTCACGTTATTTTCTTCTGCGAGTTCAGACAAACTAAAGCCGTGATGCGCAATCATAGCTTTATTAGCTGTAATAACGTGCTTCCCTGCTTCAAGCGCTCGTTGGCACAAATCAAGTGCAATTCCGCCCTCGCCGCCAATCAGTTCGATAATTACATCAATATCATCGTGTTCCAATAATTTTAGCGGGTCTTTGTAGAAAGCAATATTATCACGTGAGAAACCACGTTCCTTTCCCTCATCTCGGGCACTTACGGCGATAATTTTTAGTTTTTTGCCGGCTCTTCTCGAAAGCATGTCATATGAAGTGGTGATTTGCCTCGCAGTTTCAGCACCGACAACACCCAAACCAGCAATTCCAATTTGAAACACTGACATGCAAAATAAACCTTTCTAAGATATTCAAAATTAAGGCTCCACCTACCAGATTAGCAGCTTGCAAGGTGCACTATATTCAAAACTTATAAATTATTTCAAAACAAAATTAAACTGCTATTTTGTTCGGCTGAACCAACCTTTTATAATTGCAATCAGTAATGAGAATACGTTTAATTCATTTTTTGGACTTTTGGCTTTGGAAGATTTATATTGTTGATCCGCCACATTCATCTCATCAAATTTTTGTGTCTCCGACTCACCACTATTTTTCTTTGGGTCATTTAATGATTGCTTGTCTAGGATATCTGTTTTGAGGTTTTCAGAAAATTCAGATACTATTTGACCCGCAACAACATTAATTAAGCCACTTGCTCTACCATATTGAGCGATTGACCCTGATAGTAAAACATCCGTGCGAACAATCACCTCTGTATGGTCATTTTCAGCCTCTTTAAGAACAAAAGTCATTGTCGCTTCTGCTTGACCCCGGCCTTTTTTATCGGATCCCTGTGCTTTTACCTGTGCTGTATATAAGTTATTATCGATTGATGTGATTGACGCAGAACCGGCAAAACTTAACGCAACTGGGCCTAACCTCACGTTTGCCTGACCACTAAACAATCCATTTTCCTCTCCTGTGAGACTTGCCCCTGGAATACAAGGAGTAATTCTTGGCACATCTGTTAATACTTCCATAGCAGCTGCCCTACCAAGGGGGACTATAAATCTATTTTCTAATTCCAATTAACTTCTCCCAAAAAAAATCTTTACCATTATTGTTTTTTTACAAATCCTGGATGATGTTTAGGATGTGCTCTCTCAAACTCTACATTTTCATATAACGCTGTTTCAACAGATATCAATCTGTCATAATTTGACACATCTACCCCGTAATTACGTGCTCCTTGTATGTGAGGGATTAGACACAAATCAGCCATAGAAATGTTTTTTCCAAGAACATAAGGTCCGTGGGTCTGAAGAGACGAATATTCTTCATGTTCCAATAACCCTTCCATTGCTTCACAACCACGTTTCATAAAATATCTACAAAAATCATTTACCTGAACTTCATTAAATTTATATTCACTTGCCAATAAATTACGCACTCTTGGTACAATAACAGGATGAGAATCAGCTGCACTTATTAAGCTAAATCTTCTACATAAATATCTTAACTTAAGGTTGGTCGGAAGTAGCGGATTTTGCTTATATTTCTCATCAAGGTATTCAATAATTGCAAGAGATTGAGCAAAACTCTGGTTTCCCAGCTGCAGCACAGGTACCGAATGTTCAGGATTATAACTAGTAAAACTATCGTTAAACTGCTCCCCTTCAAGTAAATTTACAACAGATAAATTGTACTCTATACCCTTTATGTTTAGAGCAATACGTACTCGCCATGCTGCTAGAGACCTCCAAAAACTGAATAGAACCGGTTTCATTATACTCTCCATCATTTAAAGTATTTCGTCAGATCAAAAGTTGAATTTTGACTACCTAGCCTATTTTCTTATTGTTTAAAGAGTTTAAGGAATCAAAATAATTAAAGCAAGAATATCGATAATCTATAGTGGAACTGTTTTTAATCCGCTGCTATTATCCCATTAGTAAACAAAGAAATAAAAAGTGATTATAGAAGTAGTTTAAAAGTTGTACACAAATAGATTTCATCACGATAAATAACGCATTCAAAGCAATATTAAGGGAATTAAAAAGATGCAACAGATAGATACAAAAGCAGGAACCGCTAATTATGAAACAAAAGGAAATAGCGAGAAACCCACACTTGTGCTTTTTCACACTTTACTAGCTGATTGTTCTGTATATGACGGGATTATAGACGAACTTGCTAGAAAATTTTGTGTCACCAGATTTCATTTTCCTGGATATGGTGCTTCAACAGGTTTATGCAATAGTATTGATGATTATGCTGATTGGACAGCAGAACTGTTTTACGCTCTTGATATTTCCAAAAACGGTACCAAACCGATTTCTGTGTTCTCTAATGGATTTGGTGGCTTTGTCTCTTTAGGCCTATGCTTAAGACATGCAGAACTAGTTTCACATCTAGTAATTTCTAACAGTGGAGGGGCATTTCCAGAGGAACGAAAAGCACCTTTACTTGGAATGGCTGAAAAAGTTAGGACCGCGGGCATTGACGCTGTTTTAGATATCGCAATGAGTCGGATGTTTCCGGATGCCTTTAGGCAAGCAAATCCTGATATTATATTGGAACGAAAAAACAAACTTTTAACAGCCAATCCCGATCAATTTGCGAAAGCCTGTCAAGCACTCTCCCAGTTAGACTATTTATCAAAAGCTAGTCAGATAAAGTGCGATGTTGATGTAATTGCGGGTTTGCAAGATGAAACAACTCCACCAAGCATGGCAATTGAATTAAACGAACGAATAAGCCAGGCAAATTATCATGAAATCGCAAATAGTGGGCATTGTCCTCAGATACAGCAACCTAAAACATTATTGCAACTTATCTCAAAGATTTTGTGATGCTTTTTACTCCGCTAGAAATTGGACCTTTGACGCTCTCAAACCGTATCGTAATTTCTCCTATGTGTCAGTATTCCGCAGATGATGGCTGTATGAATGATTGGCATTTACAACATGCGATGCAAATGGCAATGAGTGGCGCAGGAATGTTTGTTGTAGAAGCAACAGCAGTAGAGAGACGTGGTCGAATTACGCATCATTGTGTGGGTCTTTATTCAGACCAAAATGAAGACTCTATTCGAAATGTATTAAATGCAGCGCGCTCTGTTGCAACTAACGATTTGAAATTTGCTATTCAGCTGGGGCATGCTGGTAGAAAGGCCTCTCATAATGTGCCATGGCAAGGCGGAAAAGCTTTAGCTATGAACGAAGATTCATGGATTACAGTAGCCCCGTCTGCTCTTCCATTTACCCAAGGAGCTCATTTACCAGAGGCACTAAATAAAGAAGGTTTGCAACAAATTATTCAAAATTTTGTTAATGCAGCAATACGTGCTGTTAGGTTAGGATTTTCTGCAATAGAACTTCATGGCGCACATGGCTATCTCATTCACGAATTTATTTCGCCTATTTCAAATCAAAGAGAAGATGAGTATGGAGGAACATTAACAAACCGAATGAAATTTCCACTAGAAATATTTGATAACGTTCGTAAAGTTGTACCAGCAAATATACCATTAGGGATTAGATTGACTGGCACAGACTGGCGTGACGACGGCCTTTCAATCAAAGATTCACAGGTAGTAGCTCAAAACTTCGCAGAACATGGTGCAGATTATTTATGCATTTCAAGTGGTGGAATTACAACAGGACTTGAAATTCCGATTGCGCCGAATTATCAAGTGCATCTTGCCAAAGCAGTCAAAGATGTTGTCTCAATACCAGTTCGAGCTGTTGGTCTTATCACAACAGCCGAACAGGCAAATAAAATCATTATAAAAGAAGATGCTGATATGGTTACACTAGGCCGTGCTTTTTTAGCAAATCCGAGATGGGTTTGGGACGCATCAATTGAGCTTGATTTTCCAATAAAAGTTCCGCCACAATATGAACGAGCTTATAAAGCGCCGTAATAATGTCAGTGATTAATTCAATAACCTGATTAATTTTGGAAAAGCTCATTACCCGACAAATAAGCATTGTTCTAATTAGCTGCCAACAGTTATCAACACTTTGTCAGTAAAAAAAAGGGCGTTAGAAAAACTAAACTTTTTTTGATAATATGTTGAATAGGTATTTTATCTTTTTGAAAACTGGAATGAACGACGTGCTTTCGCCTTTCCATATTTTTTCCGCTCTACTACGCGGGGATCACGAGTTAGAAAACCACCAGCCTTCAAAGGAGGTCTGAGACCCGGTTCAAAATTAACAAGCGCCCTACTAATCCCATGTCGCACCGCGCCGGCTTGCCCTGAAAGGCCACCACCTTTTACAGTTGCGAAAACATCAAATTCACCTTCTCTACTTGCTGCCTGGAGAGGCTGTACTAACAACATTTGTAGCACTGGACGCGCGAAATATTCCGCCAATATTTTTCCATTAATCATTATGTTTCCAGAGCCTCGTTTGACCCATACACGAGCAGCGGCGTTTTTCCGCCTTCCGGTTGCATATGATCGACCGAGCTCATCTATTTTAGGTTCTACAATCGATACTAAAGTTGATTCTTGTTCAGACTCATCTTTTAACGCAGAAAGGCTAGCTAACCCTGCTTTTTCATTTTCTTCTAAAGATGTTTCTTCGGACATACCTACCTCTTATTTTTTGGATTGAATTCCGCAACATTCAAAAATTCTGGCTGCTGCGCTTCGTGCGGATGTTTATTCCCTGGGTAAACATACAAATGCTTTAACACTTTTCGCCCTAAAGGCCCACGAGGTACCATTCTTTCTACAGCTTTCAAGAGCAATCTCTCTGGGAATTTACCATCTAAAATTTTATCTGCTGTGCGAGATTTTATTCCGCCCGGATATCCAGTATGCCAATAAAAAGTCTTTTGGGTAAGTTTATTTCCCGTAAGTTTAACTTTCTCAGCATTAATCACTATCACGTGGTCTCCACAATCCATGTTAGGGGTATAACTAGCTTTATGTTTTCCACGAAGACGCATAGAGATTATCGATGCAAGCCTTCCTAACACAAGCCCGTTGGCATCTATTAAAACCCACTTTTTTTCAATCGTGGCAGGTGTTTCCGAAAAAGTTTTTGGCAAAGTCATAACGAACTCCTAGCCGTTTTGATAAATTTTTTTCGTTATAATTTTTTTTTCCAAATTTTGTCAATGTTTTTTTTATTTAAGACATTTTTTTTCGAAAAAACAATATATTAGCAATACGGTAACATGGTACCTTATAGTGTTAATGAAAAAGGAAATTGACCGTCACAGACCAAATTGCGTATGATACATAAATTTTTTTATTGAAATAGTCATCCATTTAACAATTTATAATACTTATGATTATATTGATCGACAATTATGATAGCTTCACCTGGAATTTGTGGCATTTCTTGTCTGATTTAGGAGAAGAGGTAAAAACAGTCCGGAACAATACGTTCACAACCAATGAGGTTTTAAAAATGGCCCCAAAAGGGATCGTTATTTCCCCTGGGCCAGGGCGACCAGAAACAGCAGGAATTTGCGAAGAATTAATCATCAAGGCTGCTCCGAATATTCCTATATTAGGAATTTGTCTAGGGCATCAGGGTATTGCAACAGCATTTGGCGGCTCGTTGCGCATACTTTCACCACCAGTACATGGAAAATTATCTCTTATAAAGCATAACAATAAAGATATTTTTAAAGGTTTAGAACAATCTTTTCCTGTAACCAGATACCATTCACTTACGGTAGATGAAAAGAATTTACCGGATGAACTAGAGGTCATTGCACAAACAGCTGAAGGCCTAATAATGGGATTAAAACATAAATATTATGAGTGCACTGGAGTTCAATTTCATCCAGAATCTATTGCATCCGTAGGCGGATATAGAATCTTTGCGAATTTTCTCTCAAAGATAGGTAAAAATAGAATCTCTGAACGAAGAATAAAAGAACTTGAAACACAAACATTAAGGCTGGATATTCGCTTTCCAGAACAAATTCATGTCTGATATTTTAAAGCCAATTATTTCAAGATTATGTGATGCAGAACAACTCTCTTTCGAGGAAATGCAAAATGCATTCTCTATATTGATGAGTGGAGAAGCCACAGTGGCACAAATAACAAGCTTTATGATCTCATTAAAAATAAGAGGTGAAACCGCTACTGATATTGCTGCTGGCGCTTCACAGATGCGGGCGAACGCAAAAACAATAAAGGCACCATTAAATGCGATAGATATTGTTGGCACAGGCGGAGATGGTTCACAAAGTCTAAATATTTCTACTGCGTCTGCGATAATTGTTGCTGGCTGCGGAGTGCCTGTTGCAAAACATGGTAATAAGGCTGTGTCTTCCAAAAGTGGTGCTGCTGATATATTAAATGAGTTAGGAATAAACCTCGAGAGCGAATTCAGTATGATTGAAAAGGCGATTTCACAAGCAGGAATTGGTTTTTTAATGGCCCCAAGGCACCACCCAACACTCCGCCATGTTGGCCCGACAAGAATTGAATTAGGTGTACGAACGATCTTCAATCTTTTAGGTCCACTATCAAATCCAGCTTTAGTGGATAAAGCGCTTATTGGTGTTTATGATGAAAAATGGGGGCGCCCTTTTGCTGAAGCGTTAGACCTTCTTGGGACAAGACATGCTTTTGTAGTGCATGGTGATGGAGGCCTTGATGAAGTTTCTTTGTCTGGTCCAACAATCGTACATGCTCTTAATTTAGGTAAAATCAAACGTTTTGTTATTAGTCCCTCTGATTTTGGTGTGGCGAAGAAGCCGCTTAATGCTATTAAAGGAGGAGATGCAGTTTATAATGCGCAAAAATTGCGTGAATTATTGGATGGTAAACCTGGCGCATATCGCGATATCGCTTGTATAAATGCAGCAACAGCACTTGTTGCAACAAATAATGAGCAGCATCTTGGTGATGCGTTTAAGCGGGCTCAAACTGCTATTGACTCAGGCGCTGCCAAAGGCGCATTAAATCAACTCGTGCGTATTACTAATTCCTAACAAGATGGTAAAAAATGACAAATATTCTTGAAACCATAACCGCTAAAAAAATAGAGGAAATAGAGAAGCTTAAACAATTGACTTCATTGGATCAACTTGAAAAAAAAGCTGCTATAGCAGATCCACCACGCGGCTTCAAAAAAGCTTTATCAGGCGCCTCTCTAACCGGTTATGGCCTTATAGCAGAGCTAAAAAAAGCTTCCCCATCTAAAGGACTAATTAGAGCTGAGTTCGATCCGATTACTTTGGCAAATCAATACCAGGAGGGTGGCGCAACATGTTTATCAGTCTTGACAGACGAGACATGGTTTCAAGGAAGCAATAGATATCTTCAACTTGCCAGAATGGCAACTTCTCTTCCGGTGTTGCGAAAAGATTTTATAATTGACCCTATCCAAATCATAGAAGCGCGCGCACTGGGCGCTGATTGTATTTTGCTGATTATGGCGTCATTAAGTGATGAACAGGCAAAAGAGCTGGAAACAGTAGCGATCTCTCTTGAGATGGATGTGCTTATTGAAATTCATGATGAGATAGAGCTTGAACGTGCAATGCTTTTATCATCTCCAATGATTGGAATCAATAATCGAAACCTCAAAACGATGGAAATCTCGCTTGAAGTTGGACTTTCTTTGCTTCCAAAACTTCCAAACAATAAAATTGGTATCGCAGAGTCAGGCTTATTTACATCTAATGACTTAGAAAAGATGGCTAAGGCAGGCGCTCGATGCTTTTTAATTGGTGAATCTCTCATGCGCCATGAAAATATTACTGAGGCAACCAAGAGACTACTCTCCAAGCCTTATAAGATGGTTCAACATGACGAATGAGTTCACTCATTTTAATTCGGACGGTCAGGCTCATATTGTCGATGTGGGCAATAAGGCTATTACAAAAAGAGAAGCTATTGCCAAAGCTTGTATTTTTATGGCTCATTCTACGATAGATAAAATCGAACGTGGGGCTTTTGCCAAAGGTGATGTTTTGAATGTAGCACAAATCGCTGGCATATTAGGTGCAAAACACACTGCCACACTCATTCCACTTTGCCATCCCATAGCACTCGACCATGTTGATTTAATATTTAACATTAATAACAAATCAAAAGCGGTTGAAATATCTGCAAAATGCAGTACTATTGGAAAAACTGGCGTAGAAATGGAAGCCTTAACAGCAGTAAGTATTGCAGCCCTAACCATCTACGATATGTGCAAATCTGTTGATAAGAAAATGAGAATTGGTGAAATTCGTTTAACACATAAATCAGGTGGAAACTCTGGAACGTTTAATGCAGAATAATACTCTTTTATCTGTTTCTGTGGCTAGAGAGAAAATCTTACAAGGTATCTCACCGCTAACAAGCGAAAAATGTTCAATTCATAGCGCACATAATAGAATAGTAGCTGAAGATCTCATAGCCTTAATATCTCACCCGGCTCAGGCTGTATCAGCAATGGATGGATATGCAGCACGTTTATCTGATATTGTCACTGTACCTACCCTATTGCCAAAAGTTGGAACATCAAGAGCAGGTTGCATGTATGAAAAGCCGCTTTTAGCTGGAGAGTTGGTTCGAATCTTTACTGGAGCAGTCATTCCCGACGGCTGTGACACCATAGTATTACAAGAAGACACAGAAATAGTTCAGGGCAAGATTCAAATAAATGAGCAGCCTAAATTAGGCCAATACATCCGCAAACCTGGGTTAGATTTTTTAGCAGGGCAAAAAATTATCACTAAATTAAGCCAACTCACTTCTAGATCGTGCGCTCTTATTGCCCTAGCAGGCTTTAGCGAAGTAAATGTAATCAAAAAACCTCAAATAGGGATATTAACAAGTGGCGATGAATTAGTGGCACCTGGTCAGTTTCCGAAGCCTGGACAATTGATTAATTCTAATAATCTTCTTCTTAGTTCATTAATTCGGTCTTCTGGTGGTGAGCCATTTGACCTTGGTATATTACCGGATAAACCCGGCGCATTGATTGAAAAATTAACAAACTCAACGGACCTTGATTTAATCGTTACGACTGGTGGTGCTTCAGTTGGTGACCACGACTTTATAGCAGCTGATATCAAAAATGACCCTAATACTGCTCTTTATTTTTGGAAGATAGCAATGCGACCTGGAAAACCCCTTTTATTCGGAAAATATAAAAACACACCCTTGCTTGGATTACCTGGAAATCCAGTTTCTGCAGGTGTATGCTCCGTTTTGTTTTTAACTCCAATTATAAAAAAATTTTTAGGGTTAAATCCAAATCTTTCTTACTCAAACGCTTTGATTACCCAAGATTTAACTAAGAATGATAAAAGAGAAGAATATTTGCGCGCAACACTCTTTGAAAATAATGAGGGTATTCGTTATGTCACTCCAGCAAGTATACAGGATTCTTCTATGCTAGCAATATTGAATAAGGCCGACTGCCTTATTCAACGCCCAGCGTTTGCGCCCAAAATTAAAAGAGGCTCTGTAGTATCAATACTTAATTTCCCAAATTTATTTTAAATATTCTTGATTTGTTCTATTTTTGTGTTAGAACAAAATAAGAACATCATTAAAGAGGTTTATTATGTTGACCATTAAACAAAGTGAATTGTTGAACTTTCTCGAAGAATTTCAAAATAAATATAAAGCCTCGCCGTCATATGATGAAATGCGGCAAGCTCTAGGACTTGCCTCTAAGTCTGGAATTCATCGTTTAATAAGTGGACTAGAAGAGCGTGGTTTCATTCGTCGTCTTATCAATCGCGCCAGAGCCATAGAAATAATTAAAACTGAAAGCGAAATCAGACCGGTTTTATCCAACAGACAAAATGAAACCAATATTATAAGAACAGAATTTGGTATCTCTTCTCAAATAGAATTGCCTATGTTAGGCAGAATAGCTGCAGGTACGCCAATTGAGGCTATTTCTGACCCCTCATCTTTTTTGTCGATACCTGCTAATTTTATAAGCTCGGGCGAACACTTTGCACTTGAAATAGTAGGTGATTCAATGATTAACGCAGGAATATATGATGGTGATACAGTCATCATTCGTAAAACAGAAGAAGCATCAAATGGTGATATTGTAGTAGCACTAGTAGACGGACAAGAAGCAACTTTAAAAACGTTCAAAAGAGAGTCTGGACGTATTGCGCTTGAGGCCGCAAATCCAATTTATGAGACCCGTTATTTTACGTCCAATCAGGTGAAAATCCAAGGAAAGTTGAGTGGTTTAATCCGAAAATATCGTTAAAATATATAAAAAAATTTTCAAAATTTATTTAAAAAAGTTTTAAGCTCAAGATTTTTATTATTTTGATTAAATAAAAATACAGTTGTTATCAATTGAGCTAGCTAAAACTAGAGGCAGAATTATACAATTGTGCCAATATTATGTTAATAGTGTCATGCGAATGGCAAATTTAACTAAGTAACATGAGAATACTCCATATGAGGATTAAGAAAAATGAAAGTTGTAACCAGATTTGCACCATCGCCTACTGGGCTTTTGCATATTGGTGGCGCTCGAACTGCCCTTTTTAATTATTTATACGCAAAGCACCACAAAGGCCGCTACTTACTTAGAATTGAAGATACAGATAAAGAGAGGTCAACAGAAACATCTTTAAAAGCTATTTTTGATGGACTGAAATGGCTTGGGCTCTCTGGAGATGAACCTGCAATTTATCAATCAAAACAAATAAATCGGCATAAGGAAATAGCTAATGAGCTGGCTATTTCCGATAAAGCTTACTTTTGCTATCTTTCTCAATTGGAAATGGAGAAAATTCGTAAACGAAACAAAGAACAAGGCAAACCATTTCGTTCTCCATGGAGAGATCCTTCCTTTAACGGAGATAGACAGGAAAAACCGGTCTTAAGACTTCGCATGCCAGATGAAGGGCATACAATTATTCAAGATTTGGTACAAGGAAATGTCAGAGTTTTGAATAAGCAGTTGGATGATTTAGTGCTTATGCGAAGTGATGAGTCACCTACCTATATGCTAGCAGTCGTTGTAGATGACCATGATATGGGTATAACCCATATTCTCAGGGGAGACGACCATCTAAATAATGCAATTAGGCAAACCAAAATTTATGAAGCGCTTAATTGGCAACCTCCGGTTTTTGCTCATATACCACTTATTCATGGAAGTGATGGAACTAAACTATCTAAACGTCATGGCGCTATA
The DNA here is from genome assembly GCA_902632595.1 of uncultured SAR116 cluster alpha proteobacterium. GTDB lineage: Bacteria > Pseudomonadota > Alphaproteobacteria > Puniceispirillales > Puniceispirillaceae > UBA5951. The sequence continues at coordinate 55,157 of CACPDC010000008.1, forward strand.
GGTATAGATGCATATAAAGATATGGGTTTTTATCCAGAGGCTATGATTAATTATTTATCTAGGCTAGGTTGGTCTCACGGCAACGATGAATATTTTTCGAAGGACCAAGCGATATCTTGGTTTAATGGCAATTCGATAGGCCGTTCCCCAGCAAATTTCGACATGAAAAAACTTATTACGATAAACGCATATTGGTTAAGAAAAGAGAGCTTTGAAAGCTTACACACACAAATATTGGCGCATCAAAATTTACATGAAAATAGACAAGTTAGCACTAAATTTAAAGAGAGATTAAAGATATTGCTTCCACAACTTTTAAAAAGAACATCAATGATAGGAGAGCTTGCATCTCAACTAGACTATCTCGTTTATGACGGCAGACCCAAAATTGAAAGTGAAAATTGTAAATTTTTAACTAAACAAAGTTGTGAAGTCTTAAAATTGTTCTCTGAAGTTATTGATTTACTCCCGTCTGATTCCACATCTTTCCAAGCTTTCATAAATGAGTGGCTAGTAGAACAACAATTAACGATGAAAGATTTAGGTGTTCCTCTAAGAGTTGTATTAACTGGAAGTAAAAATGCTCCTGCTATATTTGATATAATTCAATCATTAGGTTTTGATGAGGTAAAAACTCGGATTAACGAAATTTGCATTTAAGGCGCCTTTATGAATATAATGTTCCCAAAATATCGATTTTCTAAATTATAAACGTATTTATGATTTGCTGTTTCAGCAATATCTTAATTAAGTTACTGGGGAAAAAAATGAATAATCTGCCGAACAACAAACATACGATGACGCTGACCGATGACCAAACGGGTGAATCTGTCAAACTCCCTATAATAAAAGGGACAATTGGTCCGGATGTAGTAGATGTAAGGGCACTTTATGGATCAGCAAATATATTTACTTTTGATCCGGGATACGGCGTTACTGGTTCATGCGTATCTGAACTGACCTATATTGATGGTGATGAAGGAATACTCCTTCATCGTGGATATGCTATTGAGGAGTTAGCGGAAAAATCAGACTTTCTGGAGGTAGCTTATCTTCTTCTAAATGGTGAATTGCCAAAAAGTAAAGAAAAAGACGAATTTGTAAATGCGATTACGCATCATACAATGGTTCACGAACAGATCTCTACATTTTTCAGGGGGTTTCGTAGAGATGCCCACCCCATGGCAATTCTTTGCGGTGTGACGGGCGCGTTATCGGCTTTTTACCACGATTCCACTGACATTCAAGACCCACATCAACGGATGATTGCATCGCGTAGGCTTATTGCAAAAATGCCCACTCTCGCGGCCATGGCATACAAATACTCTATTGGCCAACCATTTAATTATCCAAAAAATCACTTAAACTATGCTGAAAATTTTCTTCAGATGTGCTTTTCGGTTCCAGCGGAAGATTACATTCCAGACCCAATAATTTCAAATGCTATGGACAAAATATTAATATTACATGCCGATCATGAGCAAAATGCATCCACGTCAACTGTTCGTCTCGCTGGCTCATCAGGAGCAAATCCATTCGCTTGTATTGCTGCTGGAATTGCATCACTATGGGGTCCCGCACACGGAGGAGCAAATGAAGCTGTTTTAAATATGTTACAAGAAATAGGAGATAAATCAAATATTTCAGAATATGTGAAACGAGCTAGGGATAAGGATGACTCATTTCGTTTATTTGGTTTTGGACACCGTGTTTACAAAAACTTTGATCCACGCGCTAAAGTAATGAGACAATCCTGCCACGACGTTTTAAACAAGCTTGGCATAAATGACCCACTCCTTGAACTAGCTATGGAATTAGAAAAAATTGCTCTAAATGACCAATATTTTATCGATAAGAAACTTTACCCCAATGTTGACTTTTACTCAGGTATAATTTTAAAGGCAATGGGATTTCCGACATCTATGTTCACTGTCCTTTTTGCTCTCGCAAGAACGGTAGGTTGGATATCACAATGGAAAGAGATGATAGAGGACCCGATGTTCCGAATTGGGAGACCAAGGCAGCTATATAATGGCCCAAATATGAGAAAATTCACTTCTATATCTGACAGAAAATAATCCTAACATAAATCATTCTTTTCTAAGTGATAGGCGATTGAGGCCTGAAAATTTCTATCCCCGTCCATTAATGCTTGCAAAAGCTGCTCTGAATTGTGTTGCATCGTTTGACGATAAGCAGAAATGTTGTCGTAAATGTCAATTAATGCCGATGATAAATTTTTTGGGGTTTGAGCTGACTGTAGAAAGCATGGGTAAACCTCTTTTTGTAAAAGAATATTAGGCAAGATCGGATCTTTCTGTTTAAACACTATCCGCATCAATAAATAATTTAAAGCGTTCGTCTTGTAACAGGTAACCGCTGGAATCCCACTCAAACTCAACTGTAAGGTTGCCGTCCCTGAAACACAGATAGCAGCTGAAATTTTTGACAAACTATCTTCAAATGCTTCCCTACCCACAACAACTTCTATAGGTAATCTATAATCCTTTACCTGCTCATTAATTAACTTTTCAAGGTTCGATGTTGTAGGTAAAATAAACTGGCATTTTGGAAAGTGGTTAAAAAATATTTCTGCAGAGCACATTATATCAGCAAAGTTGAACGCAATTTCACTTCTCCTGCTTCCGGGCATCAATCCAATAAAATCATTTTGACTCACCTGTTTGGGAGGAAGTGTTTGCTTATTTATTTCCAGAGCCTGGTATGCTGAGGGATGACCCACAAAAACAGCATGTGTTTTTTTTGGGTGAAAATAAGATGGCTCAAATGGAAACAGACATAAAATAGCATCAAATAATTTTTCAAACTTTTTAGCCCGCCAGGGGCCCCATGCCCAAACAGTTGGGGCAACAAGTTGAATGATTGGAACATGCCAACCAACTTGATCCATTTTTTTTCGGAGAAGAGATACAAATTTTAATGAAAATTGTTTGGTATCTACGGTGAAAATTGCTTTGGGTCTAGACTGAATTATCTCCTCAATCTGTTCTTTTGCTATTTGCAGCAATATGCTATAAGAAGATATTGCCTCCAAAAAGCCAACCACAGATAATTTTGACATATCCTCATTAGAGGTAAACCCAAGCTTTTCCATTTGCTCGCCACCAATACCTATCCAATCAACTTGCGACTTTGTATTTTTTTGTACAGCACGCATAAGATGCGACGCCAAAAGATCTGCCGATGTTTCACCAGCTAGTATATAGTAACATTCTCTAGCCATAATCAACTGAATACAAACTAATTCCTGAGTCTAATACTGCCGTTTCAATATCACCTAAACTCTCAGCCAGTCTACATTTTTCAGCATGTAAACATGCAAAATTAATGTTGCTAGAAACTAGTTGTTTTATTGTATTAAGTCCGAAAACAGGTAAATCGTGTGCCAAGGATTGGTTCTTTTTCGCCATTTTAATGAATATGGCAGGTGAATTATTTTTGTCTATTAACTTTGACGTCCTTTTTATCATCTCGTCAGTACCCTCTACCGCCTCAATAGCTAACAATCTTCCTGACTGAATAATTAAAGACTGCCCAATATCAAAAGAACTAGATTGTTCCAAATAACGAATACCTATTCCAATATCCGCAAGCATTCGTTTGTTAGGCAATTTTCCATATTTATAACCTTTTGGCAGAAATTCTCTTGGACTAATTTTATCCTGAGGAACAATATTAAATCCTTTTTTTAGAAAAAAATTTGACACATTTTCTAATAGCGAATTATCTCCCGATTGACCTTGTTGAGCTAAAATTTTTGAAGCAGAGACGTCAGGCTGTATATTAAGCAGGGATAAATTTTTTATCTTTCCAGACAAAATTAGCTCTGTACAACTTGCTTCCGTAAGTTCTTCGACCATTTTATCTAACTGACCAAGTTTTAGCTCAATGTTACAAAAACTAGTATAATCAGCGTCAGCTTCACCAAATAATTTAATAATAAAAACTGGATAACCGTCTTCAACTAGTTTTCTAACTATTTTGAGCGGTTGTTTTCCACCACCACAAATCACACCATATTTGCAAAATGATTTGCTTATATTTGACATCTATTTGCCTTTTTTAGCGTCGTAGGATTTTGCCTGTTTGCAGATAGGCTTATTTTGAGCTGTATCTATAAAGTGAAGCATATTTTTACCAAGACTGTCATCATGAGTTATAGACTTTTTAACATCTATCAATCGTGATGAAAATTCTCCTCTACTATTAAATAACAATTTAAAAACTTCTTTTATTCTTGAGATTTGCTTTTTTGTATAATTTTGGCGCTGAAGTCCTATAGAATTTACATATCTTAACTTGCAGGGGGAACCATCTGCTATGGTGTATGGAATAATATCCTCAGTAACTTTCGACATCGCACCTATCATTACAATGTCCCCAATTCTTACAAACTGCTGCACACCAGAAAAGGCGCCAAGATTACAATAATCGCCAACAGTAACATGTCCACCCAAGGCAACTCCATTAGCCATTATATTATAATTTCCAACTCGGCAGTCATGGGCTATATGGCAATCAGCTAAAATAAAGTTGCTATCTCCTATAGTTGTTTTCATACCCCCTATTTTGGTACCACGATGAATAGTAACTTTTTCCCTAATTATATTATTTGCTCCAATTTCTAACACAGCAGGTTCACCAACAAAACGAACGTGCTGGGCTGGAGTACCTAATACTGCAAATTGGAAAATCTCTGTATTTTGGCCAATAGAGGTTGGGCCCTCAATAACAACGTTTGAGTGTAAAAAAACACCGTCGTGTAGAGTGACATTTTCACCAATAACGCATAATGGACCAATCCTCACGCTTTTGCCTATCTGGGTATTTTTATGTATAATTGCACTTGGGTGAATGTTAGGGAGCATTTAAAGTCCTGTATTGATATAAAATTTACTTCACGCGTTCGCAGATACAACCATTGCTGATAGTTCTGCCTCAGCCATCTTATTCCCATTAACTTCTGCTAAACCATTAAATTTTTGCAATGCCCCCTTCCCACCGGTCTTTTCTATTTTTAAAAAAAGCAGGTCCCCTGGTCGAACAGTTTTCCTAAACTTAGCCCTATCAACGGACGTTAAAAAAAACAATTTTCCCTGTGTTTCCTCTGACAAAAATTTAGAAAACATGCAACCTGCGACTTGCGCAAATGACTCAATAATAAGAACCCCTGGCATAACTGGGTTACCTGGAAAATGGCCTTTAAAATAAGGCTCCCCCCCACTAACTGCCTTAACCCCCGTAGCTGATTGACCTGGGACAATGTCAATTACTTTATCGATAAGAAGAAATGGCGGACGATGAGGTATTGCAAGTTCAATATCACGATAATCCATTTCAAGCAATTCACTCATTTATCTACCCCATGATTTTTTTTTGAATTTTTAGTTAATTGGCTGAGCTTTGCTTGCTCACTCCAAAATACTTTTGATTTTTTGGCTGGAAACCCCGCATAGACACCAGCAGCATTTATTGTTTTCGTAACACCTGAATGTGACAAAATTACTGTGTTTGGAGCGATTTCTATGTGATCAGCTAATCCTGTTTGACCACCGATGATACAATTCTCTTTAACAACACTACTACCTGCAATACCTACTTGCGCCAGAATAATGCTTTTTCTGCCAATCTGTACATTGTGCGAGATATGAACAAGATTATCAATCATTACCAGATCAGCTATTCTTGTATCTTGAAGAGTACCTCTATCAATACAGCAATTAGCCCCTATAGTAGTTTTACTACCAACCAGAACACGACCGAGATGAGGAATTTTTAAAACATGGTCTTCATTTGTTGCAAACCCAAAGCCAGATTTACCAATCACCGTATGCTGACCAATGGATACATCATCATCAATCACTGCCTTTTCTATTGTAACATAATCACTTATTTGACAGTTTTTACCAATCCTTACAGAACTTTTGCAACTAACACCAACTCCAAGCCTACTTCCACTTCCAATGTTTACTCCATCCGCGATGTTACAGAAAGGTCCAATTGAAACATCCTCTGCGATGGTAGCACTTTTATCGATCTGAGCTGTAGGGTGCACAAAGCCTATTTTCTCCGTTTCATTCGAATATAAAAAGGAACATACCTGTGCAAACGCATATTTTGGGTTATTTGAAATTAAGATCACCTCAGCATTTGATAGTATATTGTTACCGAATTGTTCTGCTAATTCAGAGGTACAAATTACAGCGTAACCAACTGAATTCTCCAGAAATGTAATTATATCTTTATTCAAGGCGAAAACCAAAATATTTGGAGAGGCGTTTTTAATCTGCCCAACATTTTGAACAATAAATTCGATGGGGCCTCGATACACGGAACTATGGCCAAATTCAAGTATATCGGCAATTGATAGCGGATTTGGTTTTGGAAAAAAACTATGGTCTATAGTCACTAAGTTATTCTTCCTGTATTTCCAACCTGGCATTTTTGGTGCGCTCATTTAACTTAATAATTACATACTCCGTAATATCTAAATCTTGCCTGAAAACTAATGCTGCATTTTTGTTAAGTACAACATCTAATTTTTGTTGTCCCGCGATTTCTGCCACAATTTCTGCTGCTAATGATTTTATTTCATCCTGGGCTTCTTGAAATGCTTTATCAAGCGCCTGACGCTTGAATTGAATTTCTTGCTGTATCGATGCCACTTCATTTTGAAACTGGTTGACCTCTGCACGATAAGCTTCTTCCGAAAGTATTGTTCTTTTGGATTGTAAATCCTTTTCTATCTGGAGAAGGCTAGCTTCACGGGTGGCAAAATCATTCTGAAATTCTTCCCTTTTATCATCTAATAATTCTCTCACACGTTCAGTTGCTTTTGCGTCTCTTAATACCTTATCCATATTTACAACCGCCACTCGTTCTAGATTGAATATTTCTAGTGGCTGTTCAAATGACGATTCTTGTGTAAGAGACTTTTGACTTGGCAATAAAAAAAATACAAAAACACAACAAAATACGCATAATAAGCGACTTTGAATATTTATCATATCCAACATTTTCCTTTCTATAGGCTTATTACGATAATTGTATTATTTTTAGAGCCTTGTGCCAATTGTAAACTGAAATTCCCTCAATTTATCATAGGTTTGCTTCGCAATTGGCTCTGCCCAATAAAAAGACAGTGGGCCTATTGCGGTATCCCAAAGCAAACCAAAACCCACGGACCGTCTCATACTATCATCCTCAGCACCAACCACACCGGTAGGGAAATCAGTACCCCATGCAGAGCCATAATCTGCAAATAATGTCCAACGCATACCCAAATCAGGGTTAAATCCAACATCACTAATGACTTCAAAGCTACCAGCATAATAATTATTACCGCCAACGGCACCTTCGCTTGTGTTGTCCCGAGGACCAATCCCCGCTCCATCAAAGCCACGCACCTTGTTGCCACCAAGCAAAAATCGGTTTGATTGCGTTACATTTTCTCCCAATCCATTTATATGGCCGATTTCGGAACGGGCGCCTAAAACAAATCTGTCGAATGAAATAGGTTTGTAATAAGCACCGCGCAGTCTACTTTTTAAAAAGTTCACATCTCCTCCAACACCAGAATATGTCTCTGATATTTCAGCGAAAAACCCTTCTGTTGGATCAAATCGGTTATTTCTTTTTTCAATGCCTAAAATGTAACCTACTGCAGAGCTTATAAGTCTTTCACTACTTTCACCTGTTGAAGAGGAAGAATTATTTGAGTTCTGATTAGTTTTATTTTCTGCAAAATTATAGGTTAGCCTGTGATAAACGTCATTTGCTGCTCTAAAACCTAGACCAAATCCGATTCCTTTAGTGCTTGTGGTAGCAGAACCCCCTTCAACTTTTTTTGAAAAAATACTCGTGGATGCGCTAAGATTTCTGTTCAGAAAAAATGGTTCTGCTAATGAAAGATTGAAATCAGATTTAGTGCCTGATAAGGATGCCGAAAAACCAACGGACCTTCCAGTGCCTAGAAAGTTTTTCTCATTTAAATTTAATGAAACAGAGGACTTGTCAATGCTTGAGTAACCAAAACCAACTGCTAAGGAACCCGTTGATTGTTCTTCAACATCAATCTCTATAATTGACTGATCAGTTGAACTACCCGGTCTTGTTTCAACAGAAACATCCCTAAAAAATCCAAGATTCTTGATGTTTCTAACGGATTCTTGAAGTTTTACCTGATTATATGCGTCCCCTTCAACAAGTTGCATTTCTCTTCTAATAACAAAATCAGCGGTACGAGAATTATCTATGATTTCAATACGTTCTATATAATTTTTCCTTGACGTATCAATTGTGAACTGTATGTCTAGTGTTGCTTTTTCAGGATTTGTAATTATATCAGGAGTTACGTTGACAAAAGCAAACCCAAGGTCTCCTAAATTATTAGTTATATCTAGTAGACTTTCTTCTATTTTCCTTACATCATATTTATCGCCAGTTTTGAATGAAATATTCTGCAATAGTGTTTTACTTTCTACACTCTCAATATTGGACACAACATTAATCTTATCGAAAACATAAATTGGTCCTTCTTCAAGGATGAAGGAAATCGCAAAGCCTGTTCTATCTGGAAGCAATCCTCCACGTGCTCTTTTTATATCTATATCAGCGTGACCTCTTGTTTTATAAAATTGACGGAGAAGACGTATGTCATAATTCAATCTATTTTCGTCATATTTATCTGATGAAGACGCAAAAGCCCACCATCGTTTTTCTCTACTTGCAATAACCTGTTTAAGCCTTCTATCGGAAAACCGCTCATTACCATTAAATTTGATTGAGGTAATTTTAATAAGGGGGCCCTCATCAATTTCGAAAACAAGGTCCACTCTATTATTTTCTAATTCTATGATATTAGGTTCAATAGAGGCTCCAAATCGTCCAGATAATTCGTAAATTTCAAGAAGTTTTTGCATTCCATTTATTGCTATTTTTTTTGTATAAACACGTCTTGGTTGTATATCTAATTGAGCTAACAGAATGTCAGTATCTAATACATCATTACCCTCTACTGAAACTCTATTAATGATAGGGTTCTCATTCACAATAATTTTTACTAAGCCATTTTCACTGGATATATTAACGTCACTAAAAAGATTGGTAGAAAATAATCGGTCAATAACTCCATCAAGGGTATCAGCCGAAATCTTGTCTCCTATTTCAATCGGGATATAAGACCTAATAGTTCCTTCTGATACACGCTGATTTCCCTCGACAGAAATTTCAGTAATCTGTTCGCCAAAAGCTTGAGCGACAAAAAAGTAAGACAGCATTACAACAAGAAAAAAACAGTATCTTTGAACAAGTTGTTTAGTTCTAGTCATTTTTTATCCCTCTCGCCTTGATTAAATTGGAAATAACAATGCATCTAAGTTTCCAGTCATACTATTCTAACAGCTATTTTAAAAATTTATTCCTCTTATGATATCATAAATTGTAACAAACAGCATTAAAGATAATAAAAACGCTATACCTCCCCTCATTAAAATGTTTTGCCACGCATCAGGCAGAGGTTTTCCAATAATCGCTTCAATTATATAAAATGTCAGGTGTCCACCATCAAGCGCTGGTATTGGCAATAAATTTACCAACCCGAGGTTTATTGAAATTAAGGCAATAAAAAAAATTAAGCTAGTTAAACCCTGTAATGCTGCATCTCTTGAGAATTGTGCTATTCGCACAGGACCTCCAATTTCACCCATCTGCGCGTTTCCTGTAACAATTCTCGTAATACCTCTCACCATACCTATGGTAATTGACCAGCATTCTTGCTTAGATTCAATAATCGCTTCGGATATACTAAGTTTCCTAAACTCACCTACTGGTGAACGAATACCCAATTGACCTGCATATATATCAAGCTCTTCAAGATATATTGAATCAGGAGTAGCCACAATTTCTAAAATTTCTTCCCCTCTAACAATTTGAAGATTTATTGGTTTCCCGGGAGATTCAAATACAATAACTCTAAAATCATTAAAATCAGAAATATTATTCTGATCAATTTTTAGCACCTCATCGTTCTTTTGCAATCCCGCCCGCTCTGCTGGACTATTTGGCACAACTTCATCAATAATTGGCGGAATGAACAATTTTCCAGCTCCAATATAAAGACCAACAAACAAAACAAATGCTAAGATGAAGTTAGCTAAAGGACCAGCAGCAACAATTGAAATTCGTGACCAAAGAGACGCATTTGCAAAACTACCCTCCAATATCTTTGCTTCTTTGGAGTTGCTACTGACAGCATTCTCATCACCTCTCATCCTAACGTAACCACCAAGGGGTATCCATGCGAAGCACCATCTTGTTCCATGGGTATCAGTCCACCCAAATATCTCTTTGCCAAATCCTATGGAAAAAACCTCAACTACGACTCCATTTTTTCTGGCAACCAAGAAATGTCCTAGCTCATGAATAAAGACTATAGGCGTTAAAACCAAAATAAATGATATTATTATTTCAAGTATTCCAAAAGAGAGCATAATTTTTATCTAGGTAATTTGTTATTTAATTTTTTCATTTTTTAAAACTTCAACGAAACTGCAATATCGCGCGCATATTTGTCATAGTCAATAATTGACTGATAGTCGGTGAGGTTTGTAACCTGAACCATATCTATTGTTTTAGCAACAAGAGTGAAAATATCACCAAATTGCAACTTATAATTTAGATATAGATTTACAGCTATTTCATTCGCAGCATTGAGAGCGATGGAATAACACGGGTTTTCTTCGATCAATTCATATGCGAGTCCGTAGCAGGGAAATTGGCCAGTATCTATTTCTTGAAAGTCGAAACTTTCAACCTCAGTAAAATTAATTTCTTTTATTTTAATTTTCAATCTCTCTGGCCATGCTAGTGCTTGGGAAATAGGGACTTTCATATCAGCTGGCGCCATATGAGAAATGACAGATTGGTCTTTAAATTTTACAATGCCGTGGATTAAAGATTGTGGGTGGATAAGCGCTGATATTTGTTCTTTTCTTATATCAAATAACCAGGCCGCCTCAATTGTTTCTAGTCCTTTATTCATCATTGTAGCGCTATCAATAGATATTTTTGCTCCCATGTTCCAAGTAGGGTGTTTAAGCGCTTCACTCGGCGGAATGTTCTGTACTTCAGCGGATTTCTTTGTTAAAAACGGACCTCCAGAAGCAGTAAGTGTAATATTATCTACCTCGCTCCAATTTTGACCCATCATACATTGAAAAATTGCATTATGTTCAGAATCAATGGGTATAATATTTACGCCTTTTTCCTTTGCAAGTGGCATGAGCAAATGTCCACCAGCAACAAGTGCCTCTTTATTAGCAAGGGCAATGTCTATACCTGAATTAACTGCCTTAAAAATGGGTTCAAACCCAGCAAAACCAGTGATTGCAGCTACAAGAATATCAGTTTTTTGTGAAGCTAAAAATGTTAGTCCCTCATCCCCAGAAAGTATTTCAATGTTAAGATGGTTCAATTGTTTTTCTAACTCTGAAAATAAAACAAGATTTGAAATTACGACATATTTTGGAGAAAATTCGATTGCAAAACTTACTAATGAAGAAACATTTGAATGCCCCGAAATGCCAAAGATTTCAAATTTCTCCGGGTTCTCTCTAATAATTTCTATGGCTTTTGAACCAACTATTCCTGTTGCTCCAAGCACCGTTACTAACTTTTTCATTGAACAAATATTCCATGTACTGGTAACCACGCGACAAAGGGAACAACGAAAAGGTACCCATCAAATCTATCCATAAATCCACCATGACCGGGTATGATTTTAGCACTGTCTTTTGTATTAATAGATCTCTTAAAATACGACTCTGTTATATCCCCAATCTGCGCTAATATTGTGACAATTAGAGTTATTAAAATTAGCTGCAAAGTAATTTCTATACTTAAAATATAAAAAGTGAATAATCCTGCCAAAACTCCGCCAATTAGACCACCAATGGCACCTGATATCGTTTTGGCGGGACTTACAAGAGGTAGTAGTTTTGGTCCGCCCACGAAACGACCTACAGTATACGCTCCAGTGTCAACAAAAATAATAGTAACGACCACATACGTCATAATCTCTTGGAAAAAATGATAGTGTGAAAGACTTCCAATACTATAAAAGAGTACTGCCAAACAAAAACCCATTATACTACTTTGATAAGGAAAAAATCCCAATAAAACAGAAGCTACTAAGATGAAACAAATAAAATGATATAACGGTTCAAATAAAAAGAGACTGGTTGAGCCAAATAGACATATTAAAAGAAAAAGAGTGCATCTCATTCCAATATGTTTCGTAACAAGAGATGAATACTCCAAAATCATTATGATAGCACAAATAACAACAGTGATTTTTGAATATGGCTTACCAATAAAAAATAGAACAATTAGAGGAAGCAGCAACATTGTGCCAGTCATACGCCGAGTGATATCAGAAAGCTTATCTCTCATTAACTGTTTTTTTTCGTTCTTGAATCAATGCATCAGAAGCTTCATTTATCTCCATAGTCTTCACATTTACACTACCGCCAAAACGTCTGACTCTGGAATTCCATTCTTTTATTGCCTCGTGCAATTCATCAATACCAAAATCAGGCCAATAGCTATCTGAGAAATAAAGTTCTGCATATGCACAATCCCAAATTAAAAAGTTTGATATTCGTTTCTCTTTGCCTGTCCGGATTAGCATATCAACCGAAGGTAAAAACGAAGTCATGAGCTTAGATTTAAAAGTATTGATAATCTCATCAGAAGTTAAATCAATGTTTTCTATCTCATAATTTGATGCAGCATTTACAATATCCTGAAGGCCACCATAGTTTACCGCAATTGTAAGAGTCATAGATTTATTATGCTTAGTCATATTTTCTGCATTCGTGAACAAAGTTTGCAAATCCTTGGGAAAAAGTGAAATATCTCCTATAATTTTTAGTTTTATACCTTCAGACATTAAGTTAGCGGTTTCTTGTTGAAGATATCGTTTCATTAGTCCTAAAAGGGCATTAATTTCCGTTTTAGAACGGCTCCAGTTTTCAGATGAAAATGCAAAAACAGTAAGAAAAGGGATTTTAAGCCGAGCGACTTCACGTCCAATTTTTGTCAATGTTTTTGCTCCTGTATCATGACCAGACACAGCAGAAAGCGCATTCTCGTGAGCCCA
>CACPDC010000009.1 GCA_902632595.1 uncultured SAR116 cluster alpha proteobacterium
TACTGTTATGTTATCATAAACGCTAACTGTGCTTGCTGAAGTTACAGTGCCGGAGACATTTAAGTTACCCGTAATTGTGGTATCACCAGTAATTGCGGCTCCACCTGCTGTGACAGTAAAACCACCAGCATCAATTGTTACTCCATTGTCAACATTCAAGGTGTTTAGTTCCGCTAAACCGGTAGAGCTCAAAGTTGAAAAAGATGAGTCCCCAGTTACACCTAAAGTCCCGGTGAGATTTGAGTTTCCAGATACGTTTAGAGAGGTTATAGATGTATTATCCATGGTAGATAGACCGGTGACATTGAGTGTCCCAGTGACTGATAGGTTTTGGTCTAAAGTCATATTATCGGTGTTTAAAGTACCATTTATGGTAAGCGTATTTGCCTGCATATCACCTACGATAAGAGGATCTCCAGAAGAGCTGTGAGAATCGATTATCAATTTATAACTGTCATTTGAAAGTGAAAATCCAGTATCATTACCGATAATAATATTACCTTGACCGCTTGTTATACTGCTGCCTGAATCTCTTCCGATCACTATATTATCATTACCAGTAGCATTGCTCAATGTTGAACTACCTATCGCAATGTTCCCAGAGCCCGCATTACTGGCAGCGAGTGTGTTATCACCAATAGCAATATTTTCCTGGCCGGTAACTATTCCGCCGCCACTATTATCACCTAATGCTATATTATGTGACCCAGTTGTTACTGAGTTCGAGCTATTATCGCCTATAGCCACATTATTAGTACCTGAGGTAAGACTCCCCAACGAAGTTGTTCCTACGCCAATGTTATCTGAAGAATTAGCGGTCAGAGTACTTGTACTCTCGTTAATCATAATATCCGCAAAAGTACTGGGAAGAAAAACGAAGCTAAAAAAAGCAACAAATATGGGAAATAATCTATTTTTTGTCATTACATGTGTTCTCAGAAAATTAATTTATGGACTAACTCCCATTAGATACATTGGTAAATATTTGCTACAATTCCCGATACATTGCTGGCGGAAATATGATTTTCTTTCTGTTCAACAGTCATATTAGATGTCGCTGCGGCAAATGCATCGTGGTCTTCATATAATTTCAAAACTGCGATTGCATTACCACCTACCAGAAAGGCTCTATTTTTTAGAGATGTCATAGCTTGGTTGTAATCCTCTGAAATCGCTAATCCCAATGTCATAATTTTGTGGCAGCTTTTCTCTGAGTTTAAAATTGAGTCCGCTCTCATAATAATTTTTTCAGAACCAGATATGGGTTGGTCGAACTCTTTTTTAGGAGGCTGCGGATTATCGACCACATCGGTTTTAATTGTCACAGGACTAGGTTGGGATACTGCCTCTATCGGTTCAGCCTGTTGCGCCACCTTTTTGTAAATAGTGTGATTTGAAGTTGTGTAAGGGGTAGTTGATAGACTGCAAGCAGCCAGCAAAAGAGGCGCTACAATAAAGGAAATCATTCGCTGAAGTTTTGTCATGACATTTTCTCTATAAATACTTTTTCATCAAAAATATAACGACACAGAGATTTGTATTTTAGTTTTCAGCCTTATTTTATTCTGAAATTCTCATAATTATGGAATTAGGTGTTCGCCTCTGGACCTAAGATTTTTATGTTCGGCGCAAAATATCATGGAAAATAATTGGAAAACAGCATATCAGTTATTGAATGAGAAATTCTTTAACTCCAAAAGCGGAACAAGGCATCGGTCTTATGTGTGGAGCAATGTTGCTTCTCCCTCTGTTGGATTGTATTGCAAAAATACTAGGTGAGGGTGGAATTTCTTCTGGCCAAATCGTTCTATTCCGATTTGTTATGCAAGTTTTACTCTTGCTTCCTGTTTTGGTGGTTACAAAACAATTAAAATTCAACTTTGATTATTTCGGATTACAAGTAATTAGAGCATTGGCAATGGGTACTACGACGTTTTGCTTTTTTATTGCCGTAAAACACATGCCTTTAGCAGATAGTATTTCAATATTCTTTGTGGAGCCAATGATACTAACACTTCTATCGGTAGTTTTTCTGAGTGAAGTTATTCGAATTCGGAGAATTGTAGCCATAATAATAGGTTTTATTGGTGCCCTTATCATTATAAGACCTCAGTTCAATTCAGTTGGGATGATTGCATTCTTGCCACTGATTGCAGCATTTTGTTTTGCTGTTTATATGCTTATTACTCGTTATTTTTCTGAGAAAATTCCGCCCTTTCAGTTACAGTTTCAAATGGGAATCATAATTAGTCCAATTATGGCATTTTTGATTTTGGCCTTTCCCAAATATGAAGGGCTGTATTTTTTAATTCCTAGCTGGAGGGAGTGCCAGTTATTATTTTTACTTGGTCTGGTTGCAGCGTTGGGCCATCTCTTGATTGTTTTCGCGACTACAAAGGCTCCAGCCAATTTACTTGCCCCATTTCAATACCTAGAGATAGTCGGTGCCACTTTTCTCGGCTTTGTCATATTTAATGACATCCCATCTCATTTTACGTTTTTTGGAATTTTTCTTATTGTAGTATCGGGAATTTATCTTTGGTATCGGGAAAACAAAGATGAGCAAGCTAATAAAATTCAAATGAGAAAATGATTTTTAAAATGATAATGATTTATACAAACTCCTCCACAAACTTATTTAAATTGAAACTTTTGCGAGGTGCCCGGGGGTAGAGATTCTCATTAAAAAAAGCTGTTACGAATTAAATTTTAATGAACAGTATTTTAAGGTTTTTCAAGCAGCAAAAGTAAGAAAAAAGCATTCTTTATTTTTGCTTTAATTGTTTTTAAAAATAATAATATATCTTTTTATAGCTTATTTTAGAAATATTCATAATGTTTTTTTAAAAAAAACTTTTCAAAAATTTGTTTTTTTGGTTGACAAATAAATTTTAAACTTTAGATAAGTGCAATCAATAGATATTATAATCAATAACCAAAGGGGACATGACATGGAAATTTCATATGAACAAAAAACCAGTTCAGCTCAAGATCGTTTCAAACATATTGTAAGAGACTACACCATGGAAGATGTCTTAAAATTATCCGGATCTGTGCGAATTGAGTATACATTAGCAAAAAATGGAGCTAATACTCTGTGGCATTTGCTAGAAACCGAAGATTATGTGCCAACTTTGGGTGCTATGACTGGAAACCAAGCGTTACAACAAGTACGCGCCGGTTTGAAGTCTATCTATCTATCAGGCTGGCAAGTGGCAGCTGATAGTAATACTGCCGGTTCTATGTATCCTGACCAATCGATATACCCTGCAAACTCTGGCCCTGAGCTCGCTCGCCGGATTAATAACACTCTTATGAGAGCTGATGAAGTAGATGTGCTTGAGAATGGAAAAGCTTCCAAAAATTGGATGGCACCTATAGTTGCAGATTGTGAAGCTGGCTTCGGAGGGGCCCTGAATGCTTATGAAATTACCAAGTCCTATATTGCCGCTGGGGCTGCTGGTGTTCATTTTGAAGATCAGCTAGCCTCTGAAAAAAAATGTGGCCATATGGGTGGCAAGGTCCTTATTCCTGTTCAACAAGCGATAAGTAATTTAAATGCAGCCCGACTTGCAGCAGATGTTTGCGGTGTATCTACGATAATTATGGCAAGAACAGACGCAGACAGTGCGAAGCTGATAACTTCTGATATTGATCCAAGAGATAAACCTTTTATTTCTGGAAGACGGACTGAAGAGGGTTTTTACACCTTGGATGACAAAGATGCTTTTGACAGATGTGTTACCCGCGGTCTAGCTTTTGCACCATACGCAGATTTACTCTGGATGGAAACTTCTAAGCCAGACTTGAAACAAGCACAGGAATTTGCAGACGCAATCAGAAACGAATTTCCTGACCAAATGCTAGCTTATAATTGCAGTTCTTCTTTTAATTGGGCCTCTCACATGAATTCTGAAGAAGCTCTGCACTTTCAAAAAGAGCTCGGCCGGATGGGCTTCAAATTTCAATTTATCACATTGGCAGGGTTTCACTCGCTCAATCATGCGATGTTTGAGCTTGCCGATGATTACAGAGACCGCGGAATGGCTGCATATATGGATTTACAAAATGCAGAATTCGCAGCTGAACCTCGTGGGTTTACAGCTCACCGTCATCAACGAGAAGTTGGCGCAAGTTGGTTTGATGCGGTTTCTGTAGCAGTTAGAGGAAACCCCTCAACTACTGCGCTTGCAGATAGCACTGAAAACGCTCAATTCGTAAATGAAACTAATTTAGAACAGCAAACTGAAGCTGCAGAATAGAGGACAAAATGACAAACTTTACTCAAGATTTAAAAAATATTTCAAATAATAATAATACGGATACTTCTCCAGCAGTTACGCCATTAGCGGCAGGAGAAGAAAGTAAGATAACTATACTTGCACCGAGTTTTACAGAAGCTGCGATTATGTTTCATAAGCAGAACCTATCTGCAAAAGGGTATCGTCTTATATCTCGAATTGAGCCGCATAAGTTTTTCGCAAGCGAAGGCTCAAAATTATCAGAATTATTTGAGGGAAAGGCTTTATATGCAGTAACTTTCGAACATGATAGTAAACTAGGTAACCAAACGGCTGTTAATTAATTTAAACAATTTATTTTTAAAAAAAAAGAGCTCCTTAAGAGCTCTTTTTTGGTATTGTGCACAGATTTCATAAGTCTTGCCTTTCAGACCGGTTCTGAACGGGAAGAATTAAACCAGCCGCAACCACCAGGATAGCAATGCAACTTAAGATAATAAATAATGTATTCATAAGCACACCTGCCTGCAGTAAGAAACCACAAAATGGTAACACTGTTGCTCCAACAACCAAATTTAACATAAACTTAAAGCTTAACGCTTTTGCGCGCCATTTATCTGGAACGTATCTTGATAAAATAGTATCAGTTATTGGTATCTGCCCAAAGACAAAGCTCATTGCTATCAACATGGCAAAAAATAGAGCAAAATCTGTAAATTGAGAGGTAAGGAAAATAAAAAATATCTGGCCGACACCAATACTAAATAAAACCCATTTTGGCTCAATTCTATCAATGATCCATCCGACTGCTATTTGAGTAAAGGAGGCACAAGCATATACGAGTGATGCCAATAAACCGGTTATTGCAACTGAACTCGTTAGGCTGATCATGGAAACTTCAAAATATCGAGGCACTACAAACGTCATTGCACTAAAAACAAATCCTCCACTTGCCGTAGATAGAAATACAGCCGTCAACGCTAGCTTCCAGTTTGGTGAAAAGGAGGAGTTTTGTATCTTGTTGATTTTTCTGGTTTGTTCCTTATATTCTTCTTCTAAAGCAACAATAAAAGCATACCCATAAATCAAACAAAATATGCCGGGTACTATAAAGCATAACCTCCAATCACCCACAGTTAATAATATTCCCGCAATAAGTGGAGCTGCAGCAACTCCCATATTTCCAAACACACCATTTATGCCAAGCCTAAACCCTATTTTATTGTTGCTTTTAATAAGCATTGCAATACCCACTGGGTGATAGATTGAAGCAAATACACCAATCATGCTGATTGCTATAGCTAGCTGCCAGACCGACTGTGTTAATCCAGCTAATATAGCTGCAATACCTATCCCAAAATGATAAATCACCAATAATAAGGACCTAGAAAATCTATCTGCCAGGCTTGCTGAAAGTGGTGCTACTGCTCCAAATAAAATAAAACCACCTACTCCAAAAATGATGATTTCATCATACGTCATTCCAAAATGTCGTCCAGCATCGTATGCTGATTTAGCAAAAATCAGCATAATAAAATGGTCTAAAAAATGACTAACATTAAGATATATGTCTTTAATCGTTTTAAATTGAACAGTAGCAATTACATTCTGATGCATACACTTACCTTAATCATTTCTTGCTTAAACGCAGGTTTCATTTGATGTTTAAATAAACTATAGTTTAATCTAATTTACTTAATCTTGATAATTGATAAATTATGTTACCCATCTCTTTGTAAAATCCATTCAAGCGCTGGATCTGTTAAAAAACGCCATTTACGCAATGGTCCAGCCATAATATTAAGATAATACATTTCAAATCCATATGGGGCAGCACAAGGGTGATGGCCACCTGGAACGAGAACCACGTCGCCATCGGAAACAGACACTGTTTCATTAATTTGACCGTCTTCAGTATAGATACGCTGTATTCCAAAACCATTTGCGGGCTTAAGACGGTGATAATATGTTTCTTCCAAATAAGTTATACGAGGAAAATCATTTTCATCATGTCTATGACTAGGATAAGATGACCAATGCCCTGCAGGCGTAAAAACTTCAGTCACCAGTAGGCTGTCACAATAATCCTCATTCTCCATTGCTATATTATGAATGAACCGTTTGTTGGTTCCTGTACCACGTTCCATGAGAGTGATCCCATCTGGTCCAATTTTTCTTGGTTGATGATCTCCTTTTCCAGGGGCCTTTCCGATTGCAATTACACAATTAGTTTTTGCAATACATTTAAACTCCGAACCGTTTGGTAAATACAAGCAATGAGGAGGTGTTTTATCAAATACATCCATTCGCTCTCCTAAAATACCCCACTCTTTATCAGCTCCATAAAAGTAAGCTCTACCTTCGACCATAACGATCAAAACTTCTTTATCCTTATTTAATTCAGAAATGCTCTCACCTTCATTTAGATGATAAAGACTAAAACTTACGAATTGCCAACCTGCAGACTGGGGTGTGATATCATGAACCTTCCCATGATTACCCCTCGGCTTGCACAAAAGATCTGCCATTTTTTCTCCGTTTTAAAAGCTAACGCTTAGCTTTATTTTTTACATAGTTAACATATTTTTCATTTACCTGGCTTCGCTCACTTATTTCTGGAACGGCTACATCCCACCAGGTGCCGCCAAAGTGTGTGCTAGGGTAAGGGTCTGTGTCTATAACAATGACATAAGGGCCTGATATCGAATGTCGTTTTGTTAAAGCCTCCTCAAGTTCCTTTACGGAAGAGGCCTTTATAGATGTAGCCCCCATTGAAGCAGAATGTGACACAAAATCAATTGATAAATTTTCTCCCATATAGGTATGTTCAAACAAATTATTAAACTCGGCTCCCCCTGTCCCCATCTGAAGTCTGTTAATGCACCCAAACCCGCGATTATCTGTTATTATGATGGTAAAATCAGCTTTCATCATAGAGGCTGTGGCTAATTCGGAATTCGCCATCATATAAGTACCATCCCCAGTAAAACAAATTACATCTCGATTAGGTTCTGCCATTTTTATACCTAAAGCTCCTGCTATCTCGTATCCCATACAGCTAAAACCATATTCCATATGATAGCTTCCTGCGCTTCCTGCTTTCCATAATTTATGTAACTCTCCTGGCATCGTTCCAGCAGCGCACATCACTACTGTATTATCTTGTGCAGAACGCTGAACAGCGCCTATTACTTGCATATCTGTTGCGAGTGAATTTTTTGTTACTGGAGACTGAGTTAATTCATCCACCTTTCTAAACCAATCATCTTTTAAGACCTGTGGAGGAGTTTTAGCCTTAAATTCCCCAAGCTTTTCAGATAATAAACTTAAACCAACATGCGCATCTGCTAGTAAAGGCACTGCGCCATGTTTAGCAGCATCATAGGCAGCGATATTCAAGCTGATTAATTGCCTATTAGGATTTTTAAACAGACTCCACGAACCTGTAGTGAAATCTTGAAAACGAGTTCCAACACCCAGGATAACATCGGCTTCCTCACATATTGAGTTAGCAGCTTCACTCCCTGTGACTCCAACGGGACCAAAATTTAATGGATGATTCCACGGTAAGGATGACTTTCCTGCTTGTGTTTCCACTACTGGAATTCCATGCAACTCTGCGAACTTTTGAAGTCTTAAAGTTGCTTTTGAATAATGTGTACCACCGCCTGAAATGATGACCGAAAGTTGTGATTCTTTTATCAGGGATGAAGCAAAATCTACCTCGTTTACATCTGGTGACAAGCGGCGCATTACCCATTTTTTAGTTTTAAAAAAACTCGTGGGGAAGTCGAAAGCCTCTGCTTGAACATCTTGACACAGAGAGATAGTTACAGGACCACATTCAGCAGGGTCCGTCATCACTCTAAAAGCCCGGGGGAGTGCTGTAAGCAATTGTTCTGGACGCATTATTCTGTCAAAATATCTGCTAACCGGCTTAAAACTGTCATTGACGCTTGCAGTTCCATCAGAAAAGTTTTCAATTTGCTGTAATACTGGGTCTGGAGCCCTATTTGCAAAAACGTCACCAGGTAAAAATAAAACGGGAAGCCTGTTCACATGGGCGAGTGCAGCGGCGGTTACCATATTAGTTGCACCAGGTCCTATAGAAGAGGTAACTGCCATAGCGCGCCTCCGACATAATTGCTTTGCATATGCTATGGCCGTGTGAGCCATTGTTTGTTCGTTATGTCCTCTATAGGTTGGAAGTTCTTTTTGTACTGGATAGAGCGCTTCTCCAAGACCTGCGACATTGCCATGGCCAAAAATAGCCCAACATCCTGCAATAAAAGTTTCTCCATCCTCATTTAACTGATTACAAAGGTATTTAACCAATGCTTGAGCTGCTGTTAATCTTATGGTTTTTGTCATTTTGTTCCTCTTAAGATTAATAATAATCCTACCTATACAAATTTAATCTTAAACTAATATTATCCCGATATATTATTCAGCAACATATAAATTTTAAAATCTTTTATTACCCCTCGAATTTAAATTTCCGACAAATGAATTAATGTACTCTTCGAAAGGGACATTGTGGCCGCCTCCGCCATAGCAAGCGCAATTACACCGTCGTCCATAGTTACAGGAATTGTTTTATTTTCTAACACTACTTCCATAAATGCACCCCATTCTGCGATAAATGCTGTCATGTATCTTTCTAAAAAAAAGTAAGTCGGCTTTGCACCCAAGACACCTTTATCTGTTGATTTCAAAATTGTGTTTTCCAACATATTTTGCGCCTGCAACAGGCCATCTGACCCTAACAACTCCAAACGTTGATCGTACCCATAACTTGCTCTTCTAGAGTTCTTAATAATAGCTAGCTTACCATCTGCGTATTGCATGGTCACTAAAGCTGTATCAATATCGCCTACTTCTCTAATTTCTGGATTTATGATGGATGTCCCAAAAGCCGAAATAGTCTCTGGAATTTCTCCCATAATAAAATTTGCCATATCAAAATCGTGTATCATCATATCTTTAAACAAACCACCAGAAGACTTTACATACTCAATCGGTGGGGGTGCAGGATCAAAAGAGGTTATTGAAAGTAATTCAGGTTTTCCAATTTCCCCTCCTACTAATGCATTTCTAAGTGCTGAAAAATTTGGGTCAAACCTTCTATTAAAACCGATCATAACTGGAAGTCCATTCTTCCTTATTTGAGATTGACACTCACGCGCTCTTGCCAAATCTAAATCTACTGGTTTCTCACATAATACTGCCTTTCCTGCAGCTGTTGCTCTTTCCAAAAGCTCGGAATGAGTATTTGTAGAGGTTGCTATTAATACAGCAGTGATAGACTGATCACATAAAATTTCTTCTATTTCTTTCACCTCACACCCATAACTATTAGCGATTTTTGCTGCTGCTGCATTATTGACGTCTGCAACAGCTGCTAAATTTGACTGGGGGTGATTTGATATTGCTTTTGCGTGCACACCTGCAATTCTACCGGCTCCTAGAAGCCCTACTTTGATCATATTACGCCTCGAAAAATATCAATTAATTTTCTATATACATTTGCTACCATTGATATGTACTTTTCATCGTTTCTTTACAAAAATTGGTCAGCACTCACCTATACGGCAGAACTTTTCTACATTATTGAGGAGCATGTCGAAATGAATAATTAAAAAATTTAAACATATTTTCTTATATCAGGGCAGTATTTCGCTACCGTCCCACGCAAAGCATTTTCCTGTCTCAGCAGATGTCAGCCTATCCAAAACTATCAACATTTTTTGTGCAGCATATGAAGGAGTAAATAACTTATCCGCATTTACATTTTGTTGAAATGGTTTGGATAAATCACTGTCAACAGTACCAGGGTGAAGACCAACAACCATTGCTTCTGGATTTTTTCGCGCCACTTCTATAGAGGCTGACTTGATAATCATATTCAGAGCTGACTTAGATGCCCGATAAGCATACCACCCACCTAGCTGATTGTCTGAGATGCTACCAACCCGTGCTGATAAAGCAGCAAAGATTGAACTTCTTTTGCGGTTAAGCAAAGGCAGAAAACATTTTGCAATTAGTGCTGGCACAATTGTGTTAATCTTAAAAATTGTCTCAAAATTCTCACTAGATAACTCCTTTAAAGATTTCTCAGGCCTCAGATTCTCAGCATGCAAAATTCCAGTAGCAACTAATACTAAATCTAGAGGCTTTTCAGCAGAAGCTAATTCTGCTGCAGAATTCATTGACGATATACTATCATAATCAATTAAATGATGAGCTACAGCACTCGTATTTGTTCGCGGCAATTTACGTGAAAATACGTTAATTTTACTATTTGGATATTTGGATAATAATTCTTGTGAAAAGGCATTTCCAATTGCACCACTTCCAATTATTGCAATATTTTCAGGCTGTATCATTTTGCCTAAGTCACCCAAAATTTATAGATTTAAAAAAATTAACTAACTAATCACTCAAGATATTATCAACAAACATATAATAAATAAAATATGATTGCATAAGCAATATTTTCAAGTATTCATCTTCTCTCATCAATAATACAAGTTTTTCTATTTATAATTTTCTCGTCTATCTCCAAATTTTCGAACCCGTGTACGCCAATTTTTGTAGCTACTAGGTTTTAAATTCTCTCTCATCAATTGCTTAACCTGTTTATCAGAAAGCCCATACTGTATTTTAATTTGTGCAAAACTTGTGTGATCAGATAATGCCATTTCTATTATTTCACTGATTTCATATTCTTTTAGCCTCCCTATTTCCGACATTTATGGACAATTCCTATTTTTTCAATCTGATTTTTTTATTAAGCTTTCGTCAACATCAAAAATTTTTTTATCTAAATAAATTAAGTCATATGCAATTAGAAAAATTTTTGACCCTAATTCTAAAAAACTTGGTTTTAGATTTAACTACATATCACAAACATAAGAAAGAGGGTTATTCTTTAATTACAAAATGTATAGAGAAAAGCATTAGAATTTATTATGCCTCTTTTTTTATTCGCGAAAATATTGCAGGTAAAGTAATTAATAGCACCGCTATTACTAATAACGCTGTCGTCAAGGGGCGCTCCCATACAAAACTAATTCCATCGTAAAGTTGAGTTGCACGTGAGAAGTTATCTTCCAACATAGGACCAAGTATAAATCCAATTAAAAGCGGAGCGAGAGGATAAGATGCAAATCGAAATATAGTTGCTATTACACCCATTCCAACAAGAATGAGAAGTTCTGTTGAATTATTCTGTCCTATGTAAGCACCCATTAAGGTAAAAAATAAAATAAATGGTATAAGAAATGTGCGCGGGACAGTTAATACTTTTGCTATATATGGGATCAGCGGAAGATTTAGAATTAATAGAACTATATTACCGATATACATTGAGATTATCACTGACCAGAAAATTTCAGGCTGGTCTATCATTAGGCGTGGTCCAGGAGAAACATTTAACGCTATTAGAGCCCCTAGCAATATTGCAGTAGTTCCGGAACCTGGAATCCCAAGAGTAAGTAAAGGCACAAAAGAACCAGTGCAAGCAGCATTATTAGCACTCTCAGGAGCTGCCAAACCTTTAAGAGAACCTTTGCCAAACTGGTTACGTTGTTCTCTAGTCGCAATGTTTCGTTCAACAGCATAACCAAGAAAAGAAGCTATTGTGGCTCCAGCTCCTGGCATCACACCAATAATAAACCCTTGGATAGATTGCCTTCCAATTACAGGCACAATCTGCTTGGCTTCATTCTTTGAAATTCTTAAATTACTTATATCTGAATTTCTATCACTAGCTTTACCCGAACGTGCTGGGTCAAGAATTAAAAAAATCGTCTCTGGAATTGCAAACATAGCCATTGCCAAGGTTATAAAACCAATACCGGTTTGAAGATCCATTATGCCCATTGTAAAGCGAGGCATGTTGAAAAGTGCCCCCTCTCCTATTGTTGCAAGCATTAAGCCAACTACGGTCATAAGTACTGCCTTAAATACTTGACCAGACCCAGCGAATGCTGCGATAGCGGATAATCCAACAACCATTAATGCAAAATATTCTGAGGAATGAAACAATAGCGCAACAGAGGCTAGGGCAGGCGCAAAAAGCAAAAGTAAAATGGCTCCGATTGTTCCTCCAGCAAAAGATGAAATTGCCGCAACCGTAAGGGCTTTTCCTGCTTTACCTTGTCGGGTTAGTGGATAGCCATCAAAGCTCGTGGCTACCGTCGAAGCAACACCAGGCGCGTTAATTAATATTGAAGAAGTAGAGCCACCAAATATTGCCCCATAATAAACACCCGCCAATAAGATTAAGGCAGTTGCAGGGTCACCCAATGAAACGGCTATAGGAATCATTATTGCGATAATCGACATAGGGCCTAACCCAGGCAACATTCCAATAAATGTGCCTATTAGACAACCGCCAATCACCATCACTAAATTTTTTATTGATAAAACTGTTTGAAGACCAATTAGTAATCCCTCAATCATGAAAAGCTCCCTAAGGTTTTCACAAATTGGGGGTATGGTGTCATATAAATGCCTAATACTGAATCAACTAGATACCAAATTCCATAGCTTGAGGCTCCAGAGATGATTAGTGATAAAAGATATCGTCTCTCACCAAGCAAAACTCCACCAAGAAATAAAAATAAAAAGGTGGCAGCAATAAACCCGAGGTTTCTGAGAAACACCGCATAAAAAATCATTCCTAAAATTAAAAGCAATGCATCCAATAATTTGTATTGTCGCCAATTAGAAAGTGACATATCGTCGCCGATCACTTTAGGAGATTTTTCAAAATTTAAAAGAACTACCATAGATATGATCAGCCCTGAGACAGATAATATTTTAGGGAAAGTTGAGGGCCACACAGGATTCCTGCGCATTATTGGAGCAAGAAGATGGTCCATTCCAAAAAAGGCTGTGTATCCGTAAATCAAAAAAATTAGTGCAAAGACCAATGCAATCCATCTATCTAATGCCATATTTTAAACTCAACTCTAAACAAATTAAATCATCCAGTTTTATTAGCTGGATGATTTAAATTTTTAATTTTTATAGGAAACCAAGCTTTTTCATTAAACTTTCGATTTCTTTTTCCTGACCCTCTAAGAAAGTCATAAAATCATCGCCAGAATTATGAATATTTTCCCAACCATTTCTTGCGCGTACTTCTTCCCACTCAGGCGTTTCATACATTTTAGAAATTGCTTTTTGATATGCATCTAATTTTGAATCTGGAAGTCCCGGAGCTGCAAAAAAACCTCTCCAATTAACAAAATAAGTGTCAATTCCTTGCTCTTTCATTGTTTTTGCATCTGAGAATGCATCAACACGTTTATCGGATGTAACACCTATAATGTTGGCCTCTCCCGCTTTTGCCATTGCCACAGCTTCAGAAAATCCAGTTGAAAGTGCTTTGATTTCTCCAGATAAGAGCGCCGCCATAGCTTTTCCACCTGCATCATAGGGTATATACTTGACTTCTGTAGGATCAGCCCCAGCTGCCTGCATTACCATAGCTGCTACCAAGTGGTCCATGCCTCCAGGAACGGAACCACCTCCTATTGCAACATTAGATGGGTTTGAATTATAGGCAGAAACAAGATCTCCCATAGATTTAATGTCAGAATCTGAATTTACGACGAGTGCGGCGTAATCACCTATTGTTCCTGAAACAAGTGTCAAATCACGAAAATTATGTGGAAAAACTCCTGTCAATGAACGAATAACAATTGGTGTTGAGTTAACCATTAAAGTTCCGTGATTACTATCCGCATTCTCTATTAGGTAGCCGATAGCCTTTCCACCTCCACCACCAGACATATTTTCGTAGGATGCGCTGCCAACAAGGCCAGAATTAGTGAGAGCCTCACCAGTACCTCTT
This sequence comes from uncultured SAR116 cluster alpha proteobacterium, assembly GCA_902632595.1. Lineage (GTDB taxonomy): Bacteria > Pseudomonadota > Alphaproteobacteria > Puniceispirillales > Puniceispirillaceae > UBA5951. The sequence goes on from CACPDC010000009.1 coordinate 14,107, forward strand.
GCTGTACCATCCCAACCACCTCCTGCGCCACCAGGAATTAGAAAGTGTATTGAATCAACAACTTGATGGCCGCCAGCAATTGTAGTAGCACTCATGCCAACCGAAGCAGCTATAAACGTCGCCATAAACGCAAGACGATTAAAGATTTTATTAAACATATTTTCCTCCAATTATGTTTATTTACATTTCAAAATACCAATATATCAATTTGTATTATGACACTATAAAAATTAAATTAGCAAAGATTTCTCTTGATAATTTATTGATACAGATTGATTTGACTGATTTATTTTACTTGCTGCACCACAAACAAAACAGCCAAATTCATTTGAAGCAAGAGATTCTGCAAGCGTAGTGCACCCTCTTACTAATTTAAAAGAACATTTAGAAAAAGGCCCAGTTATAATGAATGAAGGGAAAGGAATTTGGGTTACTGACATACACGGAAAGAAATATTTAGAAGGAATGTCAGGCTTATGGTGCCTTTCCCTTGGCTATGGACAAGAAAGACTTGTTGAGGCGGCAACAAAGCAACTGCAAAAGCTACCATATTATCATTTGACAAATCACAAAAGTCACCAGCCTGTTATCGAATTAGCAGAAATATTGCTTAAAATAGCCCCAGTCCCAATGTCACGAATATGGTTTTCAAACTCTGGATCAGAAGGAAATGACAGTGCGGCTCGAATAGTATGGTATTACTGGAATAGTAAAAAGCAACCAAAGAGACGGAAGATGATATCTCATTTACGGGCTTATCATGGCAATACAATTGCTTCAGCTAGTTTGTCTGGTATGCATTATAATCATGCTTCTTTTGGTTTGCCTCTAGATGGATTTTTGCACGTCACACCTCCTCACCATTATCGTTATTCTAAGGAAAATGAGGATGAGGATAAGTTTACGAGCCGGCTTGCTGATGAGTTAGAGGCGATGATCCTTAAAGAAGGTCCTGATACTATTGCCGCTTTTTTCACGGAACCTATAATGGGGTCTGGCGGTGTCATTGTGCCACCCGATACCTACTATGAAAAAATACAAATTGTTCTGGAAAAATATGATATTTTACTGGTTGCTGATGAAGTAATCACAGCTTTCGGTCGAACTGGAAATATGTTTGGAACAACTACTATGAAGTTAGTTCCTGATATGATTGTATGTGCTAAGGGCTTATCAAGCGCCTATTTACCGATTTCTGCTCTCATGATAAATGAGCGTATTTTTAAAGAAATGTCAGAAAAAAGTGATGAGATTGGTGTTTTTGGACTTACCTTTACATACTCTGGCCATCCCGTCTCTGCAAAAGTTGCGATCGAAACTCTAAAAATTTATGAAGAAAAAAATATCGTTGAGCATGTCAGACAAATGGAACCTTTTCTTCTCAATGGCTTGAGAGGGCTATCTTATCATCCATTAGTAGGAGAGATAAGAGGCAAAGGATTACTAGCCGGAGTCGAGCTAGTCGCTAATAAGAAAACGAGAAAAGCCTTTGACCCAAAAATTGGAGTAGGAAAATTTTGTGCTGAAAGAGCAGAGCACCATGGATTAATCATACGTGCAATCGGTGACACCATCTCATTTTGCCCACCACTTATAATCAAAGAAAATGAAATAGCTCTTATGATCTCTCTTTTCAAAAAGGCATTAGATGATACATTAAGTATGACGAGTGAAAGTTAATATTATTGCTGACACCCTTAAAATAAGATTTTAATAGTATATCCATTAATCTGTAGGCTTTAACTAATTTATGTTGCTTTAGACTGTTGGGTTAAATAGAAAAGTTTATCTGAGATAGGAAAAGTACCCTTAAATATAATATAAAATAAGGAAATACTGAATATGACTAATCAATCACAATTAGAAATTATTGAAAAAGCGTTAAATGCCCGTAAACAAGAAGGTCAGAAACAAATTGGGTGGAAGCTTGGTTTTGGCTCCCCTGCAGCACTAAAATCTTTAAATACCAGCAAACCACTTATCGGAGGTCTTTTTGACGTTGGCGAGCTTATCTCAGGCACTACAACAGATGTTCGTGAAATGTCAAAACCAAGTCTAGAAGCAGAAATTGCAGCATATATAGGTTCAGACATACCAGAAAATGCGACTGATAACCAAATTATGGAAAGCATTGAGAGTTTAGTTCCGGCAATAGAACTAGTTGATTTTCACACTCCGCCGAGTGACCCGGAAACAATCTTATCTGATAATATCTTTCAAAGAGGTTGGGTTATGTTTCCATCCACAAATAAAGGTTGGTCTAACGGTGCAAAAGGACTTGAGATACATATTAGACAGGGAGACCAAATATGGGAACCTGCAAAAGATATAGAAGCTAAAATTGGCTCAATTTTAGATGGTCTTATTGAATGTAATAGCATTGCCAATGCCTTAGGAAGAGGAATTCTCAAAGGTGATATTGTATTGCTTGGCTCTGTTATTCCTCCACATCCCTCAAATGGCAGTGAGTTTTCCGTCACTATTCCAAGCATTGGAGAAGTAAGCCTCAATTTTAAGCAATGATTGAATTTTAGAGTTTTCATAAATTTTAACTAGAATAGCTGGTGTCAATTTTTGATTATTTGTTTTGGTTATTTTTATACCAATTAGAAGTAATATATTATTCTGGCAAACCTGCTTTCCTCAAACCATCAACGATGAAATCTTCTGCTATTGCAGGTGCTACCCTACGATAGTCCGACAAAGTCTTAATCTCAGAGCGTTCATCTAAAAATCTCTGCAAATGGTCTTTTGCTTTATCTAGATCATTCATATGCGCATAAACACAAGCAAGCCACCCTAAATATCGACTGTGGTCGTCTTGTTCACGCATTTTTAACAACCATTTTAGCGAATTCTCGGTATCACCCATAGCCATAAATAATAAAGGTAGAAAGCCTTCATATCTATCTTTATTCGCTGGGTCCATATCAATTGCCTTATTAATAAAAACGAGTGCCTCTTCGAATCTTTTCTCATTACACAGAGACAAACCATAATCATAATTGGTTTGTGGATGACTGGGGTTAGCATCCAACGCTTTTTTTGCGTATTCATTGCGCATAACTAAATCTTTTTTGATATTATATGACCTACTATACATCACCAGAGCTTCAGGGTTATCAGCATCCAATTCATATGCCTTTTGAGAATATTGGTGAAAATCTTTCTCATTGTCCGACCGCTGTTCCTGATATTCATGACTAAATATCCGGCCAAAAAGCACTCGACATTTTAAAACATATGGATCACAAAATCCGGGGTCTAGATCTATAGCTTTATCGCAATATTCTAAGATTAAATCCCCACCCTCTCGCTTATCATTAAATGCTTGATAAGCCTCTCGATCGTTATAAAAACCAAGACCTTTGAGGTATAAATCCCAAGCACTAAAATTCGAAGTTTTTTTCGTTAGTAATCTCTTCTGCTCCTGTGATTTGAGAGTGGGCGAAATTATATTTGCAACAGATTGGGATATCTCATCTTGAACTTCAAAAATATCATCCAACGACCTGTCCCATCTTTGAGACCAGATTTGTTTATCCTCAACAGCATCGAGGAGGCTTACAGTTACCCTGATTTTATTCCCGCCTTTTCTTACGCTTCCTTCGACCATGTATCTTGCGTCTAAATCTTTTGCTATCTCAGACGATTTCTTATCAGTATTTCGATAGCTGAAGCTCGAATTTCTTGAAATTACGGGAAATGTCCTCCAAGAAGAAAGATTGGAAATGATATCTTCTGAGAGACCGTCAGCAAAATAGTCTTGTTCAGGATCATTACTAAGATTTAAAAAAGGAAGAACTGCAATAGTGGGCGGCTTGCTTTCCTCTTGTTCAGCGTCCTCTTCCACTTTTATGTTATGGGCAACAGCTGAAACAGCATCACTATCTTTACCTGCAACTTCAAAAGCTCTTACCGTAGTGTTTTTTACTTGTTGAGAACCCAAATCCAGAAAGCTTAAATCCACTTTCTGTTTAACAAAATCATGGACATTGTTCGATAGACATACTCCTCCAGGTTTGCACAAAGCTTCAAGACGAGCGGCAACATTTACGCCCTCTCCATACAAATTCGTACCTTCCACCACTACATCGCCCATATTAATTCCAATTCTAAAAGTAAGGAGTTCAGATGACGAGACAGAATTGTTTCGCTCAGAGATGAGTTTTTGAAACTCACTAGCGCAGATCACCGCCGAAACTGCACTATGAAATTCTGCCAGAACAGAGTCTCCAGCTGTATTAAAAATTCTTCCACTATGCTCTTTAAAAAGATTATCTAAAATTTGTCTGCAGGCTTTTAAATTTTTTAATGTTTGTTCTTCATTCTGCTCCATCAACGTGGAAAAATTTACCACGTCGGTCACAAAAATTACTGCAATTTTTCTAAAAACCTTGTCTTCGCTCATGACATAATTTCTTTCCTAACATAACAAAAGTTTAATCTATATCTAATAGACAAAACCACAAAAAAGTAAAAGATTGATTAAATTTATCAGAACAAGAAATTTGGTTTGCTATTGTTCTTTTAAAATAAATGGGTAAATTTAGAGCGCAACTAATTTTTATTTTGTCTTTAAATACATTTTTAGGATTTTTATTCTTCTATGGATATTAAATTATTTGTTATTGGTGGTGCCAATGTAGACCTTTATGGCCAAATAGATGCAAAAAATGGAGTATCTGAAGATTCAAACCCAGGTTCTGTGACCATACATGCTGGAGGTGTTGGCAGAAACATTGCAGAAAATTTAGGATACCTTGGAGCAAATGTAGAATTCATTGGGCATTTTGGCGGAGACAACTTTGCTATAACATTAAACCAATCACTTCAAAAAGCAGGTGTTTCAACCGCATTTTCTTATAAAAACGCAGACCAAAATAGTGATTTTTATATAGCAATTCAAAACCAAAAAGGCGAACTTATATCTGCTGTTAATGATATGTATTTAATAGAAAATTTACCAACGAGCTTTTTGAAAAATCAGGAAAATATAAAAAAAATAAAAAATGCAGATATGGTTGTTCTGGATGGAAATCTATCTGAAAAAATGCTAACCAACATATTTCGTGTCTATGGAAAAAATTCCGTAATCGCTGTGGATAGTGTTTCTACCGCTAAAGCCAAACGCTTAATACCTCATTTAGCTAAAATCGATTATCTTAAATGTAACAAAGCAGAAGCAAATATGCTAATTTCTGAAAATGAAAATTTAAACCTTCAACAAATTACAGAACGGCTAATAAAATTGGGGGTTGGCACTGCTATTATATCTGACTCGCTTGCAGGATTTGGTGTGGCTACCGATTACAAATTTCATCATTTTTCTGCAAAAGATATTGAAAGTAGCAATAGCTCTGGTGCAGGAGACGCTCTATTCTCGGGCTTTTTATACGCTATTTGTAAGGGCAGAACACCTTTTGAGGCAGCACAGTTTGCTCGTTCAGCAGCAGAAAAAGCACTTGGCTTCAACGGTCCTGTAAACCCGAAAATATCAGAATTGAGTAAATTTCTATCATGACAGAAATAATGTATAACAAAGAAGTCTTGGATGCTGTTCAAGACAAAAAACCGATAGTTGCTCTAGAATCGACTATAATTTCACATGGCTTACCCTTCCCCAAAAATTATGAGACAGCAGTGTCACTTGAAACAGAAATTCGAGAGCAAGGTGCAATCCCCGCCACAATAGCTATTATAAATGGGCAAATAAAGGTCGGCTTAGAAAAAGAAGACCTAGAAATTTTGTCAGATCCAGCGTCAAAAGTTGAAAAAATTAGCAGACGAGATATACCATCAATCCTTCAAACAAAAGGGCATGGAGCTACAACTGTTGCTGCAACAATGATTATTGCAGCAAGAATGGGTATAAAAGTTTTTGCTACTGGCGGAATTGGCGGGGTACACCAAGGCGCTGAAACATCTTTTGATATTTCTGCAGATCTCCAGGAATTAGTAAAAACAAGTGTTTGTGTTGTATGTGCTGGTCCAAAAGCTATTTTAGACCTAAAACTCACTATGGAATATTTAGAAACAAATGGTGTCCCGGTAATTGGATATCAAACACAGGAATTGCCGGCTTTTTGGTCCCGAACTTCCGGGATATATGGAATTCAGTCTTTTCAGACTGCAACGGATATTGCAGCTTTCCTAAACATTAAATGGCAATTCCCCCTCGAGGGCGGGGTTTTGGTTACAAACCCTATTTCAGTTTCAGAAGAACTCCCAGAAAAACAAGTTAAACATTGGATTAAAGAGGCTCTGCAGCAGGCAAAATCTAAAAATATAATTGGTAAAGACATAACTCCTTTTGTTCTGGATTATATAAATATGGCCTCTGAAGGAAAAAGCGTTAACTCAAATATTTCACTTGTGAAAAATAATTCGAAATTAGCCTCTGAAATCGCAATTGAAGTCTATAAAAAATTTAAAGATGCTTGACGCTAAATTCTGCTGGGCGTTGTAGCCAATTGTCTGATGCGTAATGTGCTTCCTTATCTACCAAATGCATTGCATAGGCATAGCGAGATTCTGCAGATCGATTAGGGGCTGAATGATGCGGTAAACGCCCATGCAAAACAACAAGAGTACCTTTTGGCGCAGGTAATGGCGTATTACACTTTGGCATTGATTCTTCACTCAGCGTAATCATTTCCATTTGGCTACCATTATTTCTAAAACGATGTCTAAGTGATGAGAGGTGGCCTCCCGCGGCTGCCCACATACAACCGTTTTCTAACGTTGCATCTTCAAGAGCAATCCAAAAACCAACACATGTTTCTGGTTCAGTATATAAAAAAGTTGAGTCTTGATGCGTGTTCACTTCACCTCCTATGAAAGGTTGTTTACAGATCACCATTGATTGTATCATAGATGGTTTTTCAAGACCGACACCTCTTGCAAGCGTCGTTATATCTCTGCTGTAAGAAAAGTCTGAAAACACTGGATCAAGCTCATGCAGTGCATGCCCGATTTTATTCACTGCACGTTGTTTTTTTTTCAATAGATTTCCAGTTTTGTCTACTGCCTCTTCTTCCAAAAAAAACGAAATGTCTGTAGCGGAATTCTTAAAATAATCAGAGGCTGCATGATTCTGTCCTGTCGCCGAAAATGCCACCCTATGTGCCTCAGCATCAAATCCTTCAATTAAAACATCTGACTGCTTCATCAGCTTGTCACAGGTTTCATGAGTTGCAAAATTGTCTATAACAAGAAAGCCATCTGCTTGATATGCTCCTTGCATACTTTCGGTGAATTCACCTGACCAGTTAAACCTTTTTGGATTTTCGATTACCATCTCTTAAATCTTTCGTTATGTCTTTTTTGTAGAAAAAGACTAACTCATTTTTTTTAAGATTAACACTCCATCATAAAATAATATTTTTTTTATAATGGTAATGGCAATTGATTAGTTTTAACCAATAACTTTTTTTTTGATTTATTGAATGACTTGCTTCTTAAGCCAGATTTGCGACTTCCGTGCTTATTAGCAATTTCCTTTGATTTTTTATTATGCTGGCTATTAGTTCGACGAAGATTATATATTAGGCTTGCTGCTTTTTTACGAGCTATTGACTCTTCAATAATTGGAGAAGGATAGCCTTTTGCTAAATTTGTTTTCCATGGCTCATGAATTTCGTTCATCGGTAATTTGGCAAGTTCAGGCACCCACTTTTTGATGAATGTTCCGTCAGGATCATGATCCTGACCCTGTTTTATCGGATTATATATTCGAATACTATTTATACCGGTAGTACCTGACTGCATTTGCATCTGGCTAAAATGAATTCCAGGTTCAAAGTCTACGAATAATGATGCTAAATATGTTGCAGGACGCCTCCAATGCAACCAAAGGTGATAACTGGAAAAACTTACTAACATAGCCCTCATACGGAAATTTAGCCAGCCAGTGCTTATTAATGAACGCATACATGCATCAATCATTGGATATCCGGTGTTACCAGTTTTCCAAGCCAAAAAATATTCTTCGTCAAATTTGTCATTACGCAGATTATTATAGGAGGGGTGCATATTTTCAAATTCAATTCGTGGCTCATCTTCTAACTTTTGAATAAAATGACAATGCCATCTAAGACGACCTAGAAACGAATTGAGAGCGGATGGCCAATTACCACGCTCCGATTTCTTATAATTTTGAATCTCTATTTTCCGATTTTGTGCTGCCTGAAATGTCTCACGCATTGAGATAGTTCCAAAAGCAAGATGAGCTGATATCAGTGAACAGCTTCTATAGGCAGTGGTGGGAGACGACATCTGCTTCGTATAATTCTCTCCTCTCACATTTAGAAAACTGTCTAGAAGATGTAATCCCTCTAATCGACCTCCTTTAACCAAAACTTGTTTTTTTATCTCATTTTCTTCTTTTGGGTAGGCGTTTATTTTCTCAGTTGTTTCAGCAATCGGATGTAGTTTTAGAGGCGATTTAAATGAAGTTAAGGACATTTGTGACTGCCAATTTTTAGCCCACCCATTCCTGTCCTTAAGGCATCGGATAACCCCATTTTGATTAAATTCAAACCAATTTATACCCTTGGATTTGAACCATTTCTGAACGCTAGTATCACGTTGGTATGACCAACCGTTCCAAGTCTCCTGATGGGAAAAAACGCTCTGGATACCGTGGCTACTATGCAACTTATCAAAGATCTCAATCGCATTCCCATTTTTTATAATTAGTCTCTGGCCAAGTTGTTTTAATTCGTCGTCTAATTCTTTAAGACTAGCTTTTAAAAATGCATATTTAGCATAACTCATCTCTTCCATATTCCAAAGAGCTGGCTCAAAAATATACAAGGGTAAAACAATACCATTTTTCGCTGCGTTTACTAGCGCTTCATTGTCGTGAACACGCAGGTCTCTCTTAAACCAGAGAATATTTATCATCACATAGCATTCATATTAGTTAAATTTTTTATCGACTAAAATATAGGTCAATAAAGCAAAATCTGTATTCTTTTTTTAATTTTTTGTAAAAAAGTTTTTTTCTTACCTAGTTTTCAATTATCACTGAACTACCTGGTGTTTGAGGGAAGAATCAATGAAAAAATTAGTCAAGAATTTTAAGTCTAGGGACTGTCTTATTGAATATGTCAGAGGACTATCTGAGTGGTCCGAAGGAAATGCATCGCATGTTATCGGTGGAACGAGATCCGCATATGATAAATTAAACCAAATTGATCCTATAGAATATGGTAAAACTAGAAATTTTGGAAATGGAAAAATAACAAAATTATCTGCTTATATTCATCACGGTATAATAAGTCTTGATGAGGTAAGAAATTTTGCATTAAAAATTAATTCAGATGTAAAGAGATCCGAGAAATTTATTCAAGAATTAGGCTGGCGTGATTTCTGGCAAAGAATAGCTGTTAAACACCCGGAATGGGTTTGGAACGATGTTGAGGAATATAAAACAGGTTTTTCGGCCTTTGATTATTCAGAGAATTTACCATCAGATATTTTGGAGGCCAAAACCGACTCAAGTTGTATTAATTCATTTATAGAGGAGTTAATAGAGACAGGTTATCTGCATAATCATGCACGCATGTATTTAGCAAGTTATATTGTTCATTTTAGACGTATTCAATGGCAGTCGGGTGCTTTTTGGTTTTTACAACATCTACTTGATGGAGACGAAGCGAGCAATAATTTTTCCTGGCAATGGGTGGCTAGCACTTTCAGCAATAAGCCATATATTTTCAATCTAGAGAATGTAGATAAATATTTTCATGGTAAGGTAGATACCTCGCCTCAAAATAACGAAATTCTCCATTCAAGTTATGAAGCTTTAATAGATAGATTATTTCCAAATATGATTAGGTAATAAGCATGCAATTACTCTACATACATGATAAAGGACTTGGGGACCATCATCCTATTTTCTCAAGAATGAATCCTAGTTCCAAAGCGTTATTTATTTGGGATGATGTTTTTTTTAAACGCAGATGTTATTCTCTTAAGCGTCTTGTTTTTATTTACGAAACTCTATGCTCAATGCCTATAGATATTTATTATGGTGACACAAAAAAAATAATAAAAGAAATTTCACCAGAAAAAATACTTACTCCCTTTACAACAGACATTCCTATAATGAGTATTATAAATGAGATTTCAGAGCAGTTTGACCTAGAATTTGTTTACCCACGCTCTTTTGCTCAAATTGACGAAAACGTCGATTTTATTCGTTTTTTTAAATATTGGAATAAAGCAAAAAAAACAGCTTTTCGCAAAAATACCACTTAAATAACATCAAGAATGACTAACGCTAAAAAAACCCGCCCTGAAGCCTCAAAAATTCTGAGAGTTCTTCTAGGCCAACACCTCTCTTCATCGAACCAAAAATAAACGGAAGTTCTCCTCTATTTTGCTTAGTATCTTCTCGCATCTTTTCGAGGTCCACTTCTACATGCTCGGCAAGCTCAATTTTGTTTATAACCAGCATATCAGATTTCATTAATGCCGGACCTTTTTTTCTTGGAATGTCAGCTCCCATACACACATCGATTACATAAATAGTAAGGTCAACAAGCTCTGGGCTAAATGTTGCAGCTAAATTATCCCCACCTGACTCTAATAATATCAATTCTAAATCCGGAAAACGACCTTTCAAGTCATCCATCGCAGCTAGATTAACTGATGCATCCTCGCGAATGGCAGTATGAGGGCAGCCACCAGTTTCAACACCGTAGATTCTGTCAGATGATAAAGCCTGAGCGCGAACGAGATATTCAGCATCTTCTCGTGTGTATATATCATTGGTAATGACCGCCATCGAGATATCTGATGCAAGGCTTTTGCATAGTGCCTCCGTCATACTTGTTTTACCAGCACCCACTGGGCCACCAATACCGACACGCAGTGGTCCATATTTTAATTTATCTTTTATCATGTTCTAAATATCCTAGGATTCGCGTTTTCGTGCTTCATTGACATAATTTCAGACATAAATGTTGCACCTCCCAATTGATCCAGACTTGCTTCTAACAAATCAGGCATTATATTTTCGATAACGGCAAAAAGACTTACCAGAGAGTCCTGACCCGCTTGTTGACCTATCGGAATAGTACGTACTCCAACGGAAATTAAATTTGCTGCAAATGCCTGAAGGTAGCTCTGGGCCGTAAGTGTCATATCAAGTTTATGTTTACTTGCGGCTAACCCAACCGCAACTGGGTAAGCTAAGCCATCATCGAGTTCCATACCATAACTTGTATTTACACTTCGAGTGAAAGCAGCCCCCAGCTCAACTGTTTCTCTATATCTTTCTTCACCAGTACAAATTGAAAGGCATAGATCGTTTACCCCTTCACCCATTTCGAAAGCAGCTTTTAAAAACAAACAATCATTCCATCCAGAGCCATAGGTCAGCAAACAGGCAATCCACTCTGTCAAGCTATCCTTTCCTGAGATCATAGCCTCCTGAATAGCTGTTTCAATCCCATGAGAATAGCTGAAAGCACCAATAGGAAATGCTGGGGAGAACCAAGCCTGCAGAACCATCATATCATGATATTGCTTTTTCATTACCTGTCTGTCAGTGTTGATGGTTTGGATGCGAATATTTAGTTTCCAGCGGAGTTTCGTGGTGACTATGTGTTCGTCCATTACCATAAGCACCTCTTTCAGGCATAAAAGCAGCTTCTAATTTTTCGATTTTTGCTCCCAATACTATCAACATATCTTCAATCACATGGTCTTGCTGGATAAACAAATGATCTTGTTGTATTTGGCAAGGTGTATGCCTATTTCCTATATGCCATGCAATACGAGCAATATTGCTAGACGTAATTTTCATAATTGGTTCGGACTTTGGATGTATTGCAATAATACGCCCATCATCCAAGACAAACCCATCTCTTTCGGACACAGTTTGCGCCTCTTGAAGTTCTACTAGAAATGCCTCCCCACTATCTGATATTAACCTTTTGCGTCGCAAGAATCTGGCTTCATAATCCAAGGTAATGGTATCAGTTGCACTTTCTTTTTCTATGTTATGCTGGATTTTTTGCGAGATATGCATCTTTGAACTCCCTTTTTGAAATAGTTAAAACATAAAGTAGCGTTGTGCCATCGGTAGCTCCTGAGCTGGCTCACATAATAAAAGCTCCCCATCGGCGCGAACCTCATAAGTCTCAGGGTGCACTTCTATTTCAGGCAGTTGATTATTCATAATCATATCTCCTTTAGAGATTGATCTTGTATTTTGAACAGCCATAGTTTGCTTTTTTAATCCTAGTTCTAAGCCAATATTATTCTCCATTGCAGCTTTGCTAACGAAACAAACTGCGGATTGTTCAACAGAGCGTCCAAATGATGCAAACATAGGCCGCGTATATACAGGTTGCGGTGTAGGGATAGATGCATTGGGATCTCCCATTTGCGCTACAGCGATACTTCCACCAAGAAGCACCATTTCTGGTTTAACACCAAAAAAAGCGGGATTCCAAATAACCAAGTCAGCGCGCTTACCAATAGCAATACTACCTATATGCTCCGACAGTCCATGACAAATGGCGGGATTAATTGTGTATTTAGCAATATATCTTTTTACCCGCAGATTATCGTTGTCCCCCACTTCATCTGCAAGACGGCCACGTTGAACCTTCATTTTATGAGCAGTTTGCCAAGTACGTGTAATGACTTCACCTACTCTCCCCATAGCCTGGCTGTCTGATGCTATAATAGAAAATGCACCCATATCATGTAAAATATCTTCCGCAGCGATCGTCTCTTTTCGTATGCGACTTTCTGCGAACGCCACATCTTCTGGAATAGACCTATCCAGATGGTGACAAACCATCAACATATCGAGATGCTCCTCAAGAGTATTTACAGTATAAGGGCGGGTAGGGTTTGTAGAAGACGGAATAACGTGTTTTTCGCCGCAAATCTTAATTATGTCAGGTGCGTGTCCACCACCAGCACCCTCCGTGTGAAATGCGTGAATTGTTCGACCTTTCATTGCAGCGACTGTGTTTTCAACAAATCCACTCTCATTTAAAGTGTCTGTATGAATCATTACCTGAACATCCATAGCATCTGCAACGCCAAGACAATTATCGATTGCAGCCGGGGTTGTACCCCAATCTTCGTGTAATTTAAGGGCACACGCGCCCGCATTAATTTGTTCCTCAAGTGGCGCTGGAACTGAGGCATTTCCTTTGCCTGCGAATGCTAAATTCATCGCAAAACTATCTGCTGATTGAAGCATTCTTGAAATATGCCATGGGCCAGGTGTGCAGGTCGTCGCAAGAGTTCCATGTGCAGGGCCGGTGCCACCACCAAGCAATGTTGTTAGGCCAGAATGCAGAGCATCATCAATCTGTTGTGGACAAATAAAATGAATATGGCTGTCAAAACCACCAGCGGTGACAATGTGACCCTCACCAGCAATCGCTTCTGTTGATGAACCAATTATAATGTCTACCCCTTGTTGCGTATCTGGATTACCCGCTTTTCCAATTGCATAAATTATTCCATCCTTAAGACCGATATCTGCTTTATAAATGCCACCAACATCTACAATTAATGCATTGGTGATCACTGTATCCACCGCTCCATTTTTTCGTGTTACCTGTGATTGTCCCATACCATCACGGATAACCTTACCACCACCAAATTTTACTTCATCACCGTATTCAGTAAGATCTTTCTCAACTTCAATGAATAATTCTGTATCAGCAAGACGGACTCTATCTCCAGCCGTAGGCCCATACATATCTGCATAGATTTTTCGTGAAAGAGATATAGCCATTATAATTTCCCCATTATTTTTTGATTAAATCCGTAAATCGCTTTCTTGCCCCCAAAAGAAACTAGCTGCACCTCTCTTTCCTGACCTGGTTCAAATCTAACAGCCGTTCCGGCTGCAATATCTAGTCGCATCCCTCTACTTAATTTTCTATCAAACACCAAAGCTGAGTTAGTCTCAAAAAAATGATAATGGCTGCCAACTTGTATCGGCCGATCACCTGAATTTGCAACCACAATCAATACGGTTTTCCTGTCGGCATTTAACAAAATATCCTCGCCTTTTGTAATTACCTCGCCTGGAATCATAACAATTCTCCTTTATCGAATGGGATGATGGACAGTAACGAGTTTGGTTCCATCCGGAAATGTAGCCTCGACTTGAACGTCATGTATCATCTCTGCAATTCCGTCCATACAATCTTCCCGCGTCACCACATTCGCACCGGCTGCCATAAGGTCTGCTACGTTACGGCCATCACGTGCGCCTTCTACTACAAAATCTGTAATAAGCGCTATTGCTTCTGGATAATTCAGCTTTACGCCCCTTTGTTTTCTATTGCGGGCCACCATTGCCGCTACAGAAACTAACAACTTATCTTTTTCTCTTGGACTGAGTTTCACCTTATTCTCCTTTTATTCATAGCTGCCACACCCGCGGCATGGGCTGCCTTCGAAGTTCCATTAGTATTTGGTTGAAATCAGTTCTCCCATGCAAACAATGAGAGTTTAAAAGTCTAATTATCATCTTTCCATTGAAAAAACTAACAGCAGAAACTGAACGTATCGATGCCAATTTTTTTTCTACAATCGGCCTGAGAAGTTCTGTATTTTGTCCTGCACAAATAATTGTTGATATAATTCTAGCACCATATGCGCCCGCTTTTGAATCAAGAAGTTTCTCTATATCACCCGTCATTCGTATAGCTTCAGAGTGATATAACTTGCCTTCTTCATATAATCGCCATTGGTCGGTAAAGTGACATGTTCTTATTTTCTCGCCCATCGCCCCCCTGCCAAAAACAAGTGTCTCTGCCAACAAACAATTACAATCGTGTGCCATATCCAGCCTAATCGTTCTATCCACAGCAGCACCTTCGAACAGAATCGTTTCCTGCGGTATCCAGTGCAATTTAGCCCCATTATTGGCCTTCAAAACAATGGAAATTGACGCGGGCTGCATATTGCTCCGATAAAATCGCTCAGCTGTTTGACTAGTAACAACAAGATTACAATCTGAAGCAGTGATGTTAGTATTGAGAACATCCCCACCGGTGATACCGCCAGCGGTGTTAAGCAATACAGCCTCTCTCATTATCCCATATGTCTTAGGCAACATCAATTTACTACAGCCAGACTGATATAGATGGGTTACATGAGGTCCATTTATTCTGAAATCAATTTGGCCTCTAGCTCGTTGCATAGAATTTTGTGGTTTAATGCCTTCCATATCGAATTGGCCAATCATTTATTCTGAAGTAATAAGTCTACATTTAACAACAACAATACGTAACATCACAATACGATAGTAGAAAGGTGTTTTTTTTCATACCCATGCAAACATTTTTGCACAACTATTAGTATCTCTTATTTTTTACAAAGGGCCAATTCTGCGCGCAATTTTATAAAACTAGATTATGAGGCAGGACAGAAGATATAACTTTAAACAGCTATGAAATAGAATTCTCCTAAACTGTTCTCTTTCATTGTGCTATGATAGCCGTGTAATAGTGGAAGAAAAGATGAATACTAACAGATATCCTCGCGACTTGAGCGGAAAATTCTGCCAGCCAAAACAAATAGAGTGGCCAAACAGTGCAAAAATTGCTGTGCAATTTGTTTTAAATTATGAGGAAGGTGGCGAGAACTGTTTATTGCATGGAGACGCTCAATCTGAGGGGTTTTTATCTGAGATAATTAATGCAGTGCCATGGCCAAATCAGCGACATTGGAATATGGAAAGCATTTACGAATATGGCGCTAGAGCCGGTTTTTGGAGAATATACGACCTATTTACTCATTACTCTATTCCCATAACAGTGTATGGAATAGCAACCGCCTTGGCTAGGAGCCCAGAACAAGTCCACGCTATGAAATTAGCTGATTGGGAAATTGCAAGTCATGGTTTAAAATGGATTGACCATAAAGACCTCAGCCAACATGAAGAAGAAGAGCTGATAAAAAAAGCAATAGAATTGCACAGGTGTGTAACAGGAACACCGCCAAAAGGATGGTATACTGGAAGAGCTTCCATGAATTCTGTTGAACTTGTTTGCAAGCAAGAAACGATTGATTACATCTCAGACTCTTATGCAGATGATTTACCTTACTGGTATATTTATCGTGATAAACCCCACCTTATTATTCCTTACACGTTGGATGCAAACGACATGCGTTTTGCAAATGTGCAAGGGTTTAATTCTGGTGACCAATTTTTTACCTATTTAAAAGATAGTTTTGACTCCCTTTACAGAGAAGGTGAAAAAGGGAATCCAAAGATGCTCTCGATAGGATTACATTGTAGAATAATTGGAAGGCCGGGCAGGATAGAGTCGTTAAATAAATTTTTACTGTATATCCAAAGCATCAAGGATGTTTGGTATCCTCGTAGAATAGACATTTCTGATTATTGGCATACTAATTATCCATTTGATATGGAGACTTGGCGGTCAAGAGCAACAGCTCTTTCAGAGCAAGCATTTATAGCAAAATTTTCAAATATATTTGAAAATGGTAGTTGGATTGCAAAAGGTGCTTTCAATTTGGAGCTTGGTCCAAGCCATAATACCCCAATCGGACTTCATAATGCATTTTGCAGAATATTTAGAGGAGCAAATTATATAAAACAAAAACAATTATTGACAGCACATTCAGGACTCTTTGAAAATTCGAATGATTTTGGAAATCAAATTTCTACACAGGATATGGAAAAAGCAAAAAATCTGTGCATCAAATATTACAAAAAATTCGGTTTTAAATTTATATTGTCTGAAGCAGATTTCTTAAAATTTGATTTACTCGCAAAAATTAATGAAAGATTAAATTCCGATCATGAGACAGAATTCCTTGAGGGTTGTTGTCAAATTGAAAAAATTGCCCTTGAAAAACTTTTAAAATTCATGTGAGAATAATGAGTCAGAATAAATATTAAAGGACTTATGTGACTACTAACCGCCCAAAATATACTTATGCGCTACCTGAGGCTGGTCTTCCATCACAAACAGAAAGATTTGCGGATAGAGCTATTTTCACCAATGCTTACGCCTTCATACCGAGAACTGTTATGTCGGATATCGTAACGAGTTTTTTGCCCTTTTGGGAAAAAACAAGGCTATGGGTTATAGCCCGACCGCTTACTGGATTTGCGGAAAGTTTTTCTCATTATATTATGGAGGTTTCCGCAGAAGGGGGCTCGAAAAGACCAGACGATAATATTGCATGCGAACACGTGTTGTTTGTCGTCGATGGCTCTATTGAGTTAGAATATGATGGCAAGGTTCACGTTCTTTCAGCCGGAAGTTATGCATACTTGCCTGCCGGATTATTATGGAGCTTACATAACAAAACAAGCGAAAAAGCTGTTTTTCACTGGATAAGAAAGCGATATATTGATGTTGATGGTATAGTTCGCCCTAAGCCATTCATTACAACTGACGAAGATGTCACACCAGTTTCTATGCCAGACACAAACGGGGTGTGGCAGACTAGTCTATTTGTTGATCCCTCTGATTTAAGCCATGATATGCATGTAACAATCGTCACATTTCAACCTGGCGGCGTGCTTCCATTTGCTGAAACACACGTTATGGAACACGGGCTTTACGTACTTCAAGGGAGGGGTGTTTATTATCTAAACGGAGAATGGCGTGAAGTAGAAGAAGGTGATTATATGTGGCTGCGTGCTTTCTGCCCGCAAGCCTGCTACGCTGCAGGAAATAAACCTTTCCGCTATCTACTGTATAAAGATGTTAATAGACATATGCCACTTCATTTATAAATTGAGGCATAAATGTCCAATGATATTAGCAAAATAAAGCTCAAAAAAATTTCCGCGGAATTATTCAAACCGTTTGGCGATTTGCTTGCACTAAAAGATGCGCCTGATTTGATAATAAACCACGGTATGTGCGAAAGACACCATAATTTAGCAACCATAGAATTTGATAAAGGCGGTAAACCAGGCATTAGCTTATTTAATGCAGAGCCACGCAAACTACCCTACACATTAAAAATGATGGAACGCCATCCAAAAGGTAGTCAGGCATTCATCCCTATGTATGAACAACCATTTTTGGTTATTGTAGCAATTGATGAGGGAGGAAAACCGGCAAGACCAAATGCTTTTCTAACAGAACCAAATGTTGGGATTAATTTTCATAAAAATATTTGGCACGGTGTTTTAACGCCTCTTCATTCCCCGGGCATATTTGCGGTATTTGACAGAATTGCAACAGACACAAATCTGGAAGAATATTGGTTCAAAAACCCTTATACGATTTTTTAATTAATATACGAATTTCTATTTTAAATATCTCTAAAGCAAAAAATTAAACAAAAAATAGTTGAATTATTTAGAGGTTAAAAAAATGGTGAGCCCACAGAAACTCAATTGGAAAATAACTTGTAAAATCCCTTATTGACCTGCCCAATAAGTTAGGTAATCATCTAAAAAAATAAAGGAGATATTAATGTTTTTGAAAACAATAAAATCACTAGCTTTAGCTGGTGTAATGACAATAAGTTGTCTAGCAAATGTTAGTGCGGCTGACCTTAAATTCTTCACAATAGGAACTGGCGGTACAGCTTATACCTACTATCCTGTTGGCGGAATGATCGCAAACGCTATATCAAAACCTCCTGGTTCACGCGAATGTGGAAAAGGCGGAAGCTGTGGCGTTGATGGGCTAATTGCCTCAGCGGTCTCTTCACGTGGTTCTGTTGATAACGTAAACGCTATTCTTTCAGGATTACGTAATTCTGGTTTTGCACAATCAGACGTCGCATATTGGGCATATACTGGAACTGGCACAATGGAAGGTAAAGAACCTGCAAAAGAGCTTAGAACCATTGCTGCTCTATTCCAAGAGCATATTCATCTCGTAGCTCTTGCTGATAGCGGAATCAACTCGGTGGCTGATTTAAAAGGTAAACGTGTTTCCTTAGATGAGCCAGGTTCCGGAACACGTGTTGATGCGACACTTATCTTAGGTGCCAATGGTATCGGAGTAGATGATGTTAAGGCAGAGGCATTAAAAGGTAATGCCGCAGCTGAGGCTCTCAGAAATGGTAAGATAGACGCCTTTTTTGTAGTCGCAGGATATCCAACAGGAGCGATTGTGGAGTTGGCTTCAGCGGCTGACATCAAACTGGTGCCAATTTCGGGTGCTGGGGCTGAAAAACTAGTAAATGATTACGGCTTTTTTGCCCTGAGCGATATCCCTGCTGGGACATATGAGGGTGTAGACACTACTACGACGGTTGCTGTTGGCGCTCAGTGGTTCACCTCATCAAAGGAGGATGAAGAGCTCATTTACAATATTACAAAAGCATTGTGGAATAAAGAGTCACGCAAATTAATGGATGTAGGACATGCTAAAGGTAAAACTATAACTCCGGAAAGTGCCTTAGCGGGTGTCGGAGTTCCTTTACATGCTGGTGCGGAACGTTTCTATAAAGAAGCCGGGCTTTTAAAATAACATTCCCAAAAAAAGTTATCCCTATAATCTATAAACGGTTATAGGGATAACAAAAATATTAATTTGTTATTCTCATTTTATTTGATTTTTCAAGCCTTATAAGGCCATTTTTGATGACTAGATTGCACTCTACTCCATTAAGCCCAGAAGAACTGGCAAAAATAGAGCAAAATTTTGATCCCGAAACATCATTTAGGCAATTTGGTCCATTTTTAGCATCAATTGTCACCTTTTTCTTAGTGACTATGTCTGTTTATCATTTTTATGCCTCTGGATTTGGTTTGATGCGCGAGCTAGTCCATCGCGGCATTCACATCTCATTCGTTTTAGGATTGGCATTTTTATTATTTGCTCTACGTCGACCCAAAAATGCGACATCAAAAAAACTTGCAAAAAACGGGTGGTTTGATGTTCAAGGCATTCCAATAATTGATATCTTTTTATCTTTGTGCTGCGTTGGTGCTGCAATGTATTTACCCTTATTGCCAGCAGAGCTCGTGGCAGAACGCGTAGGTAATCCTGGAAGGTTGGATGTAATTGTTGGTGCAGCATTAATTGTGCTTACACTTGAGGCCTCTCGCCGTTCTATCGGCTTCACCTTACCTTTAATAAGTATTATTTTTATTGCGTTTGCGATTTTTGGACCTTATGCGCCTGGAGCATTAAAGCACGGCGGAACAAGTATTGCGGGATTAGTAAATCATCTTTATCTCACGAACCAAGGGATTTATGGGGTCGCGATTGGTGTAATGGCTCAATATGTTTTTCTCTTCATACTTTTTGGTGTACTAGCAACCCGAATTGGTCTGGGGCAATTATTTATCGACTTGGCGATGGTCATAGCTGGAAGATTTTCAGGAGGGCCTGCCAAAGTCGCTATTTTTTCATCTGCGTTTATGGGTACGATTTCAGGTTCATCAATCGCTAATACGGTTACCACTGGAGCCTTAACGATCCCCGCGATGAAAAGGGTTGGCTATCCTGCGCATTTCTCGGGCGCGGTTGAGGCAACCTCATCTACAGGAGGTCAGATTACACCACCAATTTTAGGAGCAGCTGCTTTTATTATGGTAGAATATTTAGAAATACCACTCAGAGATATTCTTGCAGCAGCCTTATTTCCCGCCTTATTGCACTATTTTGGAATTTTTGTGATGGTGCATTTGGAGGCAAAAAAGTTGAATTTGCGCGGGTTACCATCAGAAGAATTGCCTGGTTTATTTTTTGTACTTAAGAAGCATTTACTAACTCTGGCCCCACTCATTATTCTAGTCTATTTTATTCTTTCTGGTAGGACACCAGATTTTGCTGCAGTTTATGGCATAATCGCATGTGTCGTTGTAGGTTTCTTGCAACCCGAAAAAAAATTAAATTTGCGTGATCTGTATCAAAGTTTAGCCGTTGGGGCTCGAAATACTATCGCTGTCGGTGTGGCTGCAGCTTGCGTGGGCATTATTGTAGGAGTTGTAACTCTTACTGGAGTTGGCTTTCGCTTAGGTTACGTAGTGGTGCAAACTGCCAATGATATCGGGGTATTTTTTGGAGGTTTCTGGCCATTATCAATTTTTGGTGTTGAAAAATTGGCCTTGTTTTTTTCCCTAATTTTGATCGCTATAGCATGCATTATAATGGGAGCAGGTATACCCACAACCGCAACTTACATAATCCTAGTTGCAGTGGCAGCTCCTGCTTTATCATTAATGGGAGTCGAACCTTTAGTATCACATTTTTTTGTATTTTATTATGGAGTTTTGGCTGATATCACCCCGCCCGTTGCATTAGCGGCCTATGCAGCATCAGGTATTTCTGGATCCAACCCTTTTACAACTGGGAATACTGCCTTTAGGTTAGGGATTGCAAAAGCACTGGTACCATTTGTTTTTGTCTATTCTCCTGCCCTATTATTAGTTGCAGATGGATTTTCGTGGCAAACTTTTTCTATAACCTTCTTGGGTGCTTTATGCGGAATTGGCTTGCTCGGTGCTGCATTCACAGGCTATTTAATTAAAACCATGCCAACTTGGGCGCGATGGTACACTGGCCTTGTTTCCCTTGCATTTATAGCTCCTGGGTTAAATACAATGATAATTGGAATAGTTTTGTTAGTACCGGTTGGTTTTCAACAACTTTCATCAAGATAATTAAGATGCTATTAACTTTCTAATTTATTGGTGTAAGCCATTTATACATGGTGCACACAACAAATATTCTCTCAATTTAATTACGGCAACTTTTTAAAGTTAGCTATTTCCGATAGTGTAACTGGTTTAATCGGGCTACGTATACGGAAGTAGCCAGTTTGGGCAGGTGTTTGACCCACCATTTCGGAAAATAAATTAACAACTGTCATTCCACAATATCTGCCTTGGCAATCACCCATACCACATCTGGAGAAAGCTTTAAGCTGGTTAGG
The DNA here is from genome assembly GCA_902632595.1 of uncultured SAR116 cluster alpha proteobacterium. Taxonomy (GTDB): domain Bacteria; phylum Pseudomonadota; class Alphaproteobacteria; order Puniceispirillales; family Puniceispirillaceae; genus UBA5951. The sequence goes on from CACPDC010000009.1 coordinate 35,989, forward strand.
GCCAAGGCACCCCATCCTTATTGCCCCTCTTACTTCTCCTGCAGTAACCCCTTCGCATCTGCAAATTACGACATCGTCAGGAGGACAGCTATGCCACTCCTTTGGAGAGTAAAGAACGTCTAAAAACTTGCAAAACTGAACATACTTATTCTTTACATGATTTTTTTTAATTATGTTTGCATGATCAACTGTATACCCATTATCAGCAAGTAAGTTAAGAGCAGCAATTTCTCCTGAAATCTTTGCGGAGTCAGCCCCTTGAATTTTAACAGCGTCTCCTGCGATAAGAATGTTAGGTATATTAGTTCGACCAAATTTATCTGTGCGTGGCTCCCAACATTGATTCTGGTAGTTCCAATCATGTTTCATTCCCAAAGCTTGGGTAATCTGAATGTTTGGATGAATACCAGCATGCAAAAATACGTTCTGGGCGCCTATATAGCTTTTCGTTTTCCCTGTCGTAAAATGAATTTTGTATTCTTTACCATCTGATTTTATATGGACATCGGTAACCGACTTTACACGTCTCACACCTCCCAATTTGAGTTTAGCAAGCATTACGACACTTTTTAAAAGATATGATATTGTTATCAGATTGGGTCGCAGGTAAAATATGGACTTAAAGATATCTATTTTACTTTGCGTCTCTAGAAGTGCTTTGGGTGGATTCCCTTGCTTAAGCATCTGACAAGCAAAAAAATAAAATAGAGGACCACTACCCACCATAACAGGAGCTGTGGGTGTATAATGGCTTTTTTTCATTAAATTCTGGGCAGCTCCTACTGTGATTACACCAGGATTTGTCCAGCCGTAAAGTGGCATCGCACGCTCCAATGCCCCAGTTGCAAGAATGACGGCATCAAATTTCTGACAAAAACTTTTTCCATTAATAGACCAGGAAACCTCTTTATTTTCCGTCAACGACCAAACAGATGCTCCTAAATTAAGTGTTAACAATTTTTGTTGAATTGCTTTTTCCACGCTCTTTAACATTGATTCTCGTTGCACATAGTCAAAGCCTAAGCTCTTAACTTTTTCCTTACTAACTATTTCTGAATTTCGATAATTTTGACCACCTATAGTGTGTTGCTCATCTAAAATTGTCACTTGAACATTCTTAGATGTCAGGATCAACGAAGCTGAGATGCCTGCAGGCCCTGCACCAATGATTGCAACTCTCATCTGTTTTGCTCCTATAAAGGATTCAATGTTTGTGGTTTCACCAAGATACCTTTTTCAGCAAGCATCATACATCCTTGCTGGTTTTCAACACCACCAATAAAGAAGAAGACATCAGAGCAGGAGCCTATAATACACAGTAAACCGCGTGATTTTTGTAAAACCTGTATATTACGAAAACCCTTCCTCTCATGGCATATTAAGGCGGTAGCAATACTCATATTACATTCAAAAAAAAACTTTTGGGCCTTAATTTTTAAATAAGATTTATACATGAAACCGATGCTCACTAAATGAGGTCAAGTCAGGAGCATTTTTTTGCCCAGTTAACCAGAGAGATAAATTAACGGAATGTATTGCAGCCAGTGTAATACCGCTATGACAGGTTACAATAAATGCGCCCGGCATACTTACTGACTGCTGATAAATAGGAAGTCCATCAGGGGATAGAACTCTCAAAGAGCCCCAAGCCCGAATTAATCTAAATTGAGCTAATTTAGGCATTACTTTTATTGCATTTTGAGCTATCCGAGACATTTGCACTTGTGTTTCATTATCGTTAAACCCAACTTGCTCTTGAGAATCTCCAATCTGAATGGCGCCTTCATTGGTTTGGCGAATTGTCACAGAGGGCCTTTTAAGGATTGGAGGAAGCTTTTCTGTAATAAGGATTTGTCCTCGCTGTGGTGATACAAGATTCTTAAATCCAAATAAGGGACCTATTTTTTTTGCCCCTAGGCCAGCGCACACGACAACTTTTTCAGCTGAGACCTCAAGCCCTTTTTTTGTTACTAATTTAAACACACCCTCTTTTTTTTCGGCACTTTCGATTACTTCACCGAGATAGTGGGATAAACCCCTCTTTTTACAATATTCCGTTAATGCTTTCAATAATTGTAATGGATTCAAATGACCATCGTAGGGATAAAAAGTTGCACCTATTGTTTCTCCCCCTACCATTGGCTCAGCTGCACGAATTTCCGATGACGATAGAATTTCATATGGATAATCGCCATTTAATGCTCTTTTTAGCTTTTTATATTCAGCTATTCGTTCATCTAAAGTGTTAGAATCTATAAAATATTCGTAACCCCCGATTTGGCTTAAATTAATTTTAATGCCCGTTTCTTCCGATAACTCTGAAACAAAGCTGGGATATAAGCGGGCCGCATCACGCGTCCATGCTGCGTAGAAAGGTGTTTTAATACCTTTACCTTGCACCCACACAAGTCCAAAATTTCCTCGGGATGCTCTAAAATCTGTATCTGTACCATCAATACAAATAACCGAAGCACCTTGCTTCAAAAGTCCATGAGCTACCGAGAGCCCAACAATACCCCCGCCAATTATTGCAAAATCAGCCTCACTCTTTTGCATCAGACAATTTCCTGCAATGTCCTAAATTAAAAATACTCATTTAGCACAGTCAATACATAGTGAAAATGTGGGATCAAGCTTCAATCTACCATCACTTATAGATTCATCACAATTCAAACAATACCCGTAATCGCCTTCTTCTAACCTTCTTAAAGCGGCTTCTATAAGCCTTAACCTTCCTATTCTACGGGCTTCTTTGGCCGTGTCCATTGATTGTTGCTGCATTGCATCCATTCTACTCAATCTTCCGATAGCTTGTTGGTCTAGTTCAACGGGAGCTCTATCTTTAACAGTTTTTAGAGAAATATTCGTAATATCCTGCAATTCAGACAAAAGCATATTCTTAAATTCTGTATTTCTTATATGAATTTTATGTTTATCCATGAACAAACTAATTAATTAAAAGTTGAAATGTAGTCTCGATTTTAAAAACCCCAGGTATCTTTTAATCTATATCCTTGGGGCCAAGGATCGTCAGGATCAAGAAAGTGCTGATAAGTTCCTGTTATCCAAGCACGCCCCGTAATTTCCGGAATAATCGCAGGTTTGTCAGAGACATTTTCTTCCCTTACGATTCTTCCTGTGAATTTCGAATTAATAATTGAATACGCATCGAATGTTTGTCCCACTTGCAAAAGTCCTTTTGCATGCATTAGGGCCATTCTTGCTGAAACAGCTGTTCCAGTTGGTGAACGATCAATTTTTCCTGGTCGCACAGCGACGGCTGATTTCCCCTGAAGACCTGTTGGTGTTGAGGAAAGGGGACCACAAAAAGCACAAAAAGATATATGATTCCAACTCTGTTCTCCGGGATGGGAAAAACCAATTTGTTCGTTTGCGGTTTTGGTTATTAACATTCCAAGCTTTGCTAAATCAGTAGCTTCATCTTGAACAAGTTTAAAACCAAGTGGTTCAGCCTCAACAACCACAAAACTGTCCCCACCATAGGCTGTATCTACAATTATTGTACCGATACCCTCAACCTCAAGAGGCACACCAAGCCTATCTGCAAAACTTGGTAAATTTTGAACTGAAATTGTTTCAGCTTTTCCGTTTTTACAACGTGCTATAACCTCTACTAGACCGCCAGGAGCCTCTAGCGTCATATTCGTAATAGGCTCTTGCATTGGAATAATTCCTGCGTCTAAAAGTACAGTAGAAACACAGATCGAATTTGAACCAGACATAGGAGGGGTATCCTCTGGTTCCATGATTATAAAAGCCGCATCCGCGTCTGGGTGTTTTGGTGGAACAAGCAAATTTACATGCTTAAAAACGCCACCTCTTGGCTCATTTAATACAAAATTACGTAATTTTTTATCTTGCTCAATAAAGGTTCGCTGCTCCCAAATTGTATCACCGGGTGGAGGCGCCACTCCACCAGTTATAACATCTCCTACTTCACCTTCAGCATGGCAGGAAATAACCTGAATCGTTTTTGTACTTCGCATTCAAATGTCTCCTTATTTTGGTCTTGCTACACAAAAAATATTAATTTTCTACTTTTAAATACTTCGCTGTTTAAGTCTAAAATCGTTTAGCTGAAAAAGCACTTATATTAATTGCTGGATTTTGCCCAATTATCAAATCTCTCACTAATTCTGCAGTTCCCGCAGCTTGCGTTAATCCCAGATGACCATGACCAAATGCATACAGCACTCTTTTGGACAGAGTCGAATAATCAATTACTGGAAGACTATCTGGAAGAGATGGTCTAAACCCCATCCATTTATCATAACCATTGCCATTGAGTAAACCAGGCATAAAATTCTCTGCTTTTTTAAGCAAGGCAGAAGCTCTATTAAAATTAGGGGGTCGTCTCAGTCCTGCAAATTCTACCGCGCCACCAACCCTAATTGCTTTATTTATCGTTGATACAACGAAACCATGTTCCGCAAAGGTCAAATGCGTCTTCAAATCAAAATCTGAATTAGGTAAAGTGACGTTATATCCACGTTCTGTATCAAGTGGAATTTTATCACCTAGGTCAGAAGCCAACCTGCTTGACCAAGCGCCTGCTGCTACAACACAAAAAGAAGCATTAACCGTATGTTCTTCCATCTTAATTGAAACATCATTCTGGGATGGGATAATCCTATCTACCTTTTTATCCACCCATTTTCCGCTACGAACTATGAATAGATCTTGTATATGCTGCAACCAACTATTTGGGTCAGTAACATTAATCCAGTCTGGTGTGAAACCAGCATGTTCATAAGTTGAATTTAATCCAGGCTGGATTTCAGCTATTTCTGCGGCTGAATTTAGCAACGTATATCGCACGTTATGTTGAGAACATGCTTTCCAAAATATAGCGCTTCTATCAAAATTTTTTTTATGTTGGTATATCCTTAACTGACCTTTCCGATGCAACAAGGATTCTGCTTTTAATTCTATCACCTGTCGCTCTAATGCATCGCGTGACAAAGCCATCAAAGAGGCTTGAGCTTGCAATAATTGTTCGAATTTATCATTCAAGCTTGCTCTCCAAAAACGAAACATCCATGGAAAAATGGAGAAAACATAGGCTGGATGTATATATAAAGGTCCCGCTGGATCGAGAAGCCATTTTGGCGCAGCTTTTATAATTTGTGGTGTCGCAAGTGGTAATATATCTGCAAAAGCAAAAGCGCCTGCGTTGTTTCTGGATGCATTGATTAGCTTATCATCGCGGTCAATAACAATAACCGATTTACCTGTTTGCTGTAATGACATGGCAATTGAAAGACCAATTATACCGCCACCAATTATAGCTACATCACAATCTAAGGGTAGCTTCAATTTATGACTCCAAAAAAGTTTTGTTATTTACTTTATTTCAAAATTCTTAGCTAAACAATCGTGCGACACATGATTTATAATTAAAAACTAATCCCGTGACGATAGGGGTCCAGTAAATTAAACCTTAATGTTGCCTCTGAAGTTATAAAAGCACTTCCAGTGATGGTCGGTATAATCTGATAACCGTCACCCCATTTATAACGCATTGAGTAGAGACTTCCAATTATACTCTCTTGCACCCATTCTTTATTTTCTGGCCATATTCCATCTTCCGCAAGGCAAGCAAGTTTAGCAGAAGAACCTGTTCCGCAGGGAGACCTATCATAATCGCCACTCGAACACAGCACAAAATTCTTGCTATGTGCTTTTTGATTATCGGGCTTTCCATATAATTCAACGTGATCTATTGGCTCACCATTGGGAGCTGTGATTTTCTGTAATTCCAGTGCACGCGTTATAGCAGAAGAGAGATTTATTAATTTACTAATATTTTGGGTTTGCACTGATATGGGAGAATTTCGGACTAAAAAGAACCAATTTCCTCCCCACGCAATATCTCCGGTGATTTTTCCAAATTTTTTGACTTGCACAGGTATATCTTTTTTATATCGATAGCTTTCTACATTAACAACTGATGCGGAATTTGAGTCATGTAGTTGAGCACTTACAATACCAACCGGTGTTTCTATTTTATGAACCCCAACAGATATCTGACCTAAATGGTAAAGAGTTACAAGAAGTCCTAAGGTGGCATGGCCGCACATGCCCAAATTTTTCGAAGTATTAAAAAAAATAACACCTGTCACACATTGCTTATCTACTGGAGCAACAATCAAAGCGCCAACCATCGCATCATAACCTCTTGGTTCACATAAAACGGAGCGACAAAATTCAAGATAATTGTCTTCAAGCAAACGTGCTCTTTCTAAGAGAGGGCCACTTCCTAAATCTGGACCACCCTCTATGATAACTCTCGTTGGCTCGCCGCCTGTGTGGCTATCTATTACTCTAATCAATTCTATAATGCTTCACGCTTGGTCCAATCATCGTACCAAGCATTAAAAAGTTGGTATTGTTTTTTGATGTAATGTCGCTGTGATTCCGATAACTTGTCGGTTTCATTAAAATGAAATTCATACTCTGTCTCCCCATTTAATACCATTAGATATTTGTAATAAAGAACAAGATCTGGTCCTTCATCAAAGCTAGATAGAACAGCTAATGCTTCATCTAATTCTTGGGCTTGACGGCGTGCCAAAGCATCTCCAACAGCTGCTTTTTCGCAGAGTTTAGTTAATAATAAAACTTCTTTTGGAAGCGCGTTCCCGATTCCTGTTATTGCACCTGAGGCTCCACAATTAACATACCCATGATATACGGACGTATCTACTCCAATCATTAAAGTCACGTTTTCATCACGCGAAGTAATAAATTCGGCTGCATATCTTAAATCCTCATTTCCTCCAAATTCCTTGAAGCCAATGAGATTTGAATGTTCTGCTCTTAGGTCGAAAAATAAGTCTGCCCTCGTGGCAAATCCGTAATAAGGACTATTGTATATAACGGAGGGTAAATTTTCTGCAGCGGATAATATAGCTTTAAAATGAGCTTTTTGGGCGCTAGCTGAGGAACCTCTTGAGAGAACACGCGGAATAACCATCAAACCAAGTGCACCACTCTTTTTTGCATGTTCGGCATGGCGCACCGCTGATTTTGTATTTACGGCCCCTGTTCCAACAATGACAGGTATATTCGCACCAATTAAACGTTCTACGCCTGTCATTCTCTCATCATCTGTGAGAAGTGGCCAATCTCCCATTGACCCGCAATAAATAACTGCAGACATTCCAGCCGAAATTAACTCAGACGCTTTTTTTACTAACGCATCATAATCTGGGTTACGATTAGTATCACATGGTGTCATAAGAGCTGGCATACATCCCGAAAAAACTGACCTCACCATTTATATTCCTTCCATAAAAAAATACTATTACACATTACAGATTTCTTTAGCTCAGACAAAATATATACGATTTATCTGACTTTAGATAAGAATTTTTGGGTCAATTCAGATTTTGGATTTTCAAAAATATTTTCTGCTGTGTCAATTTCTTCTATGATTCCGTCATGAAAAAAAGCAACTCTATCGGATACATCTCTTGCAAAACCCATTTCATGTGTTACACAAATCATAGTCATACCTTCCTCTGCAAGCAACCTCATAGTTTCAAGTACTTCTCCCACCAATTCAGGGTCTAAAGCTGAGGTGGCTTCGTCGAACAACATATATTGAGGGTCCATCGCCAATGCTCTTGCTATCGCAAGTCTTTGCTGTTGTCCTCCTGACAGCTCACTCGGATAGACATTTAGCTTATCTTCTAAACCAACATGAACTAATTGCTTTTTAGCGATTTCAATTGCCTCTGACTTAGATTTTTTCTTTACAATCCTAGGTGCCAAAGCAACATTCTCAATGGCTGTTAAGTGAGGGAAACTGTTCCATTGTTGGAATACCATTCCCATAGATTGACGCAACTTATTTAAGTCTGTGCCTTTATCGTGAACCTCTACACCATCTACGGTAATTGTCCCTCCCTGAATTTGCTCAAGACCATTTATGCAATAAAGTAAAGTTGACTTACCCGAACCAGAAGCGCCTATGACCGATAAAACTTCACCTTTTTTTACTTGCAGGTCAATGCCACGTAAAACATGCAATTGTCCAAAATATTTTTGCAGTTTGTCTATTTGTATCATTGGGACCATTTCCTCTCGAAACCAGCAGAAAAACGTGAAATTGGGTAAGAAAGAGCAAAGTAGAATGCCCCAGCTACAGCTATAATCAATAATGGCTCCTGAGTTCTTGTCATGAGAATTTGGCTCGCACGAAGAAGCTCGACATACCCTAAAACTGAAACTAACGCACTATCTTTCAAAACGCCCAGTGCAACACCTACCCAAGAAGGAAAAATTGCCCGTACACCAATTGGAAAAACTACATAGCGCAAATCTTGCCAGTAATTCATTCCGAGAGAACGGGCCGCTCTTCTCATTGGTTCACCAACAGATGCGATACCTCCTCGTACTACATTTGCAACAAGAGCTGCTGTATATAAGGTGAGAATAACCAATCCAGATTCAAACGCGTCAAGGTCAAATCCTACGATAGGAGCAAAATTATAGAAAAGAACAAGTTGAATTATGAGGGGTACAGACCTGAAAACATCTAAAATTGGACCTAAAAGTATAGTTGCCAAAATTCGTCCTTCAAACAACATCCAACCAAATATGCCGCCGATAACCGTTCCAATCGAGATTGAGATCATAGAAATCAATAATGTCCTATATGCTGCTTCGGCCATGAAGAAAACATCATTTAAACCAAAACTACTAAAGAAACTTATTTGGTTTTCCATATAGACCTCTAATCAATAACGAAATAGTCGAGCTGCTAGAAGTTTTGAGACAAATAAAATCAGCTTGACCATGACATAATATATTATTGCAGCTGCTGCGAAATATTCAAAAATTCTATATGTTTTACTGGCAAAAAATTGAGTTTCGCCGGATAATTCACGAAAACCAACTAACATACCAAGAGAGGACATAAGCACCGCCCAAACAAATTGGTTAGTCATAGGATAATAAACTATTCTCAATACTTGTGGGATGAGTATTCGAGTATAAGCTTGCCATAAATTCATTCCCAAACTTCTAGCCGCTTTTATCTGTGTTTCTGGGACTGCATTGAACCCCCCACGAAAATTTTCAGCCAGATAGCCCGCATTATTAAAGCTCAATCCAGCTAAAACAATAAAAAATGGGGTTAGATGTATGCCCAATGCCCCTAATCCAAATCCAAAGAAAAAAAGTTGAAATAAAGCAGGCGTATTTCTAGCTAATTCAATCCAACAAGTAGCGAACCATTTAGGTAGTCCTCTTGTCTTTATTTTTATAACTGACAAAAATAATCCGATTATAATGCCGATAATCATCGATAAAACAGCGACTTGCAACGTTACTAAACTAGCTTCAAGCAAGTCAGGTAAACTTTTCAATACCGGACGCCAGTGAAAATTATAATCAAACATTAAATAAACCTAGTATTTCCCTCGTCAAAAATCAGAATGACGAGGGAAAATTATTCTCGGAACAGTTTAGTACATCACACCTGGTATTCTTAGCTCTGGTGCTTCGCCACCGACGAACTTACCCCACAATTCTTGATAACGTCCGGATCTAACCTGATGCGTTACGAAAAGATTCAAGTAATTTAGCCAGCTAATATCAGTCCGTTTACCAACGACCGAAGTATAATCAGTCGTCCATGGCATTCTAGGTCCAGCGTCAATATTATCATATTGCTCGGTAATTGGTTTTACCGCTGTATTTGTAGTAATACCAAGGTCAGCTTTACCCTGCGCTACAGCAAGAAAAACTTCATTTTCTGACTGATAGCCTTGATAAAGATTTTCTTCACCCCACTCTTTTGCAATTTTGAGCCATTCCTGTTCCGGGACAGTACCAACTGCCGCGGCAACTCGCTTACCACGAATATCATCAAATGTTTTAATACCACTCTTGGAATTTACAACTCCCTGTGCGTAGTAAATAGCGTATGGAATAGAAAATCCAACTGTTTTTGCGCGAGACAAGCTATCTGAAGTTGCTCCAAAAACGACATCAGCGCGACCAGTTACGATAACAGGAAGGCGCTCTGACCAAGTTAACGATAAAATTTCAACATCTACTTCGAGTGCTGCTGCCATGTCATTGCAATACTCCACGTCAAAACCAGCTGGATTATTGTTTGAGTCGAAATATCCGATTGGGGGAAAATCAAGAACAACCCCACATCTTAAGGTGCCCCTATCTATCACATCATCTAAAGTATCAGCTGCTATTGGAGCTGCAAACAACATAGATGCCAGCGAAAATCCTATTAATTTTTTTAACATATTATTCTCCTCTTTTTAAGAAAGCTTCAGACCAAAACTGTGGCATATTTGAGTTTTATTGCAAGCAGAGAATAAATTAGTCAGATTTGGAAATACTTTTCACACTGCTCTAAAATAGTGAAAGTATTGATTCTCGTTAATTAGCGAAGTGAGTTGTTATCACTAAATAATTTATTTAACATCTCTAATAAGTTGTTTTTGATAGAAATTTTCGCCATATTGACAGTTATAATATAGGAAATTTGTTGTTTAACGCTTTGCAACTAATAAAAAGTAAACTTAACAATTAACATCTTTAACAAAATGGCTTCATTTCAAAATAATAGAGAATCAGAAGGAAAAATACTCGTCCAAGAAAGTACATCAGGTGAGATCCTATTATGTCCAGATGGCTTGAGCTTTTGGGGGGGTATTGACCCAGATACAGGAACCATTATCGATATCCATCACCCTTGCTATCAAAAAAATGTATCTAAAAAAATATTAATGATGCCGTCCTCACGAGGCTCCTGCAGTGGCAGCGGTGTGCTACTAGAATTATGTTTAAAAAATATTGCTCCAGCAGCAATTATTTTCCACGAAACTGAGGAAATACTCAGTCTTGGAGCCCTTGTTGCAGAACGCATTTTTGATAAACCTATCCCAGTAATTAAATTAAATGAAAAATATTACCAATTACTTGCACAATCCAATTGGGCAACAATACATGGTAATAGGATTAAAACAGACAGTATTGATTATGAACTAGGTGTTATAAGGACGGAGCACCTGGTTTTATCAGAATACGACAAAGATACTTTAGACGGTCAATATGGTGATGCTGCCAAAACAGCAATGGAAATTATTTGTTTAATGGCTGCCGCAAACGATACGAGCACTCTAATTGATATACAAAGAGGACACATTGATGGATGCATATTAGCACATTCAGCAAATTTAATTTTTGCTGAAAAATTAGCTGAGCTAGGAGCACAAGTCCGCATCCCAACAACAATAAATGCTATATCTGTCGATCGCGAAAATTGGCTTTCTCAAAATATTCCAACTAATTTTGGGGACCAAGCAAGTAGGCTTGCTGATGCTTATGTCAGAATGGGGGCAAGACCTGTTTTTACCTGTGCCCCCTATTTATTAGAGAATCAACCGAAATTTGGTGAAATTATTGGTTGGTCTGAGTCGAATGCAGTGATTTACGCGAATAGTGTTTTGGGTGCAAGAACATTAAAACACCCCGATTATCTTGATTTATTTATTGCGATGACTGGGAGAGCACCTAAATCCGGTGTCTACTTGGACGACGGAAGAATAGCACAAACAATTATATCGGTAGAAATAAGAAACATCGAACCTGACGACTTATTCTGGTCTATAATAGGATGGGTTGCAGGTAAATTATCTCCAAACAATATTCCACTCATAATTGGACTTGAACACCTAAAGCCAGAGACGGATGATTTAAAAGCTTTATGTGCTGCTTTTGGAACCACCTCTGGCGCACCGATGCTTCACATATCTGGGCATACACCAGAAGCACACCTGCCGCCAGCATCAACGGCCAAGTCTTATTTCATCGATCGCGATACTTTAAAGCAAGCGTGGGAAGCACTTAATAAAGGAGAAAAATTAATAGACCTAGTTGCTATAGGGAGTCCGCATGCATCTTTTGATGAAGTAAAAAAAATTGAAGGCTATTTTCTAAATCGAAAATGTCATCCAAAAACAACAATGATTATTACCGTAGGTAGGCAAACACTATGGCGACTAAAACAGGAAGGCATATACCAACGAATTTTGGAATTTAACGCTCAGATTATACCTGATATTTGTTGGTGTTCAATTACAGAACCAGTCTTTCCACCTCATACTCGCAATATTATTACAAATTCAGGCAAATATGCTCATTATGCATATGGGCTATCAGGTAGACACGCCCGTTTATCGAGCCTACAAGATTGTGTTGAAGCGGCCATCACAGGTCTTGCTCCATTGAGTTTACCAAATTGGTTTTAGATAAAATACTTATCAATAAAATTTTTACAGTTATGAGGTTCATTAAACAATTTTATATTTAGACTTTCATTTTAAAATCGATGCTCTTTTAAACGTAAATTTACTTATCCGCATTTCAAATTAATAATGGCTTTCACCCAGCCGCTTTAAACCATCAAAGTCATGGGAATTTTATTTGTCTTATTAATATTTTTTGCGGAAGCCTGGTTTATTTGTTTTTTTAAAAAGTTACCAAATTTATTTTATCGACCATAAATATCCTCATAGCGCTTAATATCATCCTCTCCTAAATAGTTTCCCAATTGTACCTCAATTAATTCAGTTATTTTATTCGTTTCATTCTCTAGCCGGTGCCTGACTCCACGCTTTATAAAAACTGAACTACCAGCCTCCCGTTCTTGGGTAACTTTACCAATAGTAATTTTTGCTGTGCCAGAAACAATAATCCAGTGTTCTGAACGATGTTCATGTGATTGGAGCGATAGTTTACCACCAGGATTGACAGTGATTTTTTTCACTTTATATCCAAAATACTCCAAGATAACTTCATAACTGCCCCAAGGGCGTTCACTAATTTCCATTCCTCCTCCCTAAATTTTTTTCAATTATCTTAATTACGTTCCGTCTTCAGATTACCGGTTAACACCAAATCTTATGCTAATTACCTAAGGATTAATTTTCTAAGGTTCGATTCTTAAACCACTTTCTGAAAAGAAATGTACCGAGGAAGGGTTTAAATTTAGTCCAATTTCACTACCTATTTTTATCTCAATGGCGGGCTCTACTCTCACTGTTATTAAAATCCCGTTTCCGCAATCAACATACGCAAACTGTTCAGATCCTAAATATTCGCACAAAACCAATTTCCCAAATAGATCTGGATTATTTATATCAGTGATGGAAATCGCCTCAGCTCTAATTCCGATTTTAGATATTTCTTGCTTAGGGCTCTTTATCTTAGTTTTTGATTTTTTCTCTAAGTTTAATATGACCTTTCCGTTTTGAGCATTACAAGGTATCACATTCATTTTTGGACTTCCAATAAACTCAGCAACAAATAAGCTGTTGGGTTTGTTATAAAGTGCCCGCGGTGTTCCTTCCTGCACTACTTTGCCCTTATTTAAGACAACTATTCTATCGGCGAGTGTCATGGCTTCTGTTTGATCGTGTGTCACATATATAGTTGTTATACCGAGCTTTTTATGAAGTTGAGAGATCTCAAGTCGCATATTTACACGCAGAGCAGCATCTAAATTTGACAAAGGCTCATCAAACAAAAATCCTTTCGGCTCACGAATTATTGCTCTACCTATTGCAACGCGCTGCCTTTGGCCACCTGACAGTTGCTTAGGGAGCCTATTCAATAAGGTACTCAATTCTAAAATATTTGCTGTTTCAGCAACTTTCTTATCTATAATTTTTTTTTCAACACCAGCTGTTTTAAGCGCAAATCCAATGTTCTCCTTAACATTCATGTGAGGGTACAAAGCATAAGACTGAAAGACCATAGCAAGACTCCGCTCCGATGGAAGATTTCCAGTCACATCCTTTGAATCAATTAATATACTTCCAGAGGTAGCATCCTCTAAACCTGCAATAATTCTAAGTAATGTTGATTTTCCACAACCGGAGGGTCCAACAAAAACCACAAATTCCCCTTTTTGAATTGATAGGTCTACTCCATTTATTACGTGGAGAGTGTCAAACCATTTATGAATTTGTTTAAGTTCTATTGAAGCCATTATATTTATAGCGCCTAATTATTTATAATTTGTTCTGAACCTTCAGCAGAACTCATTTCAAGATAAATAGCAGCCGTCCAGGAGAAATTTTTTCCACCAAGAGGACTTCCTTCCATGGGATCGAAGTATTCTGCCATGCCAGATTCATTTACTAGCATTTTTGTGTCATCAATAATTCTCTTAGCGAGTATATCATAGCCACACTCGTTCAGACCTTTTTCTATCATATAATTCATAATTAACCAGACAGGGCCACGCCAATAACGAATGTTATCAAAACTCTTATGTTCAGGATCCCAGCTAGGGAAGGCATACTTGCATTTTTTTAATATCCGCTCACAATGCGCACCCATTTTTTCCTTCTGCAAATTATCTCCAACATTCGCATAGAAACAAAGCATAGATGCATTTGTGATACCGTCACTAAATTTACCAGTGCGAATGTCTCTAGCACAAAATCCACCCACTGTTTCGTTCCACAACCATTGCGAACCTTTTGTTAATAAGTTGATCCAGTTGTAAATTTCATTTAACGTGTCATTCATTTTCAAATGGGTTGCTAACTGAAGTAGGTCTTTAGTCGCACGAAGCAAAATAAATTGAATGCCAGGGTCCGCCATAAGGAATGGACCGTCATTGTATATAATGTCATTATCCCATCCAACTTTTTTACCAAAATGAACTATCGACATGTATTTATCGTATTCTAATTGGGTTGGACGTTGCTGCATCTCCACATGCATCGTATCTCGCCTTGTATAACTCTCGAGTTCATCTGGAACTTGCACATTTTTTAAACCCACATCCCAATCAGGACAATTATCTCGCCCTGTTTCCCAGGGGTGAACTGTAGCAATTACTCCTCTATTATTTGGATCACGGGATTCCATGAACCATCTATGACTTGCCATTAAACGAGAAAAAATCTCTCTAGCCTTTCTAGTATCATAAGGCGTACCTTTCTCAACCATTTGCCATACAACCGAAGCAAGCACTGGTGGTTGTGAAAGACAGCTGGTTGGTGGCTCATTATTACTAAGCCAGATATCTGGGCCAGGATAATAATCTGGGTCATTTTGTCGAAAGACAATGTGAGGGACCATACCATTTTCCCATTGTGCGTCTAGCAATGATATGATTTCTAACCAAGCTCTCCATTTATTGATATGCCATAATCCTAACGCTGTGAATCCCGAATCCCAATTCCATTGAAAAGGATATAGTCTACTTGTTGGTACTGTATAGCCACCTCGATCATTTTCCTTTAACACATTTATTGCTTCTTTTATCGTTTTATCCATCTCTAACCTTTCACGCTTCCAGAAGTAAGTCCGGAAACCAGAAATTTCTCAAACCAAAGGAATATAAATAACACAGGAACTGTTGCGATGACTGACGCCGCCATTAAATGCTGTCTAGGAACTTCAGTTGAGTCTAATGATACAATACCTCTTGATAAGGTAAAGATCTTAATATCGTCCAAAAACATGAAAGCAAATAAAAACTCATTCCAAGCAATCATAAAAACGTAGAGTGCGACAGAAGCAATTGCAGGAATAGCTAGCGGTATCGATATCTTAACGATTATCTGCCACCTAGTCAGCCCATCCATCAAACCTGCATCGTCGAGTTCACTCGGCAATCCAGCAAAATATCCACGCAACATATACAAAGCTACGGGTATGGTAGTGGCAGGATAGACGATGCATAATCCAAACAAAGTATTGCGTAAACCTAACTGACTAAAAACCGAATAGAGTGGGATTACAAGAATTATTGCTGGTATTAAATAAATTAGGAGAACTGAGCTTGATAACCATTCGCGAGCCGGAAATCTTAATTTAGCAACCGCATAAGCCCCAGGAATTGAAAATACAAGAGTGATTACAACAGTAACCATAGATACAATAGCTGAATTAAGTAACAAAGTTAAGAAATCATATTTTACAAATAATTCTATATATGAATTAAATAATTTTTCTGGGCCTACAGAAAAATCAATTGAAAGATCAAGAGGGTTCTTTAACAGACTCCTCTGGTTTTTTAAGCTGGTCATAATCATTACATAAAATGGAATAATGACTATAAGCATAAGAAATATAAGTCCAAGACCCCATAGTAATCTGGTGTAAAATGCCTCTGCAAAATATCTTGTCAGAAGCCCTGCGGTTAGAGAACCAACGGTGAAATAAATAGAAAAAAATATCAACGCTGAAACCATCAAAGTTGAAATGATTGTGTGCCAGTGGTCTAAAGGAAATTGAAAACCAAAGGGTTGCCCAAACGAAAAGAAATTTAGCAATAAAAAAGTAAATAGAATTCCGAATATAAAATATATTTTTACGTTGTTTGGCTTAAATTTTACGTTAAGAAAACCTATTACCATACCAGTGATTAATGCAGGACCAATCTCCAATTTAATTGAAGAACCGGACCCAACAATTAGAACTACGCACAAAAGAGTATACCACAGAGTGCTCCATATCACGCCAGCAAGTAACCCTCCAAAAACTCCAGACCTCCAGATTGCCATTAACTCTCGTCCCTCGGTGTAAATTTTATGAAGATAATCGAGAAAATCAGTAGAAACATGAATATTATAACAGCTACGGCGGCACCAGCACCAAGGTTAGAAATAGCAAACGCTTGTTCATAAACATTTACAGTCAATGTTCGAGTTCCTGCATTTCCACCAGTAAGTAGGAAAATGTCGTCAAATTTATTAAATGTCCAAATAAATCGTAATAAAAATAGGACTGAAAGTATGCCAACTATGTGTGGAATTGATAAAAACCAAAATTGCTGAAATGGAGTAGCCCCGTCCATCTCAGCTGCCTCATAAAGATCCGAAGGGATAGACTGCATCCGCGCTAAAATAAAAAGAAACGATAGCGGAAAGTAACGCCAAATCTCAAAAAGAATGACCATAGAGAGCGTAACAGGGAAATTTATTTCTAATCCAAAAATACTAAAAGAAGTTACACGTCTGCCAAAGAAATTAATCGGCTTTTCAGAAACACCTAGCTCTATCAACATAGCATTTACAGGTCCAGAAAAAGGATCAAATAATATAACCCATGAAAAAGCTACTGCTATAACGGGCGCAACATATGGAAAAAGTAATATGCCTCTTACCAAGGCTCTACCAGGGAAAGCTTTTCGCATTATCTGAGCCGCAAAGAGCCCTAATATTAAAGCACCTGCTGTGCCAAAAAATGTATAGTAAACAGTTGTTTTTAAGACCTTTATAAATTCTGAAGCGGAAAAAACTTTCATATAATTTGCAATTGTAAAATCGAAGGATGTAAGCACATTCGTTGTCTTGAAATCACTTTGGACTTCAGAGAACTCAAAATTTTCTTTTTCTAATGGAATATTTGCAAGAACATCAAGGGTTATCTTTCCACGTTCTTTAGGAGCCATATTTCCTAAAACACACCTAAATATTTTTGCATCAGCACTTTCTTTTATTGAACAATTTTGGCTCATATCCAAAACTTTAACACTCTTCGGAATTTCGTCATCAAAAACTACATCTGCAAGTGAATATTTCATTGATGAATTGCGATATCTATATTCAATTGTTATAATTTCTCCGGGCTGTGTCAGGTTTCCCTTAATACGCTCCTTTATAAGGATCGTGGGCGGGCGAAGATCAGCAAGAGAAACTGGCTTAAAAGAGATCCAAAAATTTGCAAAAAGAGGAAATAAAACTATCCCAACCACCAATAGAAATGTTGGCGACAGCAAAAGAAAGGCGAGTTTCTTTTCCCGACGGGCAAGTATTCCTTCTAAATTTTTTGGTTTGCCGGCTTCCATCAGTTACCCTCTAGTAGAGGAAATATTTTAATTGGCAGGAAGTTATTACTCCCTGCCAAAAACAGCCATTTATTCAACAGCTGAAAGTTGTTCATTCATTTTTGAGACCGCATCAGAGACACTGATTTCATCATCGATAAATTGACGGACAATTCTATTTATAGCCTGTGCATTTATCATCTTGGAGGCAAGAGATAATTGCCCCTCTTTGACACCCCAACGGTCTGCAGTCTCAAGCCCTGCAACGATTTCGTTTATCATAGCTGGAGCATAAAGTTCTGAAAGTGGAGCTTTTCGGTCTACGCCAACGGGTAATTTTGACCAAGCATCCACATATTTAGTTGGGTTTGATGCATCACCTCTTCTAACAGGAAATTTGCCTTCTGGTGCTATCGAAAGCGTGGCTGTATAACCATCACTCATTGAATACTTTACGAATTCAGAGGCCACATCTGTATTTGCGTCATTGGTCACACCAAAATATCTAATATCCGCCCAAGCTGCGCCACCCGAATTTGAAGGCCCTCCAAATGTTGTAACAATACCAGTTTTTGACGCTAGTTCGCCAGAAGTTGGGTCGTCATTTATTGTTGGCGGTGCTGAGTCTCTTAAACCTGCGAGCTCATCCAATATAAATGGTGACCAGATAATCATAGCGGCCTTTCCAGCAAAATATATTTCTCTAGATTGCTGCCAAAATAAGTCTCCCTCCGGAGAGGCTTTAGCAATTTTCTTATAGAATTCCAGTACTTCTGTCGTAGCTTTTTCGTCGAGAGATGAAAATCCATTTGCATCAACAGGAGAGACTCCATTAGCTAAAAATACATGCTCCAAAACCTGACTCATAAAATTTTCATCAACTTTTGTTGCCGCAACAAATCCATACATTGACGGTGGATTGTGTAATGCATCTACCGCCTGTGAGATAGCAGAGTAGCTAGTAGGAGCTTTTAAACCAGCTGCATCAAAAAGGTCTTTTCGATATACAACCATTTGAGTCCAGCCATCAACAGGAACAGCGGCTGTCATTCCATCGAATTGAGCCATGTTTATCGCACCGGGTGCAAATGTATTTTCACCTAAATCACCTACGATGTCTGAATTTGCCTCTACATCGAGAATCCCAGCCTCTGCCCATGGAAGTACATATTGTAATGTGTGATAAATCACATCAGGAAGGTCTCCTGCGGCAAACGCAGCGGTCGTTCGGGTTCCAAGGTCACTTTCTTCCACCGGAATAACTTCGACTGTATGTCCCGTCAATTTGGAAAAATCATCTGCCATTTGTTGTTGTTTTGCAAGTCGTGGCGGTTGATGTTCCGTTGTCCAAAAACGAATGGTATCCGCATATGCGGTACCCGTTAAAAGACCTAACACAATAGCTGACGTTGTCAGCAATGTAGATTTTTTCATTTTTTCCTCCTTATTATAAATAATGTTATTCATTCTTTTGTTTATCCGCCAAAGGCGGGTTATCAGTACCTCTTCTCAAAATAGTAGCGTCTAAGAGTTCCTGAATTTCTTTAGGCTCTTGCCCAGTTTCTATTAATTGCATAATTTTTTTTGCTATTAGATTGCCTGCTTCTTTTCCTGGCTGAATTATGGAAGTTAGCGGTGGCTCCACATATTTTCCAATTTCCAAACCATCATAGCCAATAACTGAAACATCAATTCCAGGTGTCAAGTTTTGCTTTCGCAAAGAGTTCATTGCTCCAATGGCTACTACATCGGAAACACAACATACAGCGGTTGGTGGTCTCTTGAGAGCTAATAGCGAATTCATTGAGTGAATTCCACTCTCAAAACTTAACTCTGAAACTTGATGATAGTTGATGGGAACTTGCAGACCAAAATGGTCCATAGCTTTTTTCCACCCTTCTAATCGCTGGTTTGAAAAATTGAACCTCATAGGACCACCAATATGCGCGATCAAACGATGTCCCAAATTGTAAAGGTGCTTGGTTACCTCAAAAAAAACTGCTTCATTATCCACATCAATCCAAGCTGTCCTTTCGCTAGAATGAGACCGACCGTGTGTAATAAATGGAATTTTTAAATTATTAAGAATTTCAAGCCTTGGGTCATTGACAAGTGTTCTTGAAAACACCAGTCCAGATATATGACCGTTGTGAGAAATCTTTTTAAACATTTCGATTTCTTCTTCAGCGGAGGAAGGTGATAGAATGTTTAAATCCCATCCGCTCTTCGATAATTCGGCCGATATTCCTGCTATTAATTCATTTATAAAAGGACCACCGGACTCGTTATCATCAAAAGGCAAAAGGTATGCAATTGTTTCAGATTTGCCTAAAGCCAGGCGTCTTGCATAAATATTAGGCTGGTATCCCATCTCATTTGCGACACTCCAAACTAATTTCTTTGTATCCTTTGAAATGTCCGAATAATCATTAAGGGCACGAGAGATAGTGCTTTCGGATAAGTTTAAACGCTGAGCGATCATTTGTAGTTTTGGCACCGGTTTCATCAATAAATAGTTTCCGGAAGCGCTTTCGTTGTCAACCGAAATCGCTTTCGTTTGCGTTTTTCTATAATTTTTCTTAAATATCGAGCTTATTAGAAAATTTATGTGCGTAATTTATAAAAAATGAAAAATTTTAGAGAATCAGAGAAAAATTCAAAAGATCGCTTGTCTTACATTGTATCTTATCTAATCCCAAAGAACGAATTTTCCAAAATTAATCTGGAAAAGGCTGTGGATATTTATGCTCAATTTTGCAGAGCATGGCTCATTCAATTTCTTCCTAGTCATCCACAATATTCAAAAGCACAAAAAATTTTAAAACAAAATAAAAATTCAGACTGTCTAACCTTTTTAGAAACAATTGATTTCCAAGAAGAGATTTTATTAGATTTGAATTCTAAAAATAGGCATTTATGGGAAAATTTTTGCCCAGCCGCCAAGATAGCGCAGGAAAATCCGGAGTTTTTAGCAAAATTGCTTAGTGACAAACGGCAATTAAAAAACTTAAAAAAAGCAAAACTTCAGCTTACCCAACCGGAGAGTGAGCTACTATTAAGTAGCAATATACTTATATCTCCACCAATCGATGCTAAGTCAAAAAATATTCCTCCTCAATATTTAAGAGAAGCTTTGAATTTTGCGAGAAAAGAACAAAACTACTGGTATGACCACCCTATTTCAATTGATGCTAGCATTGAAGAAAACGAAATTCTGTACGGTCTCCAAAAGCTGGATGAAGCTATCGATTTTGAAAAAAACAGGGGTATCATTAAACCACATGCTAAAATCTCAATGATATTATCTATATCTGTTACACATATTGGCATGGAAGAATTGGCTGAACGTTATGTAGCTGACTTGATCAATGAAAATTTAAGAATCAAAAACTTAAATTTATATTTATTTAACGAAATTCGGTGCAGAGAAATTATTTCGACAATTTGTCCAAACCAAGAAAAGGCGTATTCTGTTTTTGGTGTCAATGGCTCATATGGTAGACATTTTAGTTTTTTAAAAGCGATGTTGGCGATATGGAATAAAGCGATCAACTCAAAGATAAAGTTTACCTTTAAGATAGACCTTGACCAAGTTTTTGACCAAGATTTTTTAGTTAATCAAACTGGTAAAACAGCAATGCAGCTTTTATGCAACCCTTATTGGGGTGGGTTGGCGACCGATTCTAATGGAAAGATAGTAGATTTAGGTATGATTGCCGGCGGGTTGATTAATCAATCTGACGCATCAAAAGGAGACTTTATTCCAGATGTTAAACGTCCTAATGCACAAGAAATTCTATCTGACGTCTCTTCCAAGAGGATTTTTTGCAGTCAATGGCCACAATCGATTTCAACCGAAGCTGAGATTGGTTGTCTAAGGAATGATTTTCAACGCGTTCATGTAACAGGCGGGACAACCGGAATTTGTTTAGATTCGCTTATTAAATGGCGCCCGTTTACACCAACATTCATAAGTCGTGCAGAAGATCAGGCGTTTGCGCTATCAGCTTTCAAGGAGAATACCTATTTATGCCATTTGCATGCGCCTGGGTTAATAATGAGGCATGACAAAAACTCATTTGCAGGAAGAGCTATAGCTAATGCTACTAACAGTAAAGCTATAGGGGATATTGAGCGTATCTTGCTTTTTAGCAATTACGCAAATATCCTTTCTGTAGAAAGAAGCAAAGTATCTGAGCATGTTTGGCCCTTTACTTCCTCATTTATAAACGAAAATCCTGAGATTTTAGCAGGGTTAATTTTTGCTTTGGATGGAGCAAGCATAGGAGCGGATTACGTAGTTGAAGGGTCAAAAAGACTTTTATCAACCATGCAGTTTTGTCGGGCAGAGATCAAAACGCAACTCGATTGTGAGATAGAGGGCTGGAAGTTATATTATGATAATTTAGCTAAATTATCTCAAAACTCATTAACGTATTTAAACAAAATAATCGAAGCCAGCGCGCTCAGTCGTACTGAGCAAATTTAAAATATATTCATTCTCTACTTTTTAGGTTTATTTATTTCTCGTTTTTCCAAACGCTTCAAAACATCAAAGATTAATTTAATTGCGGTCTCATTATCTGATAACTCATAGGGGTTATAACTCAACGAAAATCCAGGTATTTCTTCATGCAAGGGCTGATTAAATGAAGAAATGGTCTCTTTTCTACCTATTACTTCAAAGGTTTTTACAGGATAAGAAAAACCTTTGACAGTAATTGGCTTCCTCTCTTTTGTCTCAAATTCCTCTTTGATCAAAAGATTGGTGTCTTCTGAAATCAGTATCTTATTCACTTCAGAACTGGATTCTAATCTTGAAGCAAGATTAACTCCATTACCAATTACGGTGTAATCTAACCTATCTTGAGACCCAAAATTACCTACCGTACATACTGAGGAATGTATTCCCATTCGTGCATTCAGTGTTTTGGAGACACCACGCTCAAGCCATATTTTTCTGATTTCCTGCAGCTTAATTAACATTTCGTGTGCCATTGCGACGCAATTTATCGCATCATTTTTGTGGCCATTACTTGAAGGGTCTCCAAAGAAAACTAGCATTGCATCACCAATAAACTTATCAATAGTACCGCCCCATTTAGTAGCTATTTTGGACATCTCTGTGAGATAATTCGTCAGTAATTCAGTGAGTATTTCTGGCTCTAATCTATCTGTTAATTCGGTAAACCCTTGCAGGTCTGAAAAGAAAATTGTTAATTGCTTACGTTGCGTTTTTATCGTGACATCTAGTTTACCAGAAAAGATAGAGTCATAAACTTGAGGCGAAAAATATTTTGCAAGTTTTTTTGAAAGCTCAACCAACTCAGCAGTTCTTTCTTCAACTTTTTTCTCTAGATTATGGTTGAGGTCAGCAAGCTCATTATGCGCTTTATTCAATTGCGAAAGTCTTTCTTGCTCTAATTTATAAAGGTTTGCGTGTTGTAGAGCACTAGCTGTTTGGTTTGCGAGTATTGTAATGATCATTTCATCTTCTTTATCAAAAAGATTTAATTCTCTACTTTCAACAGAAAATACGCCAACAAGTTCATCATCCAACTCCATTGGTATAGCTACTTGAGATTCAACGTCTTCTAATCCAGGTAATTTTCCAACTTCTTTTACTTTTTCTCCACTAGATTTTACCACCTCTTTTTTGACAGCCTGCATATAACTTTTTTGCATACCCATATTTGCCATTCGCATTAATTTCTTGCGCTTGGCAACCATGCCTATCACACCAATCCCTACTTTAACTTTTGCTCCTATTCCGTCATCTTTATAGCCATGAGTAGCTAAAACACTTAGGTTTTCTTTCGCATCATCTAGAATCAATATCATGGAATGTTTAAACCCAAAATGCTGGTCCATTAAAGCTAGCATGGTGTTGGCAATAAGGTTAATATCAAGAGTTTTGTTTATTTGAGCAGAAACCTCTTTTATAAGCTCTACTTCCCTAACTTTTCTCTTAAGAAGAATTTCCTGCTGGTCACTGACCGCGGTATTTTTTCTATTGGCACTTATGTAATCATTCATAATTGGATTTATTTATCAATTCATATCCTCGTTTAACCTTCGAGTTCTTTCTTCCCAATTAAAGTGGTATTTCTGAAACTTTATGAACTTTATAAATATCTGCTGCTTTCAGCTCAAAAACATCTTCCATCCCAGACATAGAAGCTATTGCTTGTAACTTCATATCCATATCATCAAATAAATCGCCATTAGTTTCAGAGCGAACAAACTCAATATCTAATCCATACATATCCATTGTCATAGGATTTGTTATTGTCACGTAACCAAATGGGTTCTCGGCGATATTTTTTCTTGTCTTGCTAAAAAATTGGAAAGAAAGAGCAACATGTTCTTCATCAACATACCAAACCTGAGATATCACAGTGGTATTGGGTTCCCCATCTTCTGAACATGTAGAAAATGTGCTCGGAAACATTCCCTGCATGGCTGGTAAGTGCTGTTCATCAATCATCAACTTTTCCTCTATATTTCTAATCTTTTGCCTGCTTCTGGTCCTGGTGTTTGAACAAAAACATCTTCAACTCTTACGGTTATTCCAATATCAGGTTCAACACCAAAAAGTCTTTCTATCGCAGGTTTAGGCAAACCAAAGCCACTCATAACCTCTATGAAATTGTTCCTATTTTTTTCAGACAGCTCTTGTTCGTGGCTTGTCAAAGGCCTTGATTCAACAAATTGCCCCTTAAATTGATACGCCTCATGTGAGGCCACGCCAATAAATATTGTCGCTCTACCATTTTCTGCTAAGTTGGCAAGAACCTGTTCCGACAAAGACTTACGAGCAAAAAAAGTGAGTTCTTTTTTGTCATCACTAATAGATGCACCTAATGTATCTGTGTGGGATGGCATTTTATTATTTGAGGCTGTTCCAAAATGGCCAAAACCCTCTTTGATTACTGTGAATGTAATCTCAGGGATCATTTATTCTCTCCTTAAATTTTATTTTAAAACTCAAAAAATAATATCAGAAATGTAGGATATGTAAAATAAACCTTTTGTTAATTAAAATCAGATCTAAATTTTGCTATCAGAGAATAACAATGTGTGATTTAGCTCAATTAGGTATTTTATGGAATGTGAAATTTTTTCAATAGTGCCTTTAATCTCTTCGAGGTTTTTAAAAAAATTTAGAAATGATTAGCAACATTCTGAGCGTAGAACACTAGCTGGGGCAGTTATTGAAAGTGGAAACAGCCGCTAATCTCAGGCGATTTCACAACCAATTATCCGGGGGCTTTTGTGGTGAATTAAGCGACTAGTTTTCTTCTATTGTACGTCTAGTAGAAAGGGGTTAATCTCATTTAGCCAGAATCCAGTGAATAAAAACGTAGTTAATAATGTTTCGTCACATTTCTTTTGCCGCTTTAGAATATAGCATAAACAGAGCTTATCAATCCCGATTAAGACAACGTGGAAATAATCCTGAGGGGGTATTCTGGCGGAATAGTTCCTCACAATTAGCCAGATTTGAGACACTCCTTAGTATTACAAAAGAATTATCACCAAAAATAAAAACAAGAATTGCTGACATAGGGTGTGGTTATGGAGCAATGCTCAGTTTTATAGAACATAGTAATTATTCAGACAATATTCTCTATGAGGGGGTAGATATAAATCGAGATATGGTGAAAGCATGCTGGAGTAAATTTCCAGACAAGAGACATTTGTTCAGAATTGGCAGAAATGCGCAAGCGGAAGTTGACTTTAGCCTTTTTTCTGGAACTTTTAATTTATGTTTGTCAAATAATATAAGCGCCTGGGAAAAATATATTTTCGGCAACCTTGAAAGTTCATGGAAAAAAAGTCGTTATGGGTTAGTTCTTAACCTACTATGCGATGACAAACCGAATATAAGAAACCAAATTTATTATGCTAATCGAAGAACGTTTATCGCCCGTGCGACTAAACTATTTGGACCCACACATGCAATCTCTACTCCAAATGTTTCAAGTGACGTTAGCTTCATAATAAATAAGCAGTAATCAAAATAATTTCGGTAAAGATTTTATATTTTAACAAAATCTTTCTTGGATCCAAGATGCCCCACTTCCCGTATCAACAAGGAGAAAAATAAAGCAACAGTAAAAGTATATGATAGTCTCACATCCAAACAAATGGATTGATTCGGAAAAAAAAGCCGTCGGTCCTCCACCACAAACCCTATTAGCATTTATCAAATGGTGTTTGCAAGGCACTTTTTCAGTGTTAACTTTGGCAGCGATTGCGAGCATTGCATCCGGAATAATTGAAACATTTACAGCTGCTCTACTCGGCTTTATCGTTGACTTTCTAATCCAATCAAGTCCAGAAAACTTATATGTAGAAAAGGGTGTAATCCTGTTAGCCGTGATTGCCTTTCTTTTTCTTATAAGACCAATTTTCTTTTTCTTTTCTAATTATATGCAATCAATTATTGTTAGTCCTGGTATAAGAAGTTCAATTGCAGTTAAACTTCATAGGTGGACTCTTGGTCATTCAAAAAGTTTTTTTGATGATGATTTTGCTGGAAGAATAGCACAAAAAGAAATTCAGGCGTCCCGAGCATTAACAGATGTTGTTGTAGAACTTATCCATACAGTGCTATTTGCATTAGCCTCTGTTGGGGCATCTTTTGTGATAATTAGTATTATAGACTGGAGAGCTGGCTTTATCGTGCTCTTTTGGTTTTTTGGCTTTTATTTATTGATGTCCTATTTCATGCCTCGAATAAAACAAACTTCGTCAAAACGTGCTAACGCTCAAGCAGTGGCAACTGGACAAATTGTTGATACGATTAGCAATATAGGTCTTGTGAAGCTTTTCTCTAACTCAAATCATGAAGACAAAGCGGCGATTGGCGCCTTTGCTAAATTAAAACAAGCCATCATAAATTATGGAGAAAAGATCGTGTGGTTTAGAACCTGTATTCTGGTCTATGCTAGCAGTATTTTTGTAGCTGTCACATCTTGCACGATTTTTTTGTGGACAACTGGAATAGCAACTCCTGGTGATGTGGTTGCTGCTGGGTCAATTGCTATGCGCCTCATGATGATGGCAGGCTGGGTTAGTTTTAGTCTGATGGCTATTTACACAAACCTTGGCGAAGTAGAGGATGCAATGCGCACCTTGGCAGTCCCTCGTGGTATGAGCGATAGGGAAAATGCAAAGAAATTGACAGTTCAAAAAGCCAATATAGAATTCAAAAATGTTTCCTTTTCATATGGTCAAAAAGTTAGTGGGTTAAAAAATATTTCTATTTCTATCAAACAGGGAGAAAAGCTCGGAGTAGTAGGTGCGTCAGGCGCTGGAAAATCTACTCTTATGGCTCTTTTATTGCGCTTTTATGACCCAGAAAAAGGCAGTGTTCTTGTAAATGATTACGATGTTCGTGACCTTACCCAAGAAAGTCTACGACAGCATATAAGTGTAGTATCCCAAGAGACGTCTATGTTTAATAGAAGTGCTCGAGATAACATAATATACGGACGTGCAGACGCAACAGAAAAAGATGTCATAACAGCTGCCAAAAATGCTGGTGCTCATGAATTTATTTTGGGCCTAGTGGATAATGAAGGTCGTAAAGGATACGATGCCTTTTTAGGAGAAAGAGGAGTAAAACTATCTGGTGGTCAAAGACAGAGGATTGCACTCGCCCGCGCCATTATCAAAGATGCTCCAATTCTAATTTTAGATGAAGCCACGAGTGCTCTGGATAGCGAAGTTGAAAGTATAATACAAGAAGCCTTGAAAAACATTATGGTAGGTAAAACTGTCTTCGCGATAGCTCACCGTCTATCGACAATTGCAAACATGGACCGCATAATCGTGTTGGAAGAGGGACAAATACGTGAACAAGGCACACACGATATTCTACTCGCTAATAATGGTATCTATGCAAATTATTGGAATCTTCAGTCTGGTGGATTTCTAAGTTTCAAGGTAGCGGCAGAGTAAGTGAAAGAATCAATCTCCCAATATTAATTTTAAATCACCTTTTGATTTGATAAATATGTGTTTTTCACATAAACTCACGTGTTAATTACAATACCATTTTTTTCACAAATCGACGTAAGGTAGTGAAAACTAATACAAATACTTTAATAGTGCGTTTTAGTTTCCGATGCGATGCGAAAAAAACATTAGAGTTTGAAAAATTTTTAACTAAACTATAAAATGTTAACAATTGACAAAAAACTTAACTAAGTTTTTATGGAGACTTTAATGAATAATGACAATTCCAATTTTAAAAATGTTTTGATTAACCCTAACACTGTATTCGGTGGCACAAGAAGAAAATTTATAACGCAGAGTGCAGCGCTTGGCGCTGTAAGCTTATCAGCCCCTTTTATCTCTAAAACTGCCAGTGCATCTAATTCTGTAAACGTCTTAGCATTCGGAGGTTACGAAGAACCCGGAATGTTAACGGAATTTGAAGAAAAAACAGGTATCACAGTAAACCTAAAAATACATGATGGCTCCGATGAAGAGATGATAGCATTAATGCAAACATCCTCGCCCGGCACGTTTGATGTGATCACACCGACCAGCGCTTATATTCCAAAAGCAATAGAAGATGGAATTATTGCAGAATTGAATCCTGCAGATTTTCCATTAGACGATTACTTTGACATTATTGCAAAATGGCCTCCTGTGTGGAAATCTGGGAAGTTGTATGCAATCGTAAATCGTTTTGGTTATTATGGAATTACCTATAATCACAAGAAATTTTCAGAGTCAGATGTTTCCTCTTATGACATCCTTTTTGACTCCTCTGTGAAAGGGAGAGTGGCTCTTTTTGATTGGTTCCTTCCAAATATGGGTTGCATGTCAAAATATAATGGTAACCCTAATCCATATGATTTGGATTCAGCTGCATTTTCAGCACTAAATGACACATTAATGAAACTTCGCCCTCAGGTTGGTCTAGTAGGAAATACCAGCCAAGTGATTCAGGCGATGGCGGGAGGGTCTTATGACCTTGCTATTGCAGGTGAATGGGTTCAAGCGGGAATGTATGATGACGGACTCCCATTTAAAGCCCTCGTTCCTGAGCAAGGAGGAGTAACATGGGACCAGGCTGTTTGTGTTTCCGCAACAACTCCAAATAAAGATAATGCTGTAAAATTTTTGCAATATGTTACAGGGCCTGCTTTCCAGTCCAAACTTGCTATTGCAAAAACTTATTATAGTATGGTGCCCAATAAGAAAGCTGCCGTAATGCTGCCTAATGACAAAAGAGAATTATTGAATTTATCAAATATTGAAAAATTCGATGAGATCTTTATGGCAAATCTATCCCCAAGAAAAAGCCCTGACAATCGCGACGAATGGATGGCTTCTTGGGAGAAATTTAAAAACGCATAAAACCAATTCATTGATGGCTGCTACATGCAGCCATCAATATCCAAAGGTAAAAAATGAAATATATTAGTCTTTCCCAAACCATTGAGCCTCACTGGTTTTGGGATTCGTTTCCTCTTGTGTCACAATCTTACGCAGATGGAGATGAATTCCAAGAATTTGGTCTTCGTTGGGCTGGTGCGGGTTTTACTTACGCGAGTTCTCCAGGCTGGCACTTTGCTAACAAACCATCATTGGATGATTTAAATATCGATAACTTTGCAGGTGTAGCTGAAGTAATAGACTTATCTGGGAGCGCTGATAGTGGATTTGTTGCAGCTGGTGATTTTACAAACGCAATTGGACTTGGTCCATTGTCAAAAATAATTATTCTCAAGACAGGGCACGCTAGCAAAATACCCCTTAGGCGACGTGAATATTTTACACAAACACCAAAACTAGCTCCGGCAATAGCCGAGATTGCTGCAGAGCGAGGAGTAAAGAATATATGCGTCGATTTTTCTTGTGATAGCTTTAAGAGCAAACGTGAGGATTTAA
>CACPDC010000010.1 GCA_902632595.1 uncultured SAR116 cluster alpha proteobacterium
TAATCTGAAGCAACTAGTATCCGAGTATAAAAAATTAGTTGAGCATCAAAGCGGTAGATTATTTCCTCAAGACCCTTATGAGCAAATTTGGGGGGCGATTGGTGCCGTGTTTAAAAGTTGGATGAATCAGCGAGCGATTACTTATCGGCGTTTAAATCAAATACCGGTTGGTTGGGGTACCGCAGTTAATGTCCAAGCTATGGTTTTTGGTAACCTCGGTCAGGATTGTGCAACCGGCGTTGCATTCACGCGTAACCCATCTACTGGAAGTAAAGAATTCTTTGGTGAGTACTTAATCAATGCTCAAGGTGAAGATGTTGTTGCGGGTATTAGAACTCCTTTTCCACTCAACAAAAATTCAAGTAATGGAAACGGCCAGTCAATGGAAGAAAAAATGCCTGACGTTTATACCCAACTGGATAAGGTTAGAAAAAAACTTGAACTACACTATAAAGACATGCAAGATTTAGAGTTTACTGTTCAAAAGAAAAAACTGTATATGCTTCAAACTAGATCAGGTAAGAGGACGGCAGAGGCTTCTGTAAGTATCGCGGTTGACCTTGCAAATGAGGGAATTATTTCGAGAAAAGAAGCAATTTGCAGAATAGAGCCTGAATCACTTGACCAACTCCTGCATCCTACATTAGACCCAAATGTCTCTAAGCAGGTTTTACTTAGGGGGCTGCCAGCAAGTCCCGGTGCTGCATCAGGAGAAATTGTACTTGACGCAGACTCTGCCGAGGCCTTAGCAAATCAGGGGCGTAAAGTAATCTTACTTCGCGTTGAAACAAGTCCAGAAGATATACATGGTATGCATGCAGCAGCTGGAATTCTGACAGCTAGGGGAGGTATGACAAGCCATGCTGCGGTTGTTGCAAGGGGTATGGGAAGACCCTGCGTATCCGGCGCTGGTGAGCTCCGAATCGACAATGATGCTGGAAGAGTCTTTATGGGTAGTGAAGAGCTTACAAAAGGTGATATTATTACAATTGATGGCATAACCGGACAGGTTTTTAAAGGACAAGTCCCAACTATAAAGCCTCAATTGTCAGATGCATTCGCAACTCTAATGGAATGGGCTGACGCAGAGCGAAGAATGGTTGTGCGGACCAATGCTGAGACAATTGATGACTCCCGTGTTGCGCGCGAGTTTGGCGCTGAGGGGATTGGGCTATGCCGCACCGAACATATGTTTTTTGACTCAGATCGTATAGTTTCTATGAGAGAAATGATTATTGCAGATACCAAAGAAGGAAGAGCAGCTGCATTAGCGAAGTTATTGCCTATGCAGAGGGGCGATTTTATTTCTCTTTTTAAAATCATGTCCGGTCTGCCAGTAACAATAAGGTTGCTTGACCCGCCATTACACGAGTTTTTGCCTCATACAGATGAGGAATTGGCCGATGTTGCAGCTGCTGCTGGCGTAGTGATTGAGACAGCGCGGGCTCGTGCATTGCGTCTTTCCGAATCAAACCCGATGTTAGGGCATCGCGGCTGTCGACTAGCGGTAACTTATCCAGAAATTTGTGAAATGCAAACGAGGGCAATAATTGAGGCTGCCGTTGAAGTTTCTAAGGAATCTGTTCCCCCTATTCCAGAGATAATGATACCTTTAGCGGCAACTGCAAGAGAGATTGAAATTTGTAAAGAAATCATTGATCGTGTTGCATCTCGAGTCATGGAAGATAAAGGCCAGATTATAAATTATTTGGTTGGCACTATGGTCGAGTTGCCCAGGGCAGCGCTAAAAGCAGATGATTTAGCAGACTCGGCTGAGTTTTTTAGTTTTGGAACAAATGACTTAACTCAAACAACACTGGGTATTAGCAGAGATGATGCAGGTAGTTTTTTGAGAGAATACTCAGATGCAGAAATTTACCCTATCGACCCTTTCGTTTCTATCGATGTCGATGGTGTTGGGATGCTTATTGAAATGGCAACCCAAAAGGGAAGGAAAATCCGTCCAGATATTAAATTAGGTATCTGTGGAGAGCACGGTGGAGATCCAAAATCAATTAGTTTTTGTGAAAGTATTAAACTCGACTATATTTCCTGTTCACCATTTAGAGTTCCAATAGCAAGGTTGGCAGCTGCACAGGCTACTATAAAACTTAATGTTTGAGTTAACCTCAATTTGCTGAGGTCTTATTATCCGAGACGGTCACAGAAACCGTCCCAGACAGAGTTTAATATGACTTAATGCATATTATTTTCAACAGGATCATCATTATTAATTAATATCTTACGTGGCTTCATTTTTTCTGGTATTTCGCGTTTCAGGTTAATATGCAAAAGACCTTTGTTCAGAAAAGCATTTTTAATTTCTATAAAATCTGCAAGTTGAAATCGTCGTTCAAACTTCCTTCCCGCAATTCCTCGATGTAAGAATATTTTTTCATCATCCTCTGATTCTAGATCAGAACTTCCTATGACTATAAGAGTGCCGTCGTGAATAGTGATATCAAGCTCATTTTCATCAAAACCAGCAACGGCCATTGTTATTTGGTAGTCAGTTTCACCAATTTTTTCAATATTATAGGGCGGAAAGTTAGAATTTCCTGAGTCAGATGTGTGAAATAAATTATCAACAAGATTAGCCATTCGGTCGAAACCAATAGCGCTCCTATAAAAGGGTGTAAGATCAATACGTGTCATATTTGTCTCCTAATTAAATAGCAAGAAAAACGATACCTCCCAGTTAGGCAAGATACCTGTTATTAGGGATGCGATAATGCTCCCCTTACACAATAGTAAGTGGCAATTCCGTCATCTTTATTCAATAGTTACAAAAAAAAAGATATTAAAAACTTCTGAACAGAGACGAATCTAACAAATACCCGATTTTATCGTTAATTTTTGACACCAAGTCCTGAAAAACGCTTATTGAAACGCGCAACCTGCCCTTCGCTATTAAGCACACGCTGCTGCCCTGTCCATGCGGGATGGTTAAGTGGATCAACAGACAGTTTCATAACATCTCCCTGTTTTCCCCAGGTGGAGCGAACAGCGCGTTCACTGCCATCTGTCATTACAATTTTTATTTCATGATAGTCGGGATGGATATCTTTTTTCATCTATTTGCTCCACTAACGAAAAAAAGAAATAACTATAAAAAACTAAAAAAACAATTTGCCCCTGGTTTAATACCTTTCTTAGCTTAATGATGCAAGCTTCCTTTATATGAAATTTGATAAAACATTAAAATCAGGGCAAAGTTTATTTTATAAATCTCAAATATTATGGGTGCTGAGTTACGATTTTTTATTTTTTTGTAGTCAGCATAAATATTAGCTTAATGCAGTTAGTTTTATCCTCAAATTAAAAATTGTGAGAGTATTTCGTCATCAGTTATATCTTTAAAAGTTAAATTGGCTTCGCCTAAACGTTCGAATAATATTTGAAATTTTTCAGTACTAGTTGTCTCTATACCCAACAAAACCGTACCGAAATTACGAGCTGATTTTTTAAGGTACTCGAATTGTGTAATGTCTTCGTCAGGGCCGAGCATATTTAAAAATTCTCTCAGTGAGCCTGGTCTTTGAGGTAGTTGCAAAATCAAATATTTTTTTAAACCAGAAAACCGTCTTGCCCTTTCTTTCACCTCTGGAAGGCGCTCAAAGTCAAAATTTCCCCCCGTAGTGATACATACAACATTTTTTTTAAATATAATATCTCGCAAATCTTTTAGAGAATCTATCGATAAAGCTCCAGCAGGCTCTAGGACTATTCCTTCAATATCGAGCATTTCTAGCATAGTTGTACAAATTCGATTTTCGGGAATAGTCAACCGCATAGAATTCCTATATTGACCTAAAATATCGAAATTTCTCTCTCCTATTTGAGCGACTGACGCCCCGTCGGTGAAATTGTCTATTTTTTCTAACTTTACTGGCTTGCTGTTATTCATTGCTGCTTCTAGGCTAGCCGCACCTTTGGGCTCAACAAGCACATATTTACAATTTTTTCCAAAATAACTTATAATACCAGAAGAAAGCCCTCCTCCACCCACAGGCATTATGATCAAATCTGGGGTTTTTCCCATCTGTTCATAAATTTCGTTTGCTACGGAGGCCTGACCCTCAATAACATCTAAATCATCAAATGGGGACAAAAAATATGCATTATTTCGCCTGGCAAATTCCTGAGCCTCGTAGAGACAATCATCAAAATAATCACCAATTAAAATAATTTCAACATTATCTCGACCAAAAATTTTAGTTTTATTTATCTTCTGTTGAGGTGTGGTGACAGGCATAAATATAGTTGCTTTTTTTGAAAAGAAATTTGATACAAAAGATACACCTTGAGCATGGTTACCCGCGCTCGCGCAAACAAAATGTCTCTCATCTATCCTTTTTCGTATAGCGTTGAAGGCACCTCTGATCTTGTAAGATCTTACTGGGCTGAGGTCTTCTCTTTTTAGCCAAATATTCGAGCTGTAAAGCTCTGAAAGGTGCCGATTTTTTTGCAACGGAGTAGCACCAAAAATCTGACGCATTTGAATTGTGGCGTCGTCTACACATTTTTTAACTATACTCATAAGGATTGCTCTGTGGAATCTATAAAAAAATATGCTATTCTAACATACTATCTTATCGGTCTCGTTATTGTTACTATATTATTTAAAAGTAACACTATTAAATTAATATGCGAATGAAAATATTGAATAAGTGGTTTTCTCCTTATTTAATAGCAAATCTAATAAGACCAAATATCGTATCAATAAAACCTAAGTCCAATAAAAATTTAAACTATGCGTATTTATTTTTTCATATTAAGCTACGATACTTAGATCACTTGAAATCAACTAGTTAAAAATTTGCGGTCTTTCGGACAATAAAATAGTTTAATTCAAAAAAATCTGGTTTTTTTCTTGGCAAAATTGGAAAAAACGTTGGATGAGGTGTTCCATCTAGAGTTTAAAAAACTATCTAGCTTATAGAGAAACCTTATTGCAAAAAAATTTAGCAAAGCCGCAGAGAGTTAAAATTTATGGATAAATACTTCAAGCTGGTAGGTATTGTTGAGTATTTCAAAATATTATTTGATGCTAGGTCCACATACCATCTTTTTGTTATTTTGCTAGTTTTCAGCATTAGTGGGAGTGCATCATTACTTACATCAAACTATATTTTGGGACTATTGCAATTAGATGCCTCCGAAATTAATCTAACATTTTATTGGATAATAAAGATTCCCATTATAATTTTTTCGTATCAGTTTATATTATTAGCCGTAGCTGCAGCATTCGGAGAGTTTAAACATTTTTCTAAATACAGCTTCAAATTTTTATCACTTTTAAAAAATATTTTTCGTAGAGGATAGCTCATGAACGCTCAAATAAAATTTTCTAAAATTATGGATTACGCATTTTTTGTTGCCATTGGCGGTGTCTTTTTTCAAAATGGAATTTCAAAAATTTACAACATAAATGGTGTGATGAATTGGATGGAAAGCTATGGAGTTCCTAGTTTTTTGATTTATCCATCAATAGGTTTAGAATTAATTGCACCAATAATGGTCGTTTTAGGTATAAAAAGAAGTCTCGCTGCACTAGCACTGATGTTGTTCTGTATAACCACAGCATTCATATTTCACTCCCCGTTAAATAATCCAATGCAACTAACTCCGTTTTTAAAAAATATCGCTCTTTGCAGCGGCTTTTATTTTATCCTTAAAATGGAGTGGAGTAATTCAAAAAATAGTGATATTGAGGAAGAAACTGTAGAAAGCTAATTTAAAAATATCTTAGTTTGTTAATTCAGATTAAAATATAAGAATGCTTCTTAATTACATAGAGCCTAATTTTTAGCAGAAACTCTCTGGGTTAATTTTAATTCTATTCGTCGGTTACGCTGTTTTGCCGCCACTGTATTAGAGCGATCTATTGGCTGAAACTCTCCATATCCTGCTGCCGCAAGACGATTTGCAGAAATACCTTCTGACCTCAAAAAACGAACAACAGAAAGAGCTCGTTCAGTTGACAAATCCCAATTATCTCTAAAAAAAGTACTATTCCCTATAGGGTCACTATCTGTATGTCCTTCTATTTGAAGAACCCACGGAATATCTCTAGGAATTGATGCCTCTATTTCTCGCAATGCGGATGCTATATTCGCTAGTTGGTCTTTACCATCATCGCTGATATTTGCTTGACCGGTTGCGAAAATCACTTCTGATTGAAAAATAAAGCGGTCACCAACAATTCGAACCTCAGACCTATTTTTGAGAATTTCTTTCAACTGACCAAAAAATTCAGAACGAAATTTTTGTAAATCTTGTACACGTGAGGCTAAAGCTGAATTCAATTTTTTCCCTAAATCCGCAATCGCTATCTTATCATTAATTGCTTCTCTCTCCTTTTCAGCTAAGAGACTAGTTAATTTTTTTATTTCTTGACGTAATGTCGTTGTGCTAATCAACAATTTATCTATCTCTGCTTTTGCCTCATAACTTGCATTATTAGCAGACTCCAGCTCACGTTGTTTTTTCAGCAGAGCCTGTTCTGCAATAAAAAGTAATCGTTTTTTTTCTTCCAATTCTGCATCGGCAAGATTATTTTTTTGCTTAATATCAATGATATCGTTATTTAAAATTGAGATAATTTCATCTTGTTCTTCAATTTGTTTAAGACTTTTCTGTAATTCATTTTGCTGTTTTTCAAAGGCATTCGACTTTTTCTTGAGTTCTTCTTGATTATCCGTAAGACGGAGAATTAATTTTTTAATTTCGTCAGACTGCTGTTCTGCTAAGGAACGTGTATCATTAAGATTGTCACTTAACTCAAAAATCTGCGAATTTAAAGAGCTAATATCAGTCTCTTTTGCAAAAATTTCATCCTCTTTATTTGATAGCTCAGTTTGCAGATTTTCAATTTGGGATGATAATTTATCATTATCTACCTCGAGACTATTAATTATTAGTTGTGTATTAGACAATTCGAGTAATAAATTTTCATTCGTCTCTCGCTCAATATTGAGGATAGCACCAAGCTCGAATACTTCACTTTGAAGTGCAGTAATTCGGTCGTCTTGTCCTGAAATTCGGAAAGCAAGATTTGCTTGTATGATAACGAATACCATTAGAACAAATACAAAGACCATCAAGAGGCTTGCAAGACCATCCACAAATCCGGGCCATGTAAAGTCACCTGGTCGACTACGATTGCCTAATCGGGAGAGAGACATAAATTATTTCTCGCTTTTTACTTTTTTTGAAATAAGTCGGTCTATGGAGCCGGCCAAAGAACGCAACTCAGTACCTATTGCATTTTGTTGCTCTTTAGACGCATTTACGATTTGGCTACCTAATGTTTCAAGTTTACTATTCAACAGTATCAATTGGTCTCGAATACGTTTGTCATCTGTAATCTGCTCAGAAATTAAACCTAAATTCATGTTAAGTTTTTCCAGTTGAGCCTCCGTAGCTTCCCTAGATTTTTCCGAGCGCTCCATTGCACGTGCTAGTTGTAAAAGTGCTCTTGCACCTTCTTCATTTAATCCCTCAGACATCAAACTACTTTCTAACACAGGCTGATTTTCCGAACCGTGTATATCATTGTATCGGGCAAATGATGATAACCAGTCCTCAACTTCATTAAAAAACCGACCCATTGCTTGTCCAAGCTGTAAATCAAGAAAGCCCAATATTAAAGAGCCTGTTAACCCAAATAAAGATGATGAAAAAGCCGTTGCCATTCCAGATAAAGGAGCATCTAAGCCAGAACGTAGCTGCTCCATCATTTTATCTAGGTTAGCATTGCTGCTGCTCAAACTATCGACAACATTCCCAACAGCTCCGATGGTTTGTAATAACCCCCAGAATGTTCCAAGCAAACCCAAAAAAATGAGCAATCCTATCATATATCTTGAAATTTCTCTACCCTCATCCAAACGAGCAGCTACACCGTCGAGAACGGAACGCAACGATAGAGCTGAAAGTTGTCTTTCATTTGTTTGGTCGGCTAGCATTACGTTTACCGTTGCAAGTAGAACCGGTTTTGTTTTCTTTTTCGTAAGAGTTCTTGTTCGCTGTACGTCGCTAAGCCATTTAACCTCTGGAACAAGAAGTAGTACCTGTCTGAAAATATAGACCACCCCTAACAGAGCTGTTGCTATGATAGTTCCGTTAAGTATAGGATTCCCCATAAAGCTAGTATAAATTTGCTCATACAAAAACCCACAAATAACCATAAAAATGCCGAGGACGGAAACCATCCGTATTAAAAAAGACCTAGGATCAGTCATATTTAAGCCCCCTTGAGAAATGAAAAACACCAGCAAGTTGGAATTAGTTTAATTAAAAAGCGTCTTCAGTGTGCATAACCTTTTTTTTAAGATGGATTAAAACAATGGCAGGAATATGACTAGCAAATAGTATTTCCAACACATCATAACTATTTATTCATATATTTATATTTAAAATAAGCGAACTATACTTTTGTCTGAGCCTTTTCACCTTCTCGGAGCAACTTTAGCAATGGGACGTGCAATCCTGCGTTTGCAGCAACAATATCTCCATTTTCCAAGATAGTATCTTTCGATGAAAAGTCAGACACAAAACCTCCAGCTTCTCTGACCAATAAAGTGCCAGCTGCTATATCCCAAAGTTGAAGTCCATATTCCCAAAAACCATCAAATCTACCTGCTGCAACCCACGCCATGTCAAGAGCTGCGGAGCCAAACTGACGAATTCCCATGCATCTTGGCATAATATATTCCAATTGGTTAATAGAGGAAATCTCTTGTTCAGCGGTGTTTCTTCCAATTATTGGTATTCCTGTTGCAAATAGAGCATTTTCAATTCGTTTTCTTCCAGAAACGCGTATCCTGCGGTCATTTAAAAAAGCACCTTTTCCCAATTCAGCAAAGAAAAACTCATCTCTTAATGGGTCTAAAATACCAGCAGCTGTTAATTTTTTATTCTCTAAAACAGCGACCGAAATTGCAAAATGTGGCACACCATGAAGAAAATTTGTGTTTCCGTCTAAAGGATCAATTATCCAAGTGGCTCCATCAGTGAGGTTTTCCTCAATTCTTTTGGTTTCTTTTGATATAATATCCCATCCAGGACGTCCAGTTTTAAGCTCATCCATCAAAGTGCGTTTTGCGGATAAATCAGCTTGGCTTAAAAAATCGGCTGAACTTTTTAGGCTTACCTGTAAATTTTCCATTTCTCCAAAATCCCGCAACATGCGACGTGCAGCTTTACTTGCCGCCTTGAAAATCACATTTATAATTGCAGAACGTAATGCCATTTGAAATTAGTCTTTCGCCCGCTCTATATATGTTGAGTCTTCAATTTTCACTACAATTCTTGTACCTTTTTCGATAAAAGGAGGTACCATTACACGAACACCGTTGTCAGCGATCGCAGGCTTGTATGATGAGGAAGCAGTTTGACCTTTTACTACAGCATCAGCCTCTATTATTGTAACGGTAGTCTGGTCAGGTAGAGTTGCTGATATGGGTTCGCCGTTATACATTGAAACTGAGACAATCATCCCGTCCTGCAAAAACGCCACTGTTTCACCAATCATTTCTGTCGCAATAGCTATTTGTTCAAATGTCTCAGAATGCATAAAAATGTGTGCCTCTCCTTCCTTATACAAATATGAGCATTCAATCTCATCTAAAATCACACGTTCAACACTCTCAGTTGAACGAAACCGTTCATTCAATTTTGTTCCATCTCGAATGTCCCGCAATTCTACCTGTGCAAATGCACCACCCTTTCCAGGTTTTACATGGCTTGTTTTAGCGGCAACCCACAAGCGTCCGTTATGGTTAATTACATTGCCTGGCTTAATCGCATTACCATTGATTTTCACGAATTTGTCTCCTTAATTTGACTCTATTAGCTGAAAGTACAAGTTGTTAATCACAAATTATTTAGTTGGCTCGTGGCTAAATCTATTATTGCCTGAGTTGTAATGCCAAAATGGTTAAATAAATCTTCAGCGGGCGCAGATGCACCAAAACTTTTCATGCCAATAAAATGCCCATTTGCACCAATTATTTTTTCCCACCCTGTTTCTACGCCTGCTTCAATTGCTATTACCACTTTAGATTGACCGCGCATGTCTCGAATGAAATCTTCACTTTGTTTTGCAAATCTGTTTAAGCAAGGAATAGAGACAAGTCTGGTAGGGATACTCCTTGCTTCTAGTTCTAACCTAGCTTCTTCAGCTTTTGACACTTCTGACCCACTAGCCATCAATGTAACAATAGCGTTTTGGCTAGCCTCACGAAGGATATATCCCCCATTGATGGATAAATTATTTTGGCTTTCTGTTAGGCGTAATTGGGGTAGTCCTTGGCGTGAAAGTGCTAATACAGAAGGGGTTGTTTCAGATAAACAAGCTAATTCCCAAGCCTCTGCTGTTTCTACTATATCACACGGTCTAAAAACATCTAAATTTGGGATCACACGAAGAGAAGCCAAATGTTCTATTGGTTGATGAGTTGGACCATCTTCACCAAGACCAATACTGTCATGTGTCATTACGTAAATAACTTTTTGTTGCATAAGAGCAGAGAGGCGAATGGCCGGCCTACAATAATCTGTGAATACAAGGAAGGTTCCCCCAAACGGCGTCACGCCGCCATGCAGTGCCATTCCGTTCATCGCCGCCGCCATTGCGTGCTCTCTAACCCCGTAGTGTACATAACTCCCTTTATAATGAGATGCTGAAAAAATTGAGTGTTCAGCTACCTTTGTATTGTTTGAGCCCGTTAAGTCCGCCGATCCTCCGAATAATGAGGGATAAGCAGGTAAAAGTATTTCAATAGACCTTTGGCTCGCAACTCTAGTTGCTAGTTTTTGAGGTTTTGATATCAAATGAGATTTGAATTCTGAAACGGCTTTGTGAATATTCTTTTTATAATCATCATTTAAACGCTCTTTAAATTTGTCCCAATCTTTTTCTGACTTGGCTCGTTTTTCCCAAGCACCATAATCCGAAAAACCTTTTGTACCAATCTTTCGCCAGTCTTCTATTATTTCAGTGGGTAAAATAAAGGGATCAAATTGCCAGTTTAACTCTTTTCTAGTTAGTACAATTTCATCATTGCCAAGAGGTGCTCCATGGATTTTGGCAGTGCCTGCTTTGTTAGGGGAACCAAATCCAATTTGAGTTTTGCATCTAATAAGAGTTGGTTTTTTATTATTTGCTCTTGCGTCTGATATCGCAACATCAATTTGGTCATGGTTATGCCCGTTGCAACTGAGCACCTGCCAGCCATATGATAGAAACCTTTGGGTAACATCATCTGACGTTGCAATATCTGTGCTTCCATCGATTGAAATACCGTTGTCGTCAAATAGCACAATTAGTTTACCAAGTTCCAAGTGACCCGCTAATGAAGCAGCTTCGTGACTTATCCCCTCCATTAAACAACCATCACCAGCAATAACATAGCTCATATGATTTACAAGGTTATCTCCAAATTCTGCATTAAGGTGTCTTTCAGCCATTGCAAATCCAACTGCGTTTGCTAATCCTTGCCCTAATGGACCGGTAGTTGTCTCAATTCCCATAGCGTGACCATATTCTGGATGCCCCGCGGTTTTCGAAGCAAGTTGCCGAAAATTTTTAATTTCTTCGATACTGATATCTGGATATCCCGTCAGATATAAAAGAGCATACAATAACATTGAACCATGACCTGCAGAGAGAATAAACCGATCCCTATCTGGCCATTTTGGATTATCTGCATAAAATTTTAAATGATTAGAATATAAAACAGTTGCAACGTCTGCCATACCCATCGGCATTCCTGGATGCCCAGAATTTGCTGCTTCTACAGCATCCATTGATAGCGCACGGATGGCATTTGCCATTGCTATTGATTTATTGGAATTAGGCATATTTGTTATTTCCTTTCATCTAAAATTTTTTACTGGCATAGAATTAATTTTTTCTAGAACTAATACGATAATATTTTAAAAAAGTATTTTTGCTTTTTGGAAAATGCCTGATTTAACAGCCAGCAGTCAAATGCTAGTTTGACTTGTGTAAGGAAAAATAAATAAATTCTTTTTCTTGAAAATTAAACTCACAATGCTTCTGTTCTCATGCTTAACACTCGGACGCAAACTAATTGAGGTATTTATTTTTTTGATGAAAAAGGATAATGTGATTATATTAAAGATGAAAAGGTTTTTTGTTCCAAATGAATGAAATTGAAAGAGCATTAGACAGACTTAAAAAAGCTGTGGGTGAATTGAAACACAATTTCAATAAAGAGCGTTCCTCAGAAGGGCTAGTAGAGCAGGTATCAACTATAAATGAGAACGAGCTATCTGAATTAAAGTCAATCAAATCTCAAATTTCAGATGCAATATCTAATTTGGAGCAGTTTTCATTTGCTGAAAATAAAAAAATTAATAATAAATCTTCAGAAATCGGTGAAAATAATCAAGCAGGAGATGGGTGATGAGCCAGTCTACTGTAACGATTAGAATAAATGGTCAACCCTATCAGATGGGATGCGATACTGGTCAAGAAAATCATATTGAAGAGATGGGAAGAAATGTGGATTCGATTGTGCAACAGCTTGTTAAGTCTGTAGGGCAAATCGGGGACGCTAGGTTGCTGGCGATGGCTGGTTTAATACTATCTGATCAGGTCCAATCAGCTAATCAACAATCCACTCCCGCGTCCAAGCAGATTTTAAATAGTTCATTTGAGGAACCTTTGCCTGCAATTGATCCAAAGAACATTACCCTTACTAGGGAGCAGATGGACAATCTTGTTGATCAAATTACAACCATAGCTGAAACAATAGAGGGTCTTGCGCAAACCCGAGACTAATAGTAAAAATTTAAAGTGATAGCTGGGTGGTTCGTCAGGTTTTTCAATCCCTGGGACCATAACCTTCTGTAGGGAGTTGCCGCTGAAAGAGTTGAGGCTTTTTTATGTGATGCCCACCTGTATAACAGGTCACAGAGGATGAAATCAAACCAGCGGCTATTCTGGCTATCACAATTAAGATGAAATACTGGTTAAACTATTAATTGGCTTAGAGAATATCTCAAAACAACAATATCTATAATGGGTAAAAATGTAAAAAGACAGCTATGCAGGAAACACAGGTCGTTCATGAAAAAATGTTAGCGAGGAAAAAAGCAAAATCACTTCGTGAACAACTACATAAAAATTATTGTGACACAGCGCCAAAACAACTTTCAAATTTTGTGCCGGATCTACTTAAGAATTTTAAATGTTCCATTGTTGCTGGTTTTTTCCCTATCTATACCGAAATCAACATAATTCCATTGATGCAGGAACTGGCGGCCAAGAGGTGTAAATTATGTCTTCCCGTCACACCAATTGTTCCAAATGCTCTAATTTTTCGAAGTTACATTTTAGGACAAAAGCTTGAATTAGGGTCATACAATACAAAACATCCAGGTGAGGAATCTTTTCAAGAGTTTCCTGATTTAGTTTTAATGCCCTTGCTGTCTTTCGATAAAGATTTCAACAGGCTTGGATATGGGGGAGGATATTATGATAGAACAATCTCTAAATATCGTAGATCTAAGCAAAAAGTTGGTTTTGTAGGGGTTGCTTATTCAGAGCAAGTTATTGATAAAGTTCCAACAACATTTGATGATGCGCCTTTGGACGGAATTTTAACGCCCTCAGGGTTAACCGTACGCAGAACTTGGTTTTCGTAAAAAAAGAAAGTTAACATCATGCGAGTCTTATTTTTAGGGGATATTGTAGGTCGTACCGCAAGAAATGAAGTTTTAACGCAAACAATAAGCCTTAAAGATGAATATAAATGTGATTTTGTGGTTACAAACTGCGAGAATGCTGCAGGCGGGTTCGGAGTGACTCCTGATATTTGTGATGCACTATTTGACTGTGGGAGTGATGTACTTACGAGTGGTAATCATATTTGGGATAAGACAGAAATTTCAAGTTATATTGCTAATGAGCCTAGGTTAATTCGTCCACTAAATATGAATGAAGGGTTCCCAGGTGCCGGAATTTTTATAACATCTGATATTAAAGGTAGGCGTCTTGCCGTGGTAAATATTATTACTAATCTGTTTATGTCAGATTATACGAATGTGTTTTCCGCAATTAGTAATTGTTTAGAGAAGGTCAGGCTAGGTCAGGGTGCTGATGCGATTCTGGTTGATGTTCATGGTGAAGCTACTTCTGAAAAAATGGCGTTGGCGCATTTTTTAGATGGCAAGGTTTCATGTGTTTTTGGCACTCATACCCATGTACCAACGGCAGATCATCAAATTTTGCCAAAAGGAACAGCATACCAGACCGATGTTGGTATGTGTGGCGATTATAACTCCGTTATTGGTATGAATAAAGAAGTTGCCATAAGCAGATTTCTAAATAAGGCTTCGGGAAGGTTAACAGTGGCAACAGGTGAGCCAACTTTATGTGGCAACATTGTTGATATTGACGATAAAACAGGACTCGCACTTGCGATTGAA
This sequence comes from uncultured SAR116 cluster alpha proteobacterium, assembly GCA_902632595.1. Taxonomy (GTDB): domain Bacteria; phylum Pseudomonadota; class Alphaproteobacteria; order Puniceispirillales; family Puniceispirillaceae; genus UBA5951. The sequence continues at coordinate 14,464 of CACPDC010000010.1, forward strand.
CCCCTTCGAAGGGGTGGAATTTTACAAGAGACCGGCACTCCGTTTAATTAAAATAAAATAATTTTATGCAATACTTTGTATTAAAATAACCCCATTTAAATAGTTTTTTTGGTGTTTTTCTGGTATAGCATTCTGCAAAAATGGTACAATCCAAAAAATATTTTTAGCTTTTGTTTATAAATATTCGGTAAGAAGATCAAGATATAACAATCAAGAGAAAAAGTGATGGCGGGACATTCTAAATTTAAAAATATACAGCATCGTAAAGGTGCTCAAGATAAAAAACGAGCAAAGATTTTTACTAGATTAATTAAAGAATTATCTGTTGCCGCACGCTCAAGCACAGACCCAGCAAGCAATCCTAGGTTGCGAAGCGCACTAGCAGCTGCCCGCGCTGCTAATATGCCAAAAGAAAATATAGAACGGGTGTTAAAGAAAGCTGAAGGTGGTGAAGGTGACTCCTATGAAGAAATTAGGTATGAGGGTTACGGACCAGGAGGAATAGCCTTTATTGTTGAAGCGGTAACGGATAATCGAAATAGGACAGCATCCGAGGTCCGGTCCTATTTTTCAAAATTTGGTGGTTCATTAGCAGAAACGGGCTCTGTGAGTTTTATGTTTGATAAGGTTGGGCAGATTATCTACCCAAAATCTGTGGCTGATGCTGATACCATGTTTGATGTTGCTTTAGAGGCAGGTGCTGATAACGTGGAAACAGAGGATGATGCTCATATCATCACAACAACAGCTGAAGATTTCAATTTTGTAAGAGAAAACATGGAACGGCATTATTCTACACCAGAGGAGGCTGGTTTGATATGGCAACCTCAAAATAGTATTTCGGTGGAAGAAACAAATGCGACCATGCTTATTAAACTATATGACACACTTGATGAAAACGAAGATGTGCAAAATGTATTTGCTAATTTTGATATTTCAGATGAGGTCATTAAAAAACTCGATGGATAGCTTTTTTGGGAATTAAAAATAGCAATAAGCTGAAAACACGTATGCTTGGCATTGATCCTGGTTTGCAATGCACTGGGTGGGGTATTGTTGGTCAGTATGGATTGAGATTAACTCATTTAGCGCATGGTTCAATTAGAACTAAAGCAGCTTGGTCGTCTGCTGATAGGTTAAATAAAATCCACGATAGTCTAACAGAAGTTATTGCAGCTTGGCACCCAGACGTAGCATCGGTAGAACAAATTTTTGTCGCAAAAAGCCCGGAATCTGCCATAAAATTAGGGATGGCTCGAGGCGTCGCTATGCAAACTTGTGCAGCAAAAAAATTAGTCTTAATAGAAATATCTGCTAAACAGGTAAAAAAAGCTGTTACCGGAAACGGCAGTGCTGATAAAAATCAAGTAGCTGCAATGGTGCAAAAACTGCTGAATGTAGAGCCTAAAGGATTGGATGCGTCGGATGCGCTTGCTATTGCGATAGCAGGAATAAATATGGGACCAAATATTGCGGATATAACTAATCAAGCTGACAGTAAAACACTACAAAGAACTTCTAGCCTTCAACGGGCGATTGAAGTTGCTCTTGCAAAAGAAACACGGAGATGAAACAGCTATGATTGCACAGTTGACTGGACAAATTGCAGACCGACAGACAAATGACTTAATCTTAGATGTTCACGGGGTTGGTTATCTCGTAACTATTTCAATGTCTACTTTAAAACAGATTCAAGGAATTACGGGAAATATTTCTTTATTAGTCGAGATGATTGTACGTGAAGATTCTATTACTTTGTATGGATTTTATACACAAGAAGAGAAGTATGCTTTTAATCTTCTGCAAGCTGTCCAAGGAGTGGGTGCGAAAGCTGCATTATCGATCTTATCTACTCTGTCTCCGGAGGAGTTAAAACGCGCAATTTTATCATCAGACAAAGCGATGGTAAGTCGCGCAGATGGAATTGGTCCCAAACTAGCGCAAAGAATTGTTAATGAATTGTCTGAGAAAGTTGGAAAATTACCGTCCGGTGTCGGTAGTTTGGAAAATGTGGAGGCGTCATTTCATAACCAAAACAAATCTGAAGTTGCTCAAGATGCTTTATCAGCCCTAACAAACTTGGGCTATTCTCAAAGTGAGGCTTGGATAGCTGTTCAGAAAGCATCCGTTGGTTTAGATGTGGATGACTTAGAATTGCTATTAAATAAGGCGCTTAAAGAGATTGGGCAAAAGCAATGAATGATGAGAAAAATAATGAAAATGAAGATCGTTTAGTAAGTGGAGAGAGTCAAGAAAATCAAGATATAGCCTTGCGTCCTAGAAAGCTTGATGAATTCATAGGACAAGGTCTTGGTAGACGTAATTTGGAGACATTCATTGCAGCTTCAGTTCAGCGTCAAGATTCTCTAGACCATACCCTGCTACACGGGCCTCCAGGTCTTGGTAAAACAACGATGGCACAAATTATTGCAACCGAATTAGGAGTTGGTTTTCGGGCTACATCTGGCCCAGTAATAGCTCGTGCCGGTGATTTAGCGGCATTACTCACAAATTTGGCACCTAGGGATGTTTTGTTTATAGATGAGATTCATAGATTAAATCCTGCAGTTGAGGAAATTTTATACCCTGCTATGGAGGATTTTCAGCTTGATTTAATTATTGGAGAAGGACCATCTGCGCGCTCTGTTAGAATTGATTTACCTAAATTTACACTTGTTGGTGCAACCACCCGCGCAGGTTTATTGACAACTCCGTTAAGGGATAGATTTGGAATCCAAATGCGAATGCAATTTTACTCTGAGCAGGAATTAGTTAATATATTAACGCGGCAATCAAAAAAAATGAAAATCCAATTATCTGATGATGGTGCAATTGAAATAGCCAGAAGGGCCAGAGGAACACCGCGCGTTGCGGGAAGATTATTGAGGCGTGTAAGAGATATAGTATCTATAGACGGTGACTCAATTATCACAAAAAAGGCTGCAGATCTAGCGTTATTAAGATTGGAAGTTGACGGAAAGGGGCTAGATCAAATGGATAGAAAATATTTGAAGTGCCTCGCCGATAATTATGGCGGTGGTCCTGTTGGGGTGGAAACACTCTCCGCCGTGCTTGCAGAGCAACGAGATATGTTAGAGGAAGTAATTGAACCCTTTTTGATGCAGACGGGACTATTGATGAGAACACCACGTGGAAGATGTTTATCCAAATTGGGTTGGAATTATTTGGGGCTCGAACCACCGAAAGCGGTAACAAGACAATTAGAACTGTTAAGTCAGGATTTAGATTTTGCAGATGAAAATCAAAAATAGTTATGTTAATTGCTATTCAAAACATACTGGAATTGTAGATACTGGCTAATATTTTTTATTAAAATAGGGTTAGAGCATCAAATGGATAGAATTAACTCAAGTTTGAATGGTGTTATCTCTGCAAAAAAACATTTATATCCTTTGATCGTTCAATTTGAGGATACGGACGCTGGGGGTATAGTCTATCATGCAAACTATTTGAATTATGCAGAGAGGGGAAGATCTGCTTTTTTGCGTTGTTTGGGGATAAACTTGCAGGAGCACTTAAAAGATGAAGGAAAGACGATTTTGATTTCGCGAATTGAAGTTGATTATTTAAAATCAGCCCATCTAAATCACCAGCTGTATGTGGAAACATCTATCGTTGAAATTAGAAAGATAAGGCTAAAATTGGAGCAAATTATAAAAAATCAAAAAGATGGACATATTTTTGCCAGACTTCAGGTGCATGCGATTTGGGTAGAATTAAATAAGGGAGTTCGAAGATTACCTAAGTTTTTAATCGAAAAGTTAGAGAAAATATGAATTACGAACCACATATTGAATAGACAATGTTATGGCAAGATAAATCAAATAAACGAATAATAAATTAGATAATTTAAATTCCAGTAATTTAAGGACAAAACAAATGGAAACAGCAGAATTAGCAATCTCAGGCTCACGTGAGTTATCTATTCTTGCCTTATTTTTAGCGGCCGACCTTGTTGTAAAAATTGTAATGATCACACTGGTTATAGCGTCCATTTGGAGTTGGTCTATTATGATACAAAAATCTAGAAGTTACCGAAACCAAAGAAATCTGACTAGTTTTTTTGAAGAACGTTTTTGGTCACAGGAATCCTTAGATGATTTTTATGACCACCTTGGTAATGATCCAGATGGCGCTATGGCTAAGGTATTTAGCGTTGGTATGCTGGAATGGAGGATGGCGTCTACAAAGGGTGTATCACGTTCTCTCGGTCGTGAGCTCAGGACTTCGCTTGTAGGAAGAATAGAAAAATCAATGTCCTTAGTGATTAACAAAGAGATGGATATGCTAGAAAAGGGCATCCCGTTTTTAGCATCCGTTGGCTCTGTTGCACCATTCATTGGACTTTTCGGAACCGTTTGGGGAATTATGAATTCATTTGCTGCAATTGCAGAATCAAAGAATACTAGTCTGGCAGTGGTTGCTCCTGGTATTGCAGAAGCTCTTTTTGCAACTGCTCTTGGGCTTGCGGCTGCTATTCCCGCGGTAGTCGCCTATAATAAATTTTCGGGTGATTTGGAGAAAATTGGAAATAGTTTGGAGTCATTTGCGACAGAATTTACAAATTTAATTGCAAGGCAACTTGATGAGGATGCCAGCTAGATGGGTATGAGCATAAAATCCCGAGTTAAAGGCAAGAAGTATAGGCCAGTCTCAGAAATTAATGTGACACCGTTTGTGGATGTTATGCTAGTTTTGTTAATCATTTTTATGGTTACTGCGCCTCTTTTAGCGGTTGGTGTGCCCGTTGATTTGCCAAAAACTAAAGCAAGTCAAATTTCTTCTGATGAACCACCTCTTGTTATTTCTTTGCAAAACTCTGGTAAAATATTTTTGCAGGAGGTTGAAATAAAGCCTGACCAAATTATTCCAAGATTGGTTGCTATACAGAAAGCAAATCCAAATCTACGTATCTTTGTAAGAGGTGATAGGTTGGTCGCTTACGGAAAGGTCATAGAATTAATGGGACGCATCCAGTCTGCAGGATTTGATAAAGTAGCACTGGTAGCACAGTTACCACAATAGGACTCTTTTTTCAGAAATAGATAGATTCGCAGACATCATGAAGTTTAGACAAAGAAGCCAGAAATGTTAATTTCAACCTTCCTCTCATTAACCTTGCATGCAATTGTGGTTCTTGCATTTGCAGTGGGCATTCCATTTTTTGAACAAGACCTAAAAAACACAGAGCCATTAGTTTTCGTGACCATTGTAGATGATGTGCCAGAGACTAATCAGCCCAGTCCTTCTGCAAAAGCAGAGAGTGAATCAAAAGAAATCGAAATTGCGAGCAAAACACCTCCTGCGCCATCTCAACCCTCTGCGATGCCATCAGAACCTTCCTCAATTTTACCAGACTTGAAATCACCCACCGAACTAGATAAAGGAGCTAAAGAACAACCTCTTATCAAAAAAAGTGAGACATTAGAAATTCCAGTTTCAAAAGAAAGTCCTTCTATCCTACTTCCTGAGACCAGCCCGCAAATTGATAGCCAAAAATTGCCAATTTCTAAGCCAAAGTCGAGACTTAAAAAAGTAAAAATCGCGTCTCCTATGAAACGCCCTGATATTCCAAAACCTCAGAAAAAACCCTTGTCCCGTCCGGAAGTTAAACCTGAGAAAAAAGAATTGGCCAAGTCTATGGTTGTAAATTCGGACTCTCCAAAAGTTAAACAAGAGCCAAAACCAACTACGAGGGACCTATTAAAAACAATCATTAAACCAATACAAAAACCGAAGAAGGAAAATAACCTACTTGCGAAAGAGACTCCCACAAAAACAAAAGATGATGCAATGAGCGGAGTGCTTCAAAATCTTGCGCAAGCTTCTGCTGCGACTGGCCAGAAATCGCGGTCCAAATCTCTAGAAAAGGCTGAGACGAAATTAGATGCTGAAGAAATTAATTCCAATTTACAGAGCTCTTTACAGATAAAACCTAATAGGTCCCTTAGGTTTGGCGCTAGTGATATTTACAGGCTACAATCACATATTGCTAAATGTTGGTCGCCACCAGCGGGCGCACAAAATGCCGAAAAGTTAATAGTGAGTGTAAGAGTACGTGCTGATAAAGATGGAACCGTAACTTCTGTTCAATCTATGGATTTAGCTCGGTTTCAAATAGATAGATTTTACAGAACAGCGGCAAGAGCGGCTGAACGAGCTGTTGAAGAATGTAGTCCTTTACCTTTGCCTTCAGAAAAATATGAGACTTGGAAGGATTTTATATTCGATTTTGATCCAAGCTTCTTAGGCGGATAGGTTTTGTATTATGCCTCATTCAGAACATAAATTTTGTATATAAAAAGGTTCGATTTGAAATGTGCCAACCTTTAATAATATGGAATTTGACATTACCAACAAAATGATAAAGGTACGAAAATGTTGAAAATTTACTTTCTGATTTGTTTGTTATTTACAAGTTTGATATCGAGTGCGTCAAATTCGCAAACTACCAGAATAAAAATTACAGACGGACAAGTCGCCCGTATACCAATTGCAATTGCAGATTTTACGGGACCAGATGGTACGCCAACAGCTGAGGGTCGTCAGATTAGTAAAATCATTTCTGACGATTTGCGTAATTCTGGTTTGTTCGCCCCAGTTGATACAGCAGCTTTTATAAATCCCCCCTCATCACCAGATATCACCCCTAATTTTGATAATTGGTCTCCGCTGGGAGTGGAAGGACTTATAATTGGCTCTGCTTATTTTGATGATGAAAATGTTTTACAGCTTGAATTCAAGCTTTGGGATGTCGTGACACAAAAGGCTTTAACAGAGGGTGGAGGATCAGCAGCTCCAGCAGGCTTGCGCAGAATAGCTCATAAAGTGGCTGATTTCGTTTATGTAGAGTTTACAGGCGACAAGAAATATTTTGATACAAAAATCGTATATATTTCAGAATCAGGCCCACAAGATAAAAGAATTAAAAGACTGGCAATTATGGACCAAGATGGGCATAATCATCGATTTTTGACCTCAGGAAGAGATCTAGTTTTAACTCCACGTTTCTCTCCTACCGCCCACGAAATAGCATATCTTAACTATTTCAATGATGAACCTAACATATATTTGTTCCAAATAGCTACGGGTCAGACCGAAAAATTGGGTTCTTTCCCCGGAATGACATTTGCCCCGCGTTTTCATCCAGATGGAAATAAACTAATAATGTCACTAGCAAAAGATGGTTCAACCAATATTTTTGAGATGGATCTTCTCACGAGAGATACTAGACAGTTGACCAACACAGTTCACATTGACACTGCACCCTCATACTCTCCTGATGGGAATAATATTGTATTTGAATCAGACCGCGATGGTAGACAACAACTTTTCATTATGGATCGGGACGGGAGTAATGTTGAACGCATAAGTTACAACAAAGGAAGGTATGCAACGCCGGTATGGTCTCCACGAGGCGATGTCATTGCTTTTACGAAAATGATGGGAGGAGAATTTTTTATTGGCATTATGCGGACAGACGGTAGTGGTGAACGTTTGCTCGCACGGGGTTTTTTAGTAGAGGCGCCTACCTGGGCCCCGAACGGTAGGGTTTTGATGTACTATAAGCAAGAAAAGTTTAAAGAAGATGGCTCAGGCGGCAAAACTAGCCTACATAAAATAGACATTACTGGATTTAATGAAATTATTGTCAATACACCAGCCGATGCAAGTGACCCAGCTTGGTCACCATTACTTGGCAGTAAACCTTAGAAATTCATACACAAAACAAGAAAAATTTGTCGATTTTATGTCATCTTGAAATACCAAATTTGCTAAGTTAGCCTCATAATGAGCTAAAAAGCTTTACTCCTATTTAAATTCAAGTTAAAAAAATGCTAGATTTAAAGACTTTACAAGTGTAAAACACATTTTTTAATGAATGTCGCAAGTATATAAAAGAATGAATAGGCATTCTCACGAATAAAAAACTAAAGAACTATTTACCTAATTTGAATGGGGACTTCCATGATAAAACGCCTTTTAACAATATGTGCCGCAACTATTTTACTAGCTGCCTGTGAAACTGCATCGACTGACTCAAATGAGGTGGTTGGTTCTTCTAGCGGCACTTCGTCAGCTTCTGGTGCTGCAGCATCTGCTTCTTCTAACACATCGTCAACTAGCAATATGGCTTCTGACTCGGCTTCCTCAGCATCTAGTGCTTCTAGTGCTGGCGGTTCTTCCTCTATTGGAAGCATCAAGTCTCCTGATGAACTCTTAGCAAAAGTGGGTTCAACTGTCTATTTTGACTACGATCAGTCGACATTAACCGCTGAAGCGCAGGCCACTTTAGATAGGCAGGCAGCTTTTCTAAAAGCTAGCCCTAGTTTCAGAATAACAATTGAAGGACATTGCGATGAGCGCGGAACTCGTGAATATAACCTCGCCCTAGGTGACAGACGTGCATCTGCTGTTCGCGATTATCTAGTAGCAAAAGGGATTAACGCATCCCGCTTGTCGACAATCTCATATGGAAAAGAAAGACCAAGTGTCGGTGGATCTAACGAGACATCCTATTCTTTAAACCGTCGCTCTATTTCTAAGATTGATTAAAAGAATTTTGGGGTAAAAAAGGCTTTGTTATCACAAAGCCTTTTTTTGACTCATTTTAGCCTTAAAATTACATTAAACGGAAAATTATTTTTTTTAATATTCCTTTGTGCCATAATTGGGAGTTGGTTATGAATATACGTTTTTTCCGTTTAACATTTATTCCAGTGCTAGCCCTGATGTTCATTTTAGATATTTCTTTACTAAGCGCCCAAGATTCTGGACCTGGAGGTGCAGATTTGCTTGTTCGGCAGCAAATTAAAACACAGCAAATTGAAAAAGAACTGAGAGATTTGCGCGGCAGTATCTCGGATGATATGCAAGATATTCGGGCTCGCTTATCAGAAATTTCTTCTAGATTGGACGACCAAAAAATAGACGAAAAACAATCTATTCAAGAAACGTTGTCATCAATTGCCTCTGTGGAGGACGCTATAAGTTTGTTGGAACAAAGAATGCGTCGAACCATTGAAATGTCCTCTGACCATGATTTTAGAATTATTCGTCTTGAGAACAAACTTCAAACTTTATTAAGTTTATCATCAGAGAACACATCTAATCAAACTCTTAATTCAGTTAAAAGCTCGATGCAAAGTGACGATTTATATAGCTCTTCTGGTGATCAAACTAATTTAGCTAGCACAGATGGATCCAGTTGGCTTATTGATCAGCAGAAGCTAGATGAAAAATTGCAACAGATTACGGAAGGAATTGCACCTACGCCCGAGGGGTTAGGCTCCACTTCTGCACCCAATGACATTGTTTCTCCAGAATTTTCTGAATCTGCAGAAAATCGGCCTAGCTTCGATAACTCCTCTGAAGGCGCAGCAAATATAAATGATATTTCTGAAAAAGGTGACACTTTAGATTATAAACTTCCCGACGGTACCATAGAAGAGCAATATCAATTTGCCGTTCAACTCGCACTCGCAAAGAACCTTGGAGAAGCGGCGAAGGCATTTGAAAAAATTAGTGCAATATACCCAGATGAGCCTCGGGCCGCCGATGCGTTATTTTTTCTTGGTAGAGTACAATATATGCAAAAACAGTACGAACTGGCCGCATATAGTTTTTCGGAATTCAATATGAATTACCCGAATGACTCTCGTCTGATTGACTCAACTTTGTTCCTCGCAAAATCAGTCAGTGAATTTGCGGAGCCAGAGCAAGCCTGTCCAATATTTGAGTCGCTACCAGATTTGTTAGAGGAGAAGCCACAAAAATTTCTAAATGAAATACAGAATCTATCAGAAAAAAAACAATGTAAAAAACCTGGTTAAATGACCTTGGTTTTAAGCCCTTAATGAACGATTTTTTAAATTCACTCGAACATAATTTTTCTAAAACGCTATTCCAGTTAGGGATAAAAAAGGGTAGCCGAATTGTAATAGGAGTGTCAGGGGGACCAGACAGTTTGGCTCTAGCTGGATTATACTCAAATTGGGCAAAAGATACTCAATCAAATTGTTATGCAATTATTATTGACCATGGATTAAGGGTTAATTCAGCTGAAGAGGCTATTTTAGCTCAAGTTGAATTAGACAAATTGCATCTAAATTCAAAAATCATTAAAATTGATAAAATACCCCCTAGTGGTAATATTCAGCATTGGGCAAGGATTCAACGTTACGAGCTATTAACATTAGAGGCTCGTTTGTTTCGTGGGTCACTCATGTTAGCTCATCATCGCGATGATCAAATTGAAACTCTTTATATGCGTTTAGGACACGGTAGTGGCCTTATCGGGCTTACTGGTATGAAGCAAAAACGTTTCTTTCATTCAGTTAAAATCATAAGACCATTATTGGAAGAAAAAAAAGCAGACTTGAGGGCTTATTGTCTCAATAAAAATATTCAAACAGCTGAAGATCCTAGCAATAGTATTGCGAAATTTGACAGAGTAAGAGCACGAATTCATCTTCAAACAGATAAAAAACTATCGAGCCAACTGATGCAGCTTAGTCAACACACTGAAAAAATCGTCAATGTGTTTAAAAAATACTGCTCGTTTTGGTGCTCTGAGAACATTCAGATAAAATTACCTATTTTTGCCTCAGTTCCTTTTTTGAAGTTTATTGGTCTCCCAGAAATTATGAGGACACATATTTTTCGGCAGTTGCTTTGGCAAATAGGGGCTAGAGACTATCCGGCAAGCAATTATTCAATAAAAATTGGTATTTCGAAAATCGCTGCCAGAAAAAAATTCACTTTGGCAGGTTGTATTATCATAGTAACGAAAGAGAGTTTAGAGATACATGCTGAACGAAAGAGAAAAGTAAATAATCAATTACCAATTGATCCGAATATTCCAACTATTTTAGATAATCGATGGCTGTTCAAATCGAATATGCCTGTATTATCAAGTCAGATGACTGATGAATGTTACCGAAACTTAAATCAGAATAATCGCTTAAACCAATCTCTAAAAAAATGGCCCTATCCGGCAAGATTATGCATTCCTTTATTAGTAGACCTTGACGGCAGAGTGATTCAACCCCACATTGAAATGAAACAATCAGACTCATGCGAAAGCCAAAATAGTAATAACATAATGTTGAATAAAAAAGTTACATTGATGCCATTAACAATAGTACCATTTTGGAATGAAAATTAGCAAAAAAATATTAGAAATAGCGAAAAGGCAATCTATTAACAATTAACTTAAACTAAAGTTAACACGCTTATGTGGCAAAGGGTTAGAAACTTATGAATAATTTAGTGAGAAACATCTTAATTTGGCTAATCATTGGGGCGGCATTAATGGCGCTTTTTAACATGTTTCAGGGTGGCACATCGACTAAACCAAAAACTAAAATAGCATATTCAGACTTTATTGAACAAGCCCAAACAGGGGGTATTTCCGAGGTTTTAATTGAGGGACAGAATCTAACTGGCCTCACCTCTGACGGTCGGCGTGTCAGTAGCTATAAGCCGGATGGTGCTGATATTGTTGATGCTTTATCAGGGAGTGATGTGCGTATTAATGCTCAACCAGACGAAAGTAATATGCCCGGTATTTTATCAATCCTTCTTAGCTGGTTTCCAATGTTATTGTTTATTGGTGTCTGGATATTTTTTATGCGCCAAATGCAAGGCGGAGGTCGTGGCGGAGCTATGGGTTTTGGCAAATCGCGCGCAAAATTATTAACAGAGCACACGGGACGGATAACTTTCAACGATGTTGCTGGAATAGATGAAGCAAAAACAGAATTAGAAGAAGTGGTGGAATTCCTTAAAGATCCAGGAAAATTTCAACGGCTGGGTGGAAAAATTCCAAAAGGTGTGCTTTTGGTAGGCCCTCCAGGAACCGGAAAAACGCTGCTCGCTAGAGCAATAGCAGGCGAGGCGAATGTGCCATTTTTTACAATATCTGGCTCTGATTTCGTTGAAATGTTTGTGGGCGTTGGTGCTAGTCGTGTGCGAGATATGTTTGAACAAGGTAAGAAAAATGCACCGTGTATAATTTTTATTGATGAAATAGATGCAGTAGGAAGGCATAGAGGTGCCGGTTTGGGCGGTGGAAATGATGAACGCGAACAAACCCTCAACCAAATGTTGGTTGAAATGGACGGATTTGAAGCAAACGAGGGTGTAATTTTGATCGCGGCGACCAACAGACCTGATGTTCTGGACCCAGCATTACTCCGTCCAGGTAGATTTGACCGTCAGGTGGTAGTGCCTAATCCTGACATAATCGGAAGAGAGAAAATCTTAAAAGTTCATATGCGTAAAACCCCTTTAGCGAGTGATGTAGAGGCCCGCACTATCGCAAGAGGCACACCAGGTTTTTCGGGTGCCGACTTAGCTAATCTAGTTAATGAGGCAGCCTTATTAGCCGCACGAAAAGGGCGTAGAACTGTATCTATGTCGGAATTCGAAGAGGCTAAGGATAAAGTAATGATGGGGTCTGAACGCCGCTCTATGGTTATGACTGACGAGGAACGTAAACTTACCGCTTACCATGAAGCTGGTCATGCAGTCGTAGCCTTACATTGCAAAGCATCAGATCCAATTCATAAAGCAACTATTATCCCAAGAGGTCGAGCTCTTGGAATGGTCATGAGGCTTCCTGAGGGAGACCGGGTATCAATGGCGGTTGATAAATTGACTGCAGATCTTCGAGTTGGTTGTGGTGGTCGAATTGCAGAAGATTTAATTTTTGGCGCTGAGAAAATAACGACTGGTGCATCCTCTGATATAAGAATGGTTACTGATATGGCACGTCGAATGGTAACCGAATGGGGAATGTCAGAAAAACTGGGATTTTTGGCTTACAGTGGTGATGAACAAGAGGTTTTCTTGGGTCGTTCCGTCACCCAATCAAAAAACATCTCGGATAAAACAGCAGATGTTATAGATGCAGAAATAAGACGAATAGTAGATGAAGCTTATACCGATGCCGAAAAAATTCTAAAAACGCATAATGTTGAGCTTGAGCGACTAGCGTTGGGTCTTTTGGAATATGAAACTTTAAATGGTGAAGAAATTAAGATAATTGTTGAAGGTGGAAGCCTATCAAGAAGCGACTCTGATACAGGTACAACACCAACTCCCAGGCAGAAACGGCCAAGGTCTGGGTTGCCAACTGGCGGACGAAGTAGAAAACAAAATGACTCGCCTGGTGCCGAACCTGTCTAGACTAATTGAGTTGAAATTCTTCTGGAGTTATGTCTGCTCATTTTAAAATTAAACATTCGAAATCTCTATGCGTTGTTGAAAACGAACAGTTCTGGGTAAAACCAGTTCCTCTTGACAAGATTGGAATGTTAAATCCAAAAAACCCAAAATTATTTAAGATAGCTGGCGGAAAGGTAGGCTTCTTCGACATTGACGTATGCTCCTTTGATTTTAAATCAAATAGCCTAAACCTTTGGCGTGGTAGTGTTATAAATTGGTTAAAAAAAACCAAAATAAGACAAATCGCTGAAGAAAAACTTCACAATATTATTGAACACAGACCAAAATTTGCGGGACTAAATATGCGTGATACTCATTTAATGGGTATAGTTAATGTAACTCCAGACAGTTTTTCAGATGGAGGTCAGTTCCTGAATGCTGAAATGGCTGTGCAACATGCTAGTAAGTTAACAAAAGAGGGAGCTACGATCATAGATGTTGGAGGTGAGTCTACAAGACCAGGGTCAAAAAAAATTTCGTTAAAGGAAGAATCGCAAAGGGTGATGCCTGTCATAAAAGAATTATCAAAAAATAATACATTGATTTCTGTCGATACTCGTAATCCAGAAATCATGCATAAAGCGCTTTTTAAAGGTGCACAAATAATTAATGATATATCTGGTTTTAGAAATAGACGTTCTGTTCAGGTTGTTGCTCACGCATTTAAAAAGGGTTTGTCTCCACATGTTGTTATAATGCATATGCAAGGTGAGCCAGACACAATGCAAGTTTCCCCTAGTTATAATTTTACCCCTATTGATGTTTATATTTATTTAGAAGAGCAAATAAATTTGCTCATTTCGGCTGGGCTTCCCAAATCATCTATCGTGGTTGATGTGGGGTTTGGTTTTGGTAAGTCGGTATCAGATAATTTAAGTCTTATTGATTGGATGCCTCTATTCCATGGATTGGGAGTTCCAATTTTAGTTGGAGTCTCAAGGAAATCTACAATCGGAAAAATCGACAATGATGCTTCAGTTGACATGAGACTAGGCGGTTCGTTAGCTCTCACATTAAGGTCTATTAATGCCGGTGTTCAAATCATTCGCTCACACGATATACAAGAGACCATGCAGGCGATAAAACTTTGGCATGCAAGCTAATGTCATAACTTGCACACAAATTTTATGGTGCCTATAATTTCATTAGTTTATTAGCAATTGGTAGAACAATATGACAGGGATATTTGGTACAGACGGAGTGCGCTCCCGAATAAACACGGGTCAAATGAGGGCTGAATTCATAGTAAGGATTGCGCTGGCAGCTGGTGCATACTTTATTTCGAAGAATGGAGGCTCTCGCAAAACTTCAAAGCCCATCGTTGTTATTGGAAAGGATACAAGATTATCAGGATACATGGTTGAAGCTGCACTTGTATCTGGATTTACCTCCATTGGAATGGATTGCAGATTGACGGGACCTATTCCAGCGGCAGGTGTTGCATATCTGACTCATTCTTTAAGAGCTAAATTGGGTGTCATGATTTCCGCTAGTCATAATCCTCATTATGATAATGGAATAAAACTATTTGGTCCAGATGGATTTAAATTAGATGACGATATTGAGCTAAAAATTTCAAATTTATTGCAAGGTTCTATTTCTCTTGCAGAACCGGAATCACTTGGAAGAGCTCGACGAATGGTAGATTCGGTTTCCCGTTATGTTGAGTTTGCTAAGTCAAAAATTTCACCACAACTAAGCCTCAACTCACTTAAAATTGTCTTAGATTGTGCTAATGGTGCAGCCTACAAGACGGCACCAAACACGCTTCGGGAGTTAGGGGCAATGGTTATTCCCATCTCGGTTGATCCTGATGGTTTAAATATTAATGAAGAATGTGGAGCAACAGCTCCCGAGAAATTAAAGAAAGCTATGATGACGCATTCAGCCGATATTGGCATTGCGCTGGATGGAGATGCAGACAGGGTTATATTATGTGATCAAAAAGGGAATCTTCATGATGGGAGTTCTGTGCTTGCAGCTTTAGCTCTTGATATGCATAATAATGGGTCTCTGGTGGGGCCAGTTGTTGGAACAGTGATGACCAATCTTGGTCTAGAGAGATTTCTTCACAGTCACAATATTACATTTAAACGGTCTAATGTTGGTGACAGGTATATACTCGAGACTCTCAAGCGCGAAGGAGGAAACCTAGGAGGTGAGCCTTCTGGTCATATTCTGCTGCCAGAAATTACACGCTGTGGTGATGGATTAATAGCAGCCCTGAAAATTCTAGAACTCATGGTGAGAAGTCAAAAATCAGCTAGCGAGATATTGAAGCTATTCACACCAATACCGCAGAAGCTAGTAAATCTCTCAAATGCAGATAAGACAATGCTTGAGAGTATTAAGGTGAAAACACAAATAGAAAAGATAGAAAAACAACTTATTAATAAAGGTAGACTCCTAATAAGACCCTCTGGCACTGAGCCCGTTATTCGGATTATGGTAGAGGCGGAAGAACCAAAAATTGTAGATGAAACGATTAATAAAATTTTTCAGATTTTAAGTCACAATTGATTGTTTAAATATCAAGAAATTAAATTTTATCGACAGGTAATATAAGAAAGGAATTATATTGTGAAATTTCATTCTTGACTTTTGATGTTAAGCACTTATTTTTTTCATGGGCCGTCATTCCCCAATGGGTGACAACATCGCTAAAGTGAGGTTCGTTATGCCACCAGCACGAAAGCCGTCTAGTATACTTTTCTCTTCGGGACCCACAAAAAAGTTCCCTGGCTGGCAACTTTCCCATTTATCTAACACACCTCACGGCAGGTCGCACCGCGCCCAAATACCAAAAACAAAATTGTCATATGCCATCGACCAGATGAGTTCATTACTTAGATTACCTGCCGGGTACCGTTTAGGTATCGTTCCGGGTTCAGATACTGGTGCTATTGAAATGGCGATGTGGTCTGTAATAGGTGAAAGACCATTAGATATATTAGCGTGGGAATCCTTTGGGAATACATGGGTAACGGACGTTTCAAAGCAGTTAAAAATTCAAGATATTACAATACACTCAGCTGATTGGGGGGAGTTGCCAGATCTTTCAAAAGTCCATTTTGACCATGATGTTGTATTCTGCTGGAATGGAACGACTTCGGGTGTCTGTGTTCCTAATGCAGACTGGATACCGTTAGATCGAAAAGGACTAACGATTGTTGATGCAACGTCAGCTTGTTTTGCGATGCATCTCGAGTGGGATAAGATCGATATTGCAACTTTCAGTTGGCAAAAATCACTAGGTGGTGAAGCAGCACATGGAGTGTTAATTTTATCACCGAGGGCTGTTGAAAGATTAGAAAGTTATACTCCCCCCTGGCCCTTGCCCAAAATTTTTCAGTTGACAAAAAATGGTAAATTAATTGAAGGAATTTTTAAGGGAGAAACAATAAACACACCATCGCTTTTATGTTTAGAAGATCTGCTAGCAGCTCTTGACTGGGCGGAACGAATTGGTGGCTTGGAAGCCCTTGTAAAACGTAGTAAGGAAAATCTCAGAGTAGTCTCAGATTGGGTAAAAGAATCTGAATGGGCAGGTTTTCTAGCTGTCAGGCCAGAAACAAGGTCAAATACTTCGATTTGTCTAAGAATTATAGACCCCTATATAACATTACTTCCAGAAGAAGATAAAAGAGCCTTTGCAAAAGCCGTTACTGACCAACTAGAAATGGAGAAAGTAGCACTGGACATCGGCGCCTATAGAACAGCACCGCCGGGCTTTCGGATATGGGGTGGACCTACAGTTGAAGCAAAAGACATTAAATGTTTATTGAATTGGCTTGATTTCGTGTTTGCAGAACAAAGACAGAAAATAACATCTGAAAAGGACAAGTGTCATGGCTAAAGTTTTAATTAGCGACGAGTTATCGAGAGAGGCCATTAGCATTTTCGAAAATGCTGGCATTGAAGTTGACTTCAAACCTGGTCTTTCAGCTAAAGAATTAAATAAAATCATTTATAAATATCAAGGTTTGGCCATTCGGTCTGCAACAAAAGTTACATCAGATTTACTATCGGTTGCATCAAACTTGAAAGTTGTGGGAAGGGCAGGCATCGGTGTTGATAATGTTGATGTGTCCGCTGCTACTGCTTGTGGGGTCTTAGTGATGAATACACCTTTTGGAAATGCTATCACCACAGCGGAACATGCTATCGCAATGATGTTAGCTCTCACACGACAAATTCCGCAAGCGCACTCTTCAACTGTCGCTGGTATGTGGGAAAAGGCAAAGTTTTTAGGAACGGAAATAACAAACAAGAAGCTTGGCGTTATTGGGTGTGGAAACATTGGTTCTATTGTTGCAAATCGTGCATTAGGGCTAAAAATGAGGGTTGTGGGTTATGATCCTTTCCTTACACATGAACGTGCAAAAGAAATTGGAATTGAAAAAGTTGACCTTAACGAATTGCTCTCACAGGCTGACTTTATAACGCTTCATGCACCTCTTACAGAATCGACTAGAAACATTATTTCTGCTGATGCATTGAATAAAACAAAAAAAGGTGTTCGAATCATAAATTGTGCTAGGGGCGGTCTTATAGATGAGCTTGCACTTTTTGCAGCATTGAATTCAGGTCATGTAGCTGGGGCAGCCTTAGATGTTTTTTCTTCTGAGCCTGCCAAGGATAATATTCTTTTTGAGCACCCAGATGTCATTGCAACTCCTCACTTGGGAGCTTCGACTGTTGAAGCGCAGGAAAAGGTCGCTTTGCAGATTGCTGAGCAAATGTCTGAATATTTAAAGTATGGGGCTATAACAAATGCATTAAATATGGCTTCTGTTACAGCTGAGGAAGCTCCTGTTTTAAAACCCTATATGTCTCTTGGACGTTTGTTGGGTGAGTTTTTAGGACAGGTTGACATGGATGAATTAGCCTCTGTCCGTATAGAATTTGATGGTAAATCTGCCTATTTGAACGAAATACCTGTCACTGCGTCAATATTAGCTGGTCTGTTTTTACATAAAATGGATACAGCTAATTTAGTCAATGCCGCAGCCATCGCTGCAACCAAAGGTATTGAAGTTTCAACTGTTAAGCATGATAGAAGATGCGACTATGAGACAATGATTAGAGTATCCACGAGCTATAAAGGCGGTGAGAGAAGTATCGTAGGAACCTTAGTGGGCGGAAATAAACCACGAATTATTAAAGTTCAAGGGATTTCAGTAGAATCTGATTTTCCATCAGATTTACTTTATGTAAGAAATTATGATCGTCCTGGCTTCATAGGAGCAATGGGAAGCTTGCTTGGTGAGTTGAATATTAATATAGCAACATTTCATTTAGGAAGAAAAGAGAGAACAGAAGAAGCAATCGCATTAATCGAGATTGATGGTAAATTAGACCAATCTATTCTTGCTAAGGTTCGTGAGTTGCCTCAAGTAGTAAGAGCAGACTATTTACAGTTTTCGTCTTAGTACACCCTTGCGCTTGTAAAGCTTCTGCGATAGTTTCTCTAGTTGTTTTGCTGTTTCATCAGGAATTCGCAACCAATTCATTCTAATTTAGGTTTTTAGGAAATGGCACAAAAAGAAGACAATAAAAACAGTCAGGGGTTATTGCCAGCAGGCTTAGAGGATCTTCTAGATCCGATTGCAAGCCAAAATAGTCAGGCAATATCGACCATGTTGAGCTGTTTTAGTCAATTCGGTTATCAACGTGTAAAACCACCCCTTGTAGAATTTGAAGCAACACTTCTTGCTAAAGGCCCAGGTGCTGCAACTGCAGCAAAGTCCTTTCGACTCATGGATCCGCTGACACAAGATATGATGGCACTTCGCTCAGATATGACTGCACAAATTGCAAGAATATCTGGTACTAGGCTTCAGCACGAACCACGGCCGTTGAGACTGGCATATGAGGGTGACGTTATGCGAGTGGTACCAGATAGTTTGAATGCAGAACGGCAGCTATATCAGGCAGGGGCGGAATTAATTGGATTTAATGACGCTAATGCTACGACAGAAATTTTGGTAATGGGAATTAAGGCATTGCAGAGTGTGGGGCTAAGCTCAATCACAGTTGATTTAGGCTTACCTTTATTGGTAAAAAACCTAACACGCAACCTTTCATTAAACTCCAGAAATATGGCGGAAAGGGCGATTCTAGATAAAGATATTGACGCTTTACTTAAAATCGATGGCAAGGAAATTAAGATTATTAAAAAAGTTATGGAAGCATCTGGTAATAATAGAGATGCTCTCTCTAAATGCATCCCTGAAATGTCAGAAGATGCGAGGAACATGATGGAAGATATGTTGTTTGTTTCACAACAGTTGAGAGATGCTTATCCTAATCTTCCTATAACTCTTGACCCACTAGAAGTACGCGGTTTTGATTATCATACTGGCGTGGGATTTTCTCTATTCGCAGATGGTTTGCGCGGCGAAATAGCAAGAGGTGGAGCATATCTTACAGGTTTTGGAGAGCCAGCTACAGGTTTATCTGTATATATGGAGCGCGTTCTGCGAGGGTTACCAGAAAAAGTATCGTTAGAACATATATATATGCCATTAGATATTCCGAAAAGAATTATTCTTGACTACATCGATAGAGGAAGAAGTGTTATAGCCGGCCGTTATAAGTCAGATGACGAGATGGCATTGGTAGAAGCAAAGCAGCTAAAATGTACTTTTATTGTACAAAATACCATCTCTCCACCGATTTTAATTGAAGAGTAAGGTGTTGTTATGGCAAATGTGGCAGTGATTGGAGCTCAGTGGGGAGACGAAGGAAAGGGTAAAATAGTAGACTGGCTGGCAGAGCGAGCAGATGTCATTGTTCGATACCAAGGTGGCCATAACGCTGGCCATACACTTGTAATTGACGGAAAAAAATATAAACTCTCCATTCTACCCTCGGGTACAGTTAGACCAGGTAAATTATCCATTATAGGAAATGGTACAGTAGTAGATCCTTTTAATTTATTGTCTGAGATACAGCATCTGCAAAAACAAGGGATTGAGATTTCATCAAAAAATCTTTTATTATCAGAAACAGCTACGTTGATTCTTCCAATACATGCTGAAGTTGATAAAGCAAGGGAATTACTTAGCGGCTCAAACAAGATTGGAACAACCGGCCGAGGAATCGGTCCGGCATATGAAGATAAAATTGCAAGGCGAGCCATTAGAATAATAGATTTGACGGATAAAGATATCTTGGAGAAGAAATTAGAGCATATTGTTAACTGGCACAATATATTTCTAAAGGAACTGGGTCAGGAGGTAAAATCTTCTCAGATAATTTTAAAGCAATTGACCGATATTATTCCAGATATATTGTCTTTCACTGGCAAAAGTTGGAGAGTATTGGCAGATGTTCACACAAGCGGTAAAAGAATTTTATTTGAAGGAGCACAAGGAGTTATGCTGGATATCGATCATGGTACGTATCCCTTTGTTACTTCCTCAAATACGGTAGCTGCACAAGCTGCTTCAGGAAGCGGTGTGGGCCCCTCTAATATTCAATTCATACTAGGAATAACTAAAGCATATACAACTAGGGTTGGAGAGGGACCATTCCCCACAGAAGATTCTGGAAAAGACGGACAAAAGATGGGAGAAAAGGGCCATGAATTTGGCACTGTTACAGGCCGAAAGCGTAGATGTGGATGGTTTGACGCGGTAATGGTTCGTCAAGCAGGTCTTGTATCGGGGATTTCTGGTATGGCACTTACTAAGTTAGACGTCCTAGACGGATTTGAAGTTATAAAAATCTGCGTTGGATATGAAGTAGAAGGTAAACAAATTGATTATTTTCCATCAGATACAAAATCGCAAACGGCGTGTATACCAATCTATGAACAAATGCAAGGTTGGGATCAGCCAACCTTCGGAGCAAGGAGTTGGGCTGAACTCCCGGCTAACGCCATAAAATTTATCAGACGCTTAGAAGAGCTAACACAAATTCCCGTTTCACTCCTTTCAACCAGCCCGGAGCGCGAGGATACCATTCTTGTAAAAGATCCATTCGTAGGAAGCTAACTTTTTTCAAATATTAAGGTAGTAAATTGAGTTCAGCTGATTTTTTTTTGACGGCTTCAGTTAACTTTTCAAATGCCCTAACTTCGATTTGCCTTATACGCTCACGACTTACTTGGAATTCCTCAGAGAGTTCTTCGAGGGTAAGTGGAGGTTCTGTTAATCTGCGTGCTTTGATAATACGTTGTTCTCTAGAATTGAGGCTTTCAATGGCATTTTTCATAACAGAATACTGAGCCTCAAACTCTTCTCTTTCAGCGAACGAGGTTTCTTGGTTTTCTCTGTTATCTTCAATCCAATCTTGCCATTCACCGCCACCATCAATATCACTTGCCATTGGTGTATTTAAAGATTTATCGCCACCTGACATCCGCTGATTCATTGAAATAACCTCAGGTTCGGACACGTTCAAGGTGTCGGCTATATATGTCACCTGATCTGGTTTTAGATCACCGCCGTCTATTGCATTTATTTTTCCTTTAAGCCGCCTTAAATTAAAAAATAGCTTTTTTTGCGCAGCAGTCGTTCCTATTTTGACAAGAGACCAACTTCTAAGAATATATTCTTGAATCGAAGCTTTTATCCACCACATTGCGTAAGTTGCCAAACGAAAGCCTTTTTCAGGGTCAAATTTTTTGACGGCGTGCATCATGCCGATATTACCTTCCGATATCAAATCTGATAAAGGAAGCCCGTAGCCTCGATAACCCATAGCAATTTTCGCTACTAAACGTAAATGACTAGTTACTAGTTTATGAGCGGCTTCCACATCTTCATGCTCTGACCATGCTTTAGCGAGCATATATTCTTCGTCTTTTTCCAAAATTGGAAAAGAACGGATTTTGGCTAGATACTTGGAAAGATTACCGTCCGGCGTTAGTGCAGGGATGAGAGCATTTTTGGACATTATATTCCCATAAAAATTTAATAACTAGATATTATTAATATATAAGCATTAGTCATATAAATTTAAAGATATTATCAAAAATTATTTTGACCTCGTTCCCAAACAGCTTTTTCCAAGCTAGCCTCAAGTTTAAGTAAATCAACTGGTAGTGGCACCTTAAAATCTAGATATTTTTTGCTTACAGGATGTACAAATCCCAGTTCTGATGCATGAAGCGCTTGGCGAGAAAATGACCTAATTATCATAAGTGCTTCCTTACTCAACTTATCTGGCATTTGAGCAATTCGCTGGGCCCTACCATACATTGAGTCGCCAATTATTGAGTGACCAATAGAAGTTAAATGGACTCTTATTTGATGAGTTCTCCCTGTTTCAAGTGAGCAAGCAATTCGGCATCCGAAAGGAGGAAATGTTCTTACAACTTTATAATGTGTGATAGCGGAGCGCCCATTTTCACGAACAGTTTGTTTCTTTCTATCTATCGGATGTCTGCCTATTGGGGCATCTATAGTCGCGCTTATTTCAGATGGGGTGCCCCAGCAAAAAGCCTCATATTTACGATTTATCTGGTGAATTGCAAATAGGTTACTTAGTCCATAATGCGCCTCTTGAGATTTAGCAGCGACCATTACTCCAGAAGTATCTTTGTCTAATCTATGCACAATGCCTGGTCTAGCAACCCCTCCAATTCCAGTTAATTCTGGTCCACAATGGTACAATAGGGCATTAACTAGTGTTCCATCTTTCGTTCCTGGTGCTGGATGGACAACAAGTCCTGGAGGCTTGTTTACCACAATTAAATCTGTGTCTTCATATATTATGTCAAGATCTATCTTTTGAGGCTCTGGTATATCATCAACAATAGTAGGTATGATTAATTGATAAGAGCAGCAAATTTTGACGCTTGAGGAAGGGTCATTCACTATTTTTCCATCACAAGATAAATTTCCGTTCTTAATTAATGTTTTCACTTGGGAGCGCGAAATACTTGGCTGAGTAAGCTGCTCCGCTATGTATTTATCTATTCGCCATTCTGTGTAGTCAGATGAGCATATGAAAGTAATGTAATCGGGCTTTGACATTATCTTAAGTAATACAATACAAAATAAAAAAATAATACATAATAAGGGAAAAGTCATGTCAGTTTCGTCTTTAAAGCTAATAAAATCAGCGTCAATAATTATGGGTGTGCTGATTATTTTAGGCATAATTGCCTTAATTTTTGGATTACAAAGGAAATTTTCAGAAATGACTGATGTTTTTACTGAGGCAACCATTTCTCTTAACAAGGGACAAATAATTCACTCAGTTACTACGGACGCTGCAGGGGGAGTTCTTCTATGGATACATCAATCAGAAGAGCCCATGCAAAAACAGGTTATCATGCATGTGGATAAGCAGGGGACTGTAAAACGTAAGTTTTATATTATGACTAAATAATATCCTGTTAATAATCCCATTTATAAATTTCTCTGCTTGCGTGTCTTATTAAAATTAGAAGCGATTGATCGCTGGTACAAACGACCAAAATCGTTTATCACATTCAACAGTTCAAGTAATATTTTAAGGATTAAACGATGATAAGCTCTCAATATGTTTATTCAATGTATCGCCTTGGCAAAACTTACCCGGGTGGTAAGGAGGTTTTGAAAGATATTAGCCTTTCCTTTCTTCCTGGCGCTAAAATTGGTGTTCTAGGTTTAAATGGCGCAGGCAAGTCCACATTATTGAAAATCATGGCTGGCATTGAGAAGGATTTCAGTGGTGAGGCGAAACCAGCAGAGGGATTGAATGTAGGATATTTAGCTCAGGAGCCAGAGTTAGACCCAAACCTAGATGTATCTGGCAATGTTCTTTCAGGACTTGGAGAAGCAAAACAGCTTGTTGATAGATTTAATGAGGTGAGTGCCCGTTTTACAGAAGAGCTTGCAGATGATGACATGAATAATCTCATAAATGAGCAAGCTGAATTACAGGAGAAGATAGACGCGGTAGACGGATGGGACTTAGAACGAAAAGCGCAAATAGCTATGGATGCATTACGGGTTCCTGAGCCTAACGCAGATGTAACAAAACTATCTGGGGGCGAAAAAAGACGTGTTGCTCTATGTAAGTTATTATTGAGTGCTCCAGACATGCTACTTCTTGATGAGCCTACAAATCATCTAGATGCAGAGTCAGTTGCCTGGTTGCAGAGATTTTTGCACGATTTTCCTGGTACTGTTGTCACGATTACACATGACAGGTATTTTCTAGATGAAGTTGCAGGTTGGATTTTAGAATTGGATCGCGGCCAAGGTATTCCTTACGAAGGCAATTATTCAGGTTGGCTTGAACAAAAACAAAAGCGTCTTGAGGCAGAAGGGCGCAGGGATGATGCACGTGTAAAATCTCTTTCTCGAGAGTTAGACTGGGTTCGCTCTGCTCCTAAAGCAAGGCAAGCAAAATCAAAAGCTAGATTGAATGCTTATCAGAAAATGCTCGAAGAGCAGCAATCTGGCCGCGAAGATATTGCAAAAATTGTTATTCCTGCAGGCCCAAGAT
Organism: uncultured SAR116 cluster alpha proteobacterium; assembly: GCA_902632595.1. Lineage (GTDB taxonomy): Bacteria > Pseudomonadota > Alphaproteobacteria > Puniceispirillales > Puniceispirillaceae > UBA5951. The sequence goes on from CACPDC010000010.1 coordinate 39,163, forward strand.
TAGGAGATATCGTTATTGAGGCAAATAATCTCTCCAAAGCATTTGGAAGTAAGCTACTAGTGGATAACTTAGATTTCAGGCTGCCGCCTGGGGGCATTGTTGGCGTGATTGGACCGAATGGTGCTGGTAAAACTACTTTATTTAAGATGCTAGTTGGAGACGAGAGCCCAGATAAAGGAATTTTAAAACTCGGAGACACCGTGAAACTTGGTTATGTGGATCAATCGCGTGACTCTCTAGATGACTCTAAAACGGTCTGGCAAGTGGTATCCGATGAGCTTGATGAACTTGAGTTAGGAAAGAGGACTATGCCATCACGTGCTTATGTTAGTTTATTTAATTTCAAAGGGGCAGATCAGCAGAAAAGAGTTTCACAATTGTCCGGTGGAGAACGCAACCGTGTTCATCTAGCGCGTATGCTAAAATCAGGAGCAAATGTTCTGTTATTAGATGAGCCCACAAACGATTTGGATGTCGACACCCTGCGTGCATTAGAAGAAGCTCTTCTTGAGTTTGCTGGATGTGCTGTTGTGGTAAGTCACGACCGGTGGTTTCTTGACAGAATCGCCACCCATATTTTGGCATTCGAAGGAAATTCTCATGTGGAATGGTTTGAGGGCAACTATGAGGCTTATGAAGTTGATAAGAGAAGGCGACTTGGAGCAGAAGCAACCCAGCCATCTAGGATCAAATATAAACCTGTTATAAGAAATTGATTTTACTTTGTCAGTTTGTTTTCCATCTCATTTATAAGAGCAGAAAAAACACCACCATTTTTTCGAATTATAGCAATATTTTCTTCTTTTTGGGTAACGAGCATTGAAATATTCTCAAATTCAATATCTATGATTTTTGGAACTTCTTCATTAAGAAATGAGATTCGCCATTTTATAGCGACACTGCTTATCGATTGATCAGGAATAAGTAAATTTCCAGATACCATAACCATTTTTTCTCCCTTTGGGATTGAGGCTTCAAATTCAAACTCAAAATTAGTTATGTTACCTAGGTTCGAGGCGGTCACATCTGCTATTAATTTTGTAATAAGTTTGGTATAATGTTCCTTTTCATTTAACGTAGCAATTCGCCAATACGGGCCTGTGGATACTTTAGCAATAACATCCATATCAAAATAAGTTTGTATAAGGTCCAAAAATTCGGCTTGTTTTTTTTCTTCGTTATCTGTGAATTTTTGAATATTATTTACCTTATCCAATAATGTATTTACTAACGTTGTGGCATTTTCTGTTTTCGATGCGAGCAAATTGCTAGGCAAAGAAGCAATAAATAAAAAAAATGTTGATGTTAGTAATATGAAAAATTTAAAATTAATTCTCATTTCATCCTTCAATATTTAAATTTTCAAAAAGAGAGTCCGCTTCTGATGGAACATCATTATTTTCTTGCATGTTGCCAAAACGATTCTGATAATAAGCAGAACGGGCTCTAACATATGCATCCAAGCTATTATATTTTATATCATTTATAAAATCAAAATTATTAGCCCTCCAAGAAATAGAAGATAATACAGGTTGAAATGAAAAAACATTAGTTATCTGTTCATTCTTCTGAAAAACGGAATAAGGATTTAATATCAAATTAAAAATTTCGGCGAAAGCATGTCTGCTAGTTTTTCCCCCAGTTATGGGAAGTACAATATAAGGTCCTTGTGGAACTCCAAAACCCGAGAGTGTTTGACCAAAATCTTGGCGAACTGCAGGTTTATCTCCGTCAACCAGGTTCATGGTTCCGAAAGTCAATGCATTTATAGAAAAATGCAGGCTGGATATAGCTGCATTTTCCCATTTATTCTGAAGCCCAGAATTAAGAGCTGTATTTGGTAAAGATGCCCAGGATACATGATTAGATATCGCTGTTTTTGCATACTTAGGAATTACACTATTGTAGCCCAATGCAATAGGTTCCAAAATCAAAGTATCAAGGCTATTATTGAACGCATAGATATTTCTATTGGAATTTTCAAAGGGGTCTCGTGCATCTGTGACTTGCTTTCTATCAACAGAACTACAACTGGTTAAAAATAACGCAAAAAAAAGGATAATAAATTCAATAACGCGATACAACTTCATTAACTCATTTTTCTTTTTATCTTATGTATATCGATACCATAAAAATTTTGCTTAAACCAATAGAGTTCAATACTAAACTTAAACAATTCTAATTTATTAGTTTAGATAATTTAAAATTATTATTTAACCTTAATTTGTAACTTAGTTTATAATTTAAGGATATTGAATTACTTTGAAAAGAATTTTACAAAAATAAAAAAGAAGTTGGTGATATGGCAATTTTTGACAATTCGGAAATAAAAAACGAAATAGTGGATAGCATCTCACAACCCGAATGGTTAAAGGAATTAAATGATGCACAAAAAATCGCAGTAACTAACTTAAATGGCCCCTTGCTCGTGCTTTCTGGAGCAGGAACAGGAAAAACACGTGTTTTGACAGCCCGTTTAGCACAACTCATTGCTACCAGAACTGCTAATCCTTTTAACATCTTAGCCGTGACATTTACTAATAAAGCTGCTCGTGAAATGCGAAAACGTGCTGTTGAATTGGTTGGACCAATGGCCGAACAGATTACTCTGGGCACTTTTCACTCTGTAGGTGCTCAAATGCTTCGACGTAATGCTGAGCTAGTCGGATTAAAATCGAATTTTACAATTTTAGATACTGATGACCAATTAAGGTTAATAAAACAAGTCATGGAGGCCGAGGAGTTAGACTTAAAGCGCTGGCCACCCAGAATAATATTGGGATTATTTAGTCGATGGAAAGATAGAGGACTCACCCCAGAAAAAATTACCAAATCTGAGACCGGCGACGCAGCTCAAGGTAGAGCAAAATCGCTTTATAAGAGTTATCAGGATAGGCTTTTATCTCTTAATGCCGCTGATTTTGGAGATTTACTATTACATATGCTCACAATATTTAACGAAAACCCTGATATTTTGCTAAAATATCAACAAAAATTAACCCATATCATGGTAGATGAATATCAAGATACAAATGTTGCTCAATATTTATGGTTGAGATTAATGTCCTCATCCCATAAAAATTTATGTTGCGTTGGTGATGATGACCAGTCGATTTATGGTTGGCGAGGTGCGGAAGTTGGCAATATTCTGAAGTTTGAGAAAGATTTCCCTGGTGCAGGCATAGTTAGACTAGAGCAGAACTATCGTTCAACTGGACATATACTTGCTACAGCTTCAAAATTAATTTCACATAATGAAGGAAGACTCGGAAAATCTCTGTTCACATCAGCATCAGATGGAGAAAAAATTCAAGTTGCAGGATATTGGGATGGAACTGAGGAAGCCCGCAATATCTCTGGTCATATTGAAAATCTCATAAAAAATGGGCAACTTCTCTCTGAAATGGCTGTCCTAGTTCGTGCTGGTTATCAAACACGGGAATTTGAGGAACGCTTTATCGCGATTGGATTGCCGTATCGTGTGGTAGGAACGCGTTTTTATGAACGAGCAGAAATTAGAGATGCCCTGGCTTATTTAAGACTAGTGTATCAGCAATCAGATGACCTTGCATTTGAGCGCATAATAAATAATCCAAAAAGAGGATTGGGCGAAGCAACTCTTCAGTTGATTCATCAATTATCTAGATCAAAAAGTATTTCCCTGTTTTCTGCTGCTACACATTTGGTTTTATCAGATGAATTGAAACCGCAGGCAAAACGTTCATTAATAAACTTTGTAAATGATATTACACGCTGGCACTCTACCTGTTCGAGTAATTCACCAGCAGAATTAGCTGAAACGATTTTGGAGGAATCAGGATATACGACTATGTGGCAGATGCATAAGTCTCCGGATGCACCTGGTAGATTGGAGAATTTAAAAGAACTGGTGACTGCTATTGGAGAATTTGAGAGCCTTTCTGGGTTCCTAGAGCATATATCTCTCGTTATGGATAATGAGGCACAATCAAAAGATGGTGAAGTTACTTTGATGACACTACACGGTGCTAAAGGTTTAGAGTTTGAAACAGTTTTTCTACCTGGCTGGGAAGAAGGTATTTTTCCAAGCCAGCGCACACTAGAAGAAAATGGTGGCGCAGGGTTAGAAGAAGAACGCAGACTTGCTTATGTAGGTATCACTCGCGCAAGACGAAATCTTTTTATAAGTTTTGCAGCAAATAGACGCATCCACGGGTTATGGCAGTCCGCTATTCCATCAAGGTTTATATCTGAATTACCAGAAGGAAATTTGACAGAGGATATGGAGAAGGGACTCTCGATAGGACGAGTTGAACCCATTATGATTGGAGAAGCTGATACACGTGTTGGCAAGCCTGGTTACGGTCCTGCCTGGCAAAGGATGGCATCTAGCAAAGGCAGCGTAAATGTTTCAGCTCCAGTGAGGGGAGACGGTGGAATTATTGAACAAAAAAGACAGCAAGTATCATTTATTGTTGGTGACAGAGTCTTTCATCTAAAGTTTGGGATGGGTAATGTTGAGGGCGTAGAAGGTGATAAACTAGACATTCAATTTGATAAAGCAGGTAGGAAAAAAGTAATTGCCAGTTTTGTGAGTCACAAATGAAAATAAAACGAATCAAAATGAAAAGCTAAAAATAATGTTTCCTCAGAAGCTTTGGCAAATACAAATTGAATGTATCGGTCCTACGATAGAGATAGAAACAATCTTAGAAGAATTACTTTTTTCATTAGCTGTTTCTGTTCAAAAACTCACACCAACAAAAAAGAATTTGATTGTAAATGCACTATTTGACACGTTGCCAAATGTTGAGCAAGTAGAAGGTTACTTAAGGAGATGCGAGCTTGTTAAAATAGTTTCAATTCAGCTAAGTGAATTACCCCAAAAAGACTGGGTTAAAGAAAATCGAGAGCAATTTCCGGCATTCAGAGTTGGTAGATTTTGGGTTCATGGAAGCCACATAACAAGTGCACTGCCTCCAGCGTTATTAACAATTTGCGTTGATGCAGCACAAGCATTCGGTTCAGGTACGCACCCAACAACAAAAGGATGCATGCAAGCCATTCAGTCTAATTTACTCTCGCAAAGACACGTGAGACGCATATTAGACTTAGGATGTGGAAGCGGCATACTATCTATGGCTGCAAAGCATATTTTCCCAGAAGCTAAGATCCTTGCGGCGGATTATGATAGAATATCTGTTAAGACCACATTACAAAATTGGAGACTAAATCAATTTCCAAAAAAAGGATTTTCCGTCATTCACTCGAATGGGTTTTCGAATTCAAAACTTCGTCCTAATCAAAAATTTGATCTAATAATTGCCAATATTCTTGCTAAGCCACTAAAAGCGTTTTCTCTTTGTATATCCCAAAATCTTAGCTCAAATGGTAGGGTGGTACTTTCGGGTTTATTAACTGGTCAAGTGCGTGATATTCGCGCTATCTATCGACATCACAATTTGTTTATAAAGTATCATATACGAAATGACGAATGGTCTACACTTTTATTAGCACCAAAAATGACTTCTTTCAGGGGATAAAACTTAGATGACTAAGCTGATTTCATCAGGAAAACTTAATATGCTGAGAACTTTACTTAAAAAGAAAAAGTTAGACGGCTTATTGGTTCAAAGAGCCGATTTATTTCAAGGAGAGGAGGTTAGACCTTGTGATGAACGACTGGCTTTCATTAGTGGTTTTACGGGTTCTGCGGGGCATGCATTGATCCTATCTAATATAGCGGCATTATTTTCGGATCAGCGATATACTCTGCAAATGAAAAAACAAACGCATTCTGGTGAATGGGAGTGCTACGATAGTACTGCGGTTAGCATTGAAGAGTTTATCTCAAATACTGCCAGTTTAGGAAAAACTCTGATAATTGGTTATGATAGCTGGACGATGACTGTAAGCCAAGTTGAGAAACTACCAAACATAGCAGGTGATATTTCAATCAAATGGGTTGCATTAAAAGAATCTCTTATTGATGAGATTTGGAAAGACAGACCTGCAAAGAAAAATATTGTACATTGGTTTTTGCCAGTAAACAAAGCAGGTATTTCTGCAAAACAAAAAATTATAAGCTTTCTTGATTCACAAAAGTTCGATACTAATGGAAGCCCTATTTTTATCAGTAGCGTTGCTAATGCAAACTGGCTTTTGAATATTCGCGGAAATTCCCTTGCATATACACCGTATTTTCACGCAATGTTGCTGATATTTTCTACAAATGATATTGCGATTATCACGGAACAAAAACAAAAGAAAGTTATTAAAATTGATGAACTTAATTTAAAGCATTATCAATTTAAAGAGATTAAAAAACTGGCGAAAACCATTACAGGAAAAAAAGTCCAAATCGATAAAGCAACATGTCCACAAGGATTATTAGAGGTCTTTTACGAGGAAAATATAAGCATTGAATACAAACCTGATACTATCTCTATAATGAAGTCGCAGAAAAATAAAGTTGAATTGGTAGGTATAAAAAATGCCCATATAAAAGATTCGATTGCATTTTGTATTTTTTGGCATTGGTTTGAAAGTCATAATCAAAAGCGACAATTAACAGAGAGTGAGGTGGCCGTTTACCTATCAGAGTTTCGATCTCAACAAAAAGAATATCTGTGTGATTCATTTCCAGCTATTGTTGGCTTCAACGGTAATGGTGCAGTTGTGCATTATCGTGCGCAAAAAAATGAAGATATCAAAATTTTAAATAATGGTGTTTTGCTAATTGATTCTGGCGCCCACTATAAAGAGGGTACAACAGATGTTACCAGATGTTTTGCAATTGGTAGCCCACACACAGACGCAGTCATTGCGAATAGTTTTGTTCTTTGTGCCCATTTCACACTTGCAAACACAATTTTTCCTAAAGGTACAACAGGTATTCAACTTGATGCTATTTGCAGAAAGGTTTTGTGGGATAGAAAAATGGATTATGGACATGGAACAGGACATGGTGTTGGCCATGTTTTAAGCGTACATGAGGGGCCCGCATCACTCTCCAAGCGGGGAGTTCAAGAGATCTTAGAGGGTATGATTTTATCTAATGAGCCAGGATATTATCAAGAAAATCAATTTGGCGTGAGACAAGAAAATTTGGTTTATGTTACTGCTAAAGGTGACGATTTTCTTGGTTTTGAGAATCTGACTTTAATCCCATTTGATTATAAATTAATTGATACAACCGTGTTTAACGAAACGCAACTTTCTGCTCTTAACGATTATCATGCATTGGTTTTTAAAAAAATTAGTCCTCATTTGCCAAGAGAATTACAGGAGTGGTTTGCCGACAAATGCAAGTCACTGTGATGTAAGTTGAATCCATTCATTTTCGTTTAGAATGGTAACACCATAGTCATTTGCTTTTTGTACTTTGGTTCCAGCATCATTGCCAGCGATTACATAGTCTGTTTTTTTTGAGACTGAACTTGTAACTTTTGCGCCCATTCGTTCTGCTTTTGCCTTTGCTTCAGCTCTAGAGAGTTGATTAAGTGTTCCTGTAAAAACTATAACTTTTCCACTAATTGAGGAATTTAAGTTAGCTATTTCAGGGATGATAGGGGTAATTGATTCCAATAATGAGGATACTAAACGTTGATTTTCTTCCTTCTTAAAAAATATAATTAAATCGTTTGCGATTGATTCACCTATTTGATCGATATCAACTAGTTCCTGATAAGAAGGATGGTTTATGTTCTGTGCATAGATACAATTTTGTTGTAAGACCTCTAGCGTTTTGTATGTTTGCGCTAATAGTCTAGCTGTTGATATCCCAACTTGGCGAATGCCAAGTGCAAATATTAGGCGCTCTAATTCTATTTTACGTCTCATATTTATTGCATTCACAAGATTTTTTGCTGATTTTTTTCCCATTCTATCTAGCAGAGCAATCTCTTTCTCTTTTTCTGGGAGCAGAAAGATGTCACTTGGTTTTTTTAGCCATCCTAGTTGGTTAAATAATATGATTTGTTTACTACCCAATCCTTCAATGTCGAACGCATCTCTACTCACAAAATGTATTAAACGTTCAATACATTGGGCATTGCACAAAAAACCGCCGGTACATCTGGTGACTGCCTCGCCAATTAGCCTAACAGCTGGATGACCGCATTTTGGACAGGTAGTTGGAAATGTGAATATAGCCTCGGTACCATTTCTTTTTTTTGGTAAGCTTGAAACGATTTGGGGGATAACGTCTCCTGCGCGTTGTAAAATAACATAATCGCCAATGCGAATATCTTTTCTTCGAATTTCATCTTCATTGTGCAACGTCGCATTTGAAACGATAACACCTCCAACGTTTATTGGTTGAAGTCTTGCCACAGGGGTGAGCGCGCCTGTCCTTCCTATTTGAATGTCAATATCAATTATACGTGTTATAGCTTTTTCAGCTGGAAATTTATGAGCAACCGCCCATCTTGGAGCCCGACTTACCTGACCAAGTCTATTTTGCCACTCGAGACTGTCTACTTTATAAACAACACCGTCTATATCGTATTCAAGCATGCTTCTAGCAGCGCCAATTTTTTCATATGCGGACGCCAAGGCTTCCGCGGAAGTACATTTTGTGGAGAGTGGATTTACAACAAATCCTAAATCAGCGAGATATGATAAAAACCCACTATGTGAGTGAGAAACTATTTCTGAAATCTCTCCCGAAGCATAAGCAAAAAAATGAAGTGCCCTTTGGGCAGTAATATCAGCATTTTTCTGTCTTAGAGAACCGGCAGCCGCGTTTCTTGGGTTTGCAAATTTTCTTTTCCCTGTTCCTAATTGGGAATCATTTAGTTTAAAAAAATCCGATTTTTTCATATAAATTTCACCACGAATTTCAAATATGTATGGTACTTCTTTAGATAAAAACTTTGGAATATCTGATATTGTCAATATGTTGTGAGTCACATCCTCTCCAGTAATGCCATCACCACGTGTTGCTGCTGTAACTAGTTTACCACCTTCATATCGGAGGCAAATTGATAAGCCATCAATTTTTGGTTCTGCAATAAATTCAATACTAGTTTCCTCGGGGAGTTTCAGAAATCGTTTTGTGCGTTGAATAAATGATGATATTTCTTCCTCCTCAAAAATGTTTGAGAGAGAGAGCATAGGTTTTGCATGTATGACTTTGGAAAATTGCTCTGAAGGGGGGCTGCCAATTCGACGCTTCGGACTTTTCTTTTCGGATATGAGCTCTGGGAACATTTCTTCAATCATAGAAGTCAATTCCACAAGTTTATCATATTCTGCGTCAGAAATAGTCGGTGTATCTTGTTGATGATATGCAATATCATGAAGGGCTATAATTTTATAAATTTCCTCAAGAGTAGCTCCTACGGCTTCTTTTGGCTGTTTTTTTAGTTTAGTGATTGTAAGTTTTTGAAGAGCTTCAAAAGAAGTCATTTTGTTTTATTCCTCATTACCAATTAAGGTGCGTGCGGCCATTCTAGCGGCATCTGTTATCTGCTCACCTGACAGCATACGGGCGACTTCTTCTAAATGACCTTCATCATCAAGTAATCTTGTATCACTGATAACACTATTACTAATAGATGTTTTCGTTATTTTAAAATGATGCTCCCCTTTTGCAGCGACTTGCGGAGAGTGGGTAATTACAAGAGTTTGTATTGTTTTAGCTAATGCAGAGAGCCTGGTCCCAACCGCATCTGCAACTGCTCCACCAACTCCAGAATCTACCTCATCGAAAATAAGGCATTTGTCTGGCACGCCCTCAGATAGTACAACTTTGAGTGCCAATAGAAATCTTGCTAATTCACCGCCAGATGCAATTTTATCAATTGTTCCAATCACTTGTCCTGGGTTAGTACGTGCTTCAAATCGCACTCTGTCGATACCATTTTCGTTCCATTTATTTTCTTCCAGAGGACTGATGTCAGTTTTAAAATAAGAGTTTTCAAGTTTAAGGGAAGGTAATTGTTGTATTACCTGTTGATCAAGTGCTTGTGCTGCTTGTTTTCTTTTTTTACTTAGCTGTTGCGCATTACTTATATATTCTTTATGGGTTTCGTTTAGCGTTAAGCGAAGTTCTGCAATTTTACTATTGTCATCGTCAAGATTAGTAATTTTTTTCTGAAAATTATAATAAAGTTCAGCCAGTTCATCAGTAGAGCAGTTATGTTTTCGTGCTTGAGAACGAATAAGATAAAGCCTTTCGTCTATCTCTTCAAGCCGGTTCGGATCTCCATCCAGATTTTCTGCAGCGTCTCTGAGTTCTATTTCAACTTCATTCAATTCAAAAGATATTTGTTGTAGTCTTTGTATTGTGGTTTTCACAAGTTCACTTCCGAGCGCTTCTATCTTGGTTAGATGCGCATTCGCGCTGCCAAGTTTACTAATCGCACCTTCATCATGATTAAGAAGTGCAAAAGCAGATTGTAATCCTTGTATAATTTTATTCGCATTTGCATGCACGTTTCTGTCAGCCATAAGAGTTTCCTCTTCGCCATTGACTGGTGCTAAAGCATCTAATTCTTGTAAGGATTCTCTGAGCCAAACCTCTTGTTCTTTTGACTTTTTTAATTGCGCCGAAGCCTCTTGAAACTCTTTTTCTGCATTTTGCCATTGGTAATAAGTTGAGCGTGTAGATTCCACAAGTTCCTGATGACCTGAAATTCTGTCTAATAAATTTAAGTGAGTGCTGGTATCAAGAAGACCTCTGCCTTCAAACTGGCCTTGAATTTCCACAAGTAAGTCTCCGCATTTTCGTAATAGAGAGACAGATACTAGTTCGTCATTTATAGTAGCAGGAGACCTATCCTGGCGCAGTTGTCGCTTCAAAATAAGCTCTTTTTCTATTGGTATCCCCGCTTCCAAAAGTATGCTTCGCACTGGATGTTCTGGTGTGATAAAAAAAATTGCCGTCACTTGAGCTGATGTTTCACCAGCACGCACTAATGAGAAATCCGCTCTGCTTCCCAGGGCAAGCCCCAATGCATCAAGTAGAATTGATTTCCCGGCGCCTGTTTCACCGGTAAGCACGGTTAATCCTGAACTAAATTCTAGGTCAAGTTTTTCGATTAGTACAATATTTCGAATGCTAAGATTGGTAAGCATACGATTAATTGAAGATATTTAATTTGTTGAAAATATTGCCCATTTTACTTTTATTTTCTTTCGTGTTGTCACTATTATTAATGCCCATTAAAATTTCTGCCCTTTTTGTCCAGGTAGAATTTGGAAAATTGTACTGAGCAACTCTTAGTGACCTTGTAGCTTCCTCTTGTAGGTTCATAACACTGTATGAAGCTATAAGTCTGTATAGAGCTTCAGGCACTTGATTTGAGGACTGATATTCATCAGTAACTTTTTTAAATCGATTTATTGCTGCGGATATGTATCCTTGTCTGAAATAAAATCTTCCAACGGCCATCTCTTTGCCAGCTAGGTTTGAGCTAGCGAGGTCAAGCTTTAACTGACTATCCTGAGCGTAGACTCCATCGGGAAAACGACGAAGTAATTCCGAAAACGCGTCCATCGAACGCTGTGTCATGGCAGCATCACGTTCCACATCTACAATCTGTTCGTAGTAACATAATGCACGTAGATAATAAGCATATTCTGCATCTTTATGAGCAGGATGTAATTCAATAAACCGTTCGAGGGATACTAAAGACCTTGGATAATCGTTAGCTTCAAAGTAAGCCCAGGCAGCCATTAGTTGCGCTTTTACAGCCCAAGTGGAGTATGGATGTTGTCGCTCAACCTCTTCAAATAATGAAGCTGCCTGTTTGGGGTTACCTGAATAAACAGCATCCAAAGCCTCGTTATATAAAGAGTCAACAGGTAAATTAACTTGTTCAATTTGGTCTGACTGTTGATTTGAACTGCAAGCAGATAAGAAAAAACATACTAACAACACCGGCAATTTAGTAATTGAATGGAGGTTACCTTTCACCATTTTTTTTCCTTAGATTGTTTTATATACTTTTATCTTTTAAAGAGACAGCCTTCAATCAAATAGGATATATAATATCATTCCGGATAACATACGGCTAGAGATTTTGATAACAAACTTACTATAAAAATTAGGCAGGGATAGCGGCGACATTAGGTAAATTAGCAAAGCCTCTTATAGTCGAAATATCTTTTGAGTTTGTCTTGATAACATAGGAAGATTTATCGGCCATTAATGTATGTAATAAATTTAAAGTCATAGCGTGTCCAGGTTTAAATGCTTCGAGCTTTCCAAAAATTGGCATACAAGTCAAAAACAAATCTCCTATACAATCAAGTACCTTATGACGGACAAACTCATCTTGCATTCGGAGTCCGTCGTCATTTAATATTTTACCACCGTCTACTACAACAGCGTTTTCAAGAGTTCCTCCTTTTGCAAGTCCAGCATGTTTCATGTTTTGTACATCGCGCAACATGCAAAAAGTTCGTGCTCCAGATATTTCATCAATATAGCTTGATGTCGAGAAAGAATAATCTATTTTTTGTTTACCAATTCCTGGGTCCGGAAAATCAATGTCCAGACATATTTCAAGACTGGTGGAGGGTATAATACGGGCCCATGCACCATTTTCACCAGTTACACTGATTTCTTTTAGAATTTGAAGATAACGAGTGGGATATTTTTGTTGTCTTTGTCCAGATTTGAGCAGAGCTTCTACTATAGGCGCCGCACTACCGTCCATAATAGGCATTTCTGGACCGTCAACATATATATTTACGTTATCTATACCTACTGCAAAAAAAGCTGACATAAAATGTTCAATAGTATTAATACCGATTCCTTCGTTATTCTCTATTCTCGTGCATAACATTGAGTTTGCTGTGTTACTAATATGAGCAGGTATTTTATTATCTTGGCCCTGAACGTCTTCGCGCCAAAAACAAATTCCAGTATTTGCTTCAGCAGGTTCGATTCTAGCCAATAATGCCCTACCAGTGTGAATTCCAATACCAGATAGGTAGAATGGATTCATTATGGTTTTTTGCAAATAGTTCAAGACAATTCCGATAAATAAAAAATTACCCAGACACATTATTGATTGTCTGGATAATTCACAAATCACATTTAGTTACAAATTGTTGCAGGCACCTCTAATTGGCCTGACGTCTCAAAAAGGCTGGTATGTCTAAGTCATCGGAATCTTCTTCAGACGGTGTTTCTCTAAAAATCATTGTTGCCTGCTCATCTGACGCACTCGGCAAGTCAAGAATATTTGGTTTCTCAGCTAAACCAAATGTAGGTTCAGTCATAGCCCTACTTTTCTGCTGCTCAACTTCGTTTTCCAGGGGTGTTGATAAAGATGATAGAGAGGGGGTGTTTCCAGAAATTGAACTTAGCGGGGAAGATGACAGAAATTTTTCATTCTCACTTTCCATGGCTTGCGGTGCACCCCATATCTTGGAAATTCTACTCATTAGGCCGCTCTTTTGTTTCGTTGGCGCATAACTTGCATCTGGAGACATCGGTTTGGTTGGCTCTGGAATAAAAGGCGATTTGGATTTACTCTCTGTTTTATCATGCTCCCTAGAGGACCCATCGGTATTTTTAAGAGTGGGAGAATTTTTAGGATTTGCTTTTTGGGGAGCGATTAGGTCTACATTTTTGATATCTTCAGATGAAGAGGAGGAAAATTCTTTTTCATTGACCAAATTTTCTTCTGGTATTTTATTTTTCTCTTCATATGAACCCTCAGTTTTTCCTTCATTTAAACTAAGCGGAGTTTCTGACTGATTCTCAATATAACTCGGATCTTTCGCACCACTCTTTTCCAAAATCTCTGCCTTGTCATACCCCTCTTTGTTCATTTTATGGTTTTCCATTGGCGGAGATAATTTATCCGCAAAACCACCTACTTTTCTTGTTTCTGAAGCGCAGTTTTCTGTATCTCTTAGAATGGGGGGGGTTGATGAAAATAATCCAGGAATAGGATTTATTTCTTGTTTATCTGACAGGTTTGAACTGTATGTTTGCGTAACGGCATTAGAGGCGCTTTGCTCAGCTGCTTCAAATCCAGTGGCAACAACGGAGACTCTTATAATACCCTCTAATCTGTCATCGAATGCGGAACCGAAGATTATTGTTGCATCCTCATCTACTTCCCCGCGAATTCTATTAGCAGCTTCGTCAACCTCAAATAATGTCATGTCCATACCACCCGTTATATTTATTAATAACGCTTGGGCACCTTGCATAGTGGTATCATCCAATAACGGATTATTAATTGCTGCCTCCGCAGCCTCAATAGCTCTATTTTCACCAGTTCCTTCACCAGTACCCATCATTGCTTTACCCATTTCTGTCATGACTGAACGAATATCGGCAAAATCTAAGTTGATTATACCGGGCTTTATCATTAGGTCAGTTACACCGCAAACGCCTTGGTGCAAAACAGCATCTGCCATGCCAAAAGCATCTGCGAATGTTGTTCTTTCGTTAGCAAGTCTAAACAAATTTTGATTTGGAATTACAATGAGGGTGTCGACGTAGCCCTGAAGGGCGCTAATACCCTCATCGGCTTGCTCCATTCGTCTTTGTCCCTCAAAAGAAAATGGCTTTGTAACCACTCCAACTGTAAGAATGCCTTTATCCTTAGCAGCTTTGGCGATAATGGGCGCCGCCCCAGTACCGGTGCCACCACCCATACCTGCGGTGATGAATACCATATTGCTATCATTTAATTCTGCTAAAACTTCTTCCATACTTTCCTCTGCGGCAAGTCTACCCATTTCTGGTTTTGACCCGGCTCCCAAACCTTGCGTAACTTCGGAACCGAGCTGTATTTTTCGAGGTGCAATTGAATGTGATAATGATTGACCATCAGTATTTACAACTAAAAAGTCTACTCCTTCCAGATTTGCATTTATCATATTATTCACAGCATTACATCCTGCGCCGCCAATGCCGACAACGGTAATTTTGGGACGCAATTCCTGAGTTGTTTGTGGGATTGTTAGATTTATAGGCATTATACACTCCATGATAATAAGTTAGTTAAATAGGCTAAAGTTTGCTCTTGAGTTAATGTTCAAGAAGCCGTTCGGGTGACTTGGGTAATCTAAAATAATACAAATTGTTTAGGGACATTAGTTTCCTCCTTTTAAATGTTTTCGATTATCCAATTGCCAATCTTACCAAACCTACCGAAAGGTAGTGTTTTGGTTTGGCGTTGGATGGGTTCATTTTGTGGGTTAGCTTGAATGAATTTGGCCATACCTATAGCAGCGGATAGGGGGTCTATATCCTCTCTTTCCTGAAGTCCAGACACATGTTTTGGAAAACCTAGCCGGGCATTTTTTTTCCAAATTGTAGATATGAATTCAGATATTCCAGTTAACTTTGCCGTCCCACCTACTAGAATTACACGATTTCCTGCAGCATGTTGCATGTTAGCTTGCACTAGCTTCTCCATGAGTTTTTCTAGAATCTCTTCGAGCCTTGTTTTGATGATGGAGTTAAGTAGATGACGTTCTATTTGTTCTGAGTTAGATAAAATGATTGTGTCTAAGTCTGATAAGCTGCCAGAAAGGATAAAATTATCTCCTTTAGAGGGCATGCCTGATATTAAATTATTCGATTTTGTTTGTGCAGTTATAGGCGTAAATATGGCACCTTCGAAAACTTTGAGTCTTTCTGCTTCTTGAATGGAAATAGATAAAATAGTTGCAATATCTCTTGTAACTTGGATGCCTCCAATTGGCAAAGTATCAGTATAAATAATTTTACCTTCCATAAATAGAGCAACACTAGATGTTCCTCCACCAATATCCAAAACTATAGAGCCAAGTTCTTTTTCCTCCTCACTGAGGCAGGAAAAACCTGACATGCATGCACCTTGGTGCATATGTCCTGGATTTAGATGGTTTTGCAATAAAACTTGTTTCATATTAGCTGCCGCACTTGCTCCGATTGTTAAAATGAGAGCGTCACTAGAGAGTTTTTGAGCAAACATGCCGACTGGATTTTGAACTTGTGATTGATTATCAAGAATATATTGAAATTGCTCACGCTGGATAACACTTCTGGATTCATCGATTTTTATATCATTTTGTTTAACAATGATTCTGCGTAAATCTCTCTTTGAAATTTTTGCATCTGATAAGTCAATATGGGAGCGCACAATTTGTATTCTTGGGCGTCCGGCATTACACACAAGATGTATATCTCTTACAGTAATCCCAGCCTTTTCTTCTGCCATTTGAACGGTATGGCCGACTGCAGTGCTAAATGCTTCTAAATTGTTTATCTCACCACCACGTAATCCAGAACTTTCCTGAACAGCATATCCTATTATGTTTAATTCACCTGTTTTACTAGTTTCCGCAATTATGGCGGCTAGTTTCGATGTTCCCAGATCTAGAACGGCGAAGGTCGAATTCAATTTTTGCTTAGGTCTAACCATTTGCTTATGTACTCACGTTTCCTGTCCTTTGCCGCGAATTGGCAGGTTTGGTTCAATTAAAATTTGATCTTGCATTCGCATGTCTATTACAGCTAAATCTCTCTGAATTATTTGGTTTTTGTAATCGAATCTTGCCAGTCTGGACCAGGCAAACCCTGGTTGATCTTCGGGTAATTTAATAGTTACTCCATTTTTCATGAGCACATTCCAGCGCCTCTTGGATATGTAATGGATTGCCCAGATTTCAGCATATAGTTCAGGTTCTGTTTTTAAGGTTTCAATAAGGTGATAAGCAAAAATAGCGGCATCTTCTCCTGAAACAACTGGCAAATGCCCAAAAGTTTCTGGCGCAGCACCAGCTATTGTTTCCCCATTTTGGTCTATTAATTGATGGCCTTTTTGAGTTTGAAGTAGAGCTACTGGTTTGCGCTCGATAATAGATAGCCTCAGAGTATCTGGCAAAATGCGTTCTAAAAATGCTCTTTCCACCCATCCTAACTCTTCTACTTTTTTTCTTTTTTCCGTGAGATTAATAGATAATATAGGCTCATTTTTTTTAAGTTTTAACGCATCAATAAGTTCTTGGTGAGTTGTGTGATTTCGTCCATTTATCTCTACGTTTTGAAGCTTGAACCCTAACTCAGCTATTTGGTAGATAACACTAGTTTTAATGTACGGCCAATTTAAAATAATGATGCTTAGTGTCAGGAAAAGAACAATGAAAAAAATATTGAATAAAGATTTGGGTGGCCAAAATTTTATTTGAGCATTAACATTCTTATTTTCAATTTTTTGATCTAATCGCATTGAGCTGCCTCTATTAAGAACGTGATTAAATTGTGCATACTGAGATTACAAAATGATGCCTGTTCTGGAACAAGGGAAGTTTGGGTCATGCCTGGTTGCGTGTTTAGCTCTAGCAAATATAATTTGTCATTTTCTTCATCCCATCTGAAATCTGCTCTTGCCACACCACGACAACCCAACAGCGTGAATGCCTTTTCCGCCCAAAACATCGCCATTTGTGAACAACTTTCTGGGACAGTGGCTGGCAAAATATGGCGAGAACCGCCTATTGCATATTTTGCGTCATAGTCGTAAAAATCAGCGTTTGTGATAATTTCAGTTACGCAAAGCGCTTTTCCATTCAATATTGATACCGTTAGTTCACGTCCTGAAATATATTGTTCCGCTATTAACTGGGTTTTGTTATCCCACCTTTTTCTTGGACATATTCTTCCATCCAATATAATTTCAACTCCAACACTGGAGCCATCATTCCTTGGCTTAATCACATAGGGACCCGAGTAGTCTATTGGGGTCACATGTTCTCCTTCATTTAGTAAAAGTTTTGGGGGTGTTTGAATATTAGCGCCCTCGAATAATTTACAGGATAACAGCTTATCCATAGCTATTGCCGAGGCTGTAACACCACTGTGAGTAAAAGGAATATTCAAGATGTTTAACAACCCTTGTATGGACCCGTCTTCGCCAACCTGTCCATGTAAAGCGTTAAAAACAACGTCAATTTTATGTTCAGTGAGGAAAATTGGTAGATTTCTATCTAATTCGATTTCAATAACATCGTATCCACATTCCCTAGCGGTCATGGCACAAAAGTGCGATGATGCTTTACTAACCTCCGCTTCAGAATTCCAACCACCATAAACCATACCTACCTTTGGAAGCCTACTCATTTTGCCTGCTCCCGGTTAGTTTTTTTAAATTCACCTACACGCTTTATCTCCCAACGCAATTTAATCCCACTTCGTCGTTGCACGCGTTGGGAAATTTCAATCCCAAGTTTTTCAATATCTCCTGCTGTTGCACCTCCATTATTGATTAGGAAATTACAGTGTTTTTCGGATACCTCTGCCTTACCAACCTTTAGACCCCTGCAGCCAGCCTCATCAATTAGTTTCCATGCTTTATGCCCCTCAGGATTTGCGAAAGTCGAACCTCCAGTGCGTTTGCCTAATGGCTGTGCATCAGCTCTATGTTTCAAATTATTTTTTAATTTTTGACGAATTTCACCCATATTTCCTTTAGGGCCAAAAAATTCAGCTTCAGTAAATATCCAGTCAGGCGGTATCTGCGTATTTCGATATTCCATATTAAGGTCTTTTGCGCTAACAACATGCTGAATACCATTTCTATCAACAGCCAAAGCTTTCTTAAGAATATTTTTAAATTCATTACCATTTGCACCTGCATTCATGATAATGCCACCGCCTATAGTTCCAGGAATACCAATTAGGAATTCTAGCCCAGATATTTCGTTTTTTGCGGCAAATCGAGCAACCTCGGCATCACTCGCACCTGCTCCAACTGTTATACTGTTAGACCCATTGAGTTTGATCTGTCTAAAAAATCCTGAGAGCTTGATAGTGATACCGTTTACACCACCATCTCTAATAAGAGTATTTGAACCTGCTCCTAAAACATTTATCGGTATCTCTCTAGGGCAGTTTTTTAGAAGATAAATCAGATCTTCTGTATCAGCAGGCTCAAAAAGCCACTCAGCTAGACCACCCACGCCAAACCAGGTAAGTCTTCCTATATCTGCCCTAGGGGTGAGTTTGCCGCGAACATCTTGCCAGCTCTGGGTCTTTGTAAATGAATTATGATACAGGCTCATTTTTTTAATCCTGCTCACATAAAGATTTTAGCTGTTCTGGCAAGTCATTTGCCCAGCTTGTAATTGTTCCAGCACCAAGACAAATTACTAAGTCTCCAGATGCGGCATGTTCTCTTATCACTTGTGCAAGTTTAGTCTTATTTTCTAATATGATAGCATTGCGATTTCCAAACTCATGCAACCCACGCACAAGGTCTTCTTTTTCATACCCTGGTATGCACTTCTCTCCAGCGGCATAAATATCTGCTACGATTGTAATATCTGCATTATTGAAGCATGCACAAAAATCAGCGTATAAATCTCTTAATCTACTGTATCGATGTGGCTGCACCACAGCAATAACTTTTCCATTATCGCAATATAACTTGGCTGCTGACAGTGCTGCTTTTATTTCAACTGGATGGTGTCCATAATCATCAATAATAGTTATACCATTGACACAACCCTTATAATCAAACCTTCTAGCAACTCCATTAAATTCTTTAAGTGCATTTTCAATTTTAGCTACATTTATACCCATTTCAAGACAAACAGAAATTGCCGCTAGACAATTCTGGATATTGTGCTCTCCTAGCATTGGAAAATGAATTTTTGCTTTTTGTTTCTCTAAACCTCCTATTCGGTCAGACAATTGTAAGTCAAAAATCATTCTTCTATCTTGGGATTTTATATTGCTGGCGCATACATCTGCATTGCTAGATAAACCGAAGGTGATTATTCTCCTGTCCAAAATTTTTGGCATTAACCTCTGAACAGCTGGATGGTCTATACAAACAGATGCAAACCCATAAAAAGGTATAGCTCTCACAAAATTAGTGAAAGCATTCTCAAGATTTTCATAATTGCCATGATAATCGAGATGCTCTGCGTCAATATTAGTAACAACGGCTACAGTTGGATTAAGTTTAGAGAATGATCCATCGCTCTCATCAGCTTCTACTACCATCCAGTCCCCAAGACCTAATCTTGCGTTGCTTCCCCAACCCTGAATAATCCCACCATTAATAACTGTTGGATCATACCCAGATGCTTCTAGAATTGTTGCGACAAGAGATGTTGTTGTGGTTTTTCCGTGCGTTCCTGCAATGGCAATTGACCAACGTAGTCGCATCAGTTCGCCAAGCATTTCAGCACGATGTACAACGGGTAAAAATTGCCTTCTGGCTTCCTCTAACTCTACATTAGTTGGTTTAATAGCTGATGAGATAACAACGAATGCAACTTCTCTAATATTTTTTGAATCTTGTGGTATAGAGATTTGAATTCCTAAATTTCGTAAGCGTATAACATTATTATTTTCTGCTATGTCGCTTCCTTGGACCTTATATCCTAGAGAAAATAAAATTTCCGCAATACCACTCATACCGATTCCACCAATACCAATAAAATGAATGGTTCCTATTGTTAATGGAAGAGCAGTCATTTTACCCCCCCACTTCGTAATTTTTGGCATGATTTAACGGACGCAATTATGTCATTAAGTGCGTCTTTATGTGCAAGTTTTCTCACTCTTTCAGCCATTTTTTGGCATTTTTTAGGATCTTCTATGAGCGATAAAAGATGTTTTGCAAGTATAGTTGGATCTGCTTCGATCTCTTTCTGCGGCAAAAGAATAGCCGCCTTTTCATTTGTTAAACTGCGGGCATTATATACTTGATGGTCATCTAGTGATTCTGGAAAAGGAATAAATACTGCTGCTCTTCCAATGGCTGCCACTTCCGCAACTGAAGAAGCGCCTGCTCTTGATATAATGATGTCTGCTTTCGCCATCTCTTGAACTATTTCTGTAAAGAATGATTTGCAAAAATGTCTGATTGACATTCTTGAATATTTTCTCTGAAGTTCAGAAAGTTGCTCGTTACAGACCTGCTGTGTGATAATAACTGACTTTCTTATATTCTCAGGAAGAGCAGATATTGCTTGTGGAATAAAGTCCGCAAACATTTGTGCCCCAAGTGAACCGCCAATAATCAGAATATGACATGGACTTTTCACACTAAATTTCTTTTTTCTTTGATAATTAGGCAACTCAAAAAATGCGCTTCTTACAGGTAGACCCGTAAGCAAAACAGAAACATTTGGCGGTATTGGCTTACTATTTTTCCAACTTAGCAACATTGTTTTTACACCCGCAGCAAGAAAAAGGTTTGCTCTACCAACACGAGCATTTTGCTCGTGAAGCAGACTTGGAAGCCTAAAGATACTTGCTGCAATCAGGGGAGGTGCTGATGGATAACCGCCAAAGCCGACAACACAAAAAGGTCGAAAATGAATAATATGAAATATAGATTGGATGACGCCTAGCGAGATTTTGAAAAGCGCTACAAGTCTTTGAAATATATTTCCTGAAACTGGTGAGGCAGCAAAAACATTACTTGCTTTTTGTTTGGGGGAGATGTGGTCAATCAATTTTAAACCACGTTTATCTGATAAGAACTTGCAATCAAATCCACGATTTTTCAGCTCATGAGAAACTGTTAAAGCGGGAATAACATGTCCCCCAGTTCCACCAGCTGCTAGTATAATTCGATTAGTTGTCATCATCTGTTCCAATCATATATCGATTATCACGAGTAAGAGCTAGAATCATACCTACAGTTATGCTGGAGGCAACGAGGGACGAACCACCATAGCTAATCAGTGGCAATGTCATTCCCTTTGCTGGAATCAGATTTACCGAAGATGCCATATGTATGGATGCTTGAACAGCAAACTGCATAATTAGCCCTGCCCCGGCCAATAAGTTAAAAAGGCTAGGCCCAGAAGCTGAGCGTTCAAACCCTCTTAATAGAAAAAAGCAGTATAATCCAATCAGAAACAGGCATGCTAGGACACCATACTCTTCAGCAGCTACAGAGAAAATAAAATCGGCGTGTGCATCTGGTAAATTTAATTTTACCTGACCGTCACCTGGCCCCACACCAAAGAAGCCTCCCTGTGAAAAACTTTCTATGGATTTAGTGGTTTGCATAGTTCCGCCATCGAAAAATCTATCTATGCGACTCTCCACATGAGGCAAAAATAAATAGGCAGCATATAAGCATAAAGGGGCAAGCGCTATTATTGTTAAAACTAATAGCATCGGCATTCCAGCCAAAAACATCTGAAATCCCCAGGTAAGCGCAATAAGTAATGTCATTCCAATGTCTGGTTGTAATACTAAAATAAAAACTAAAATAGCTGCAAGACTAGTAGCCCATATCCAGCCTGGAAACTCCTCACCATCTCGCCAAATTGTGAGAAGCCAAGCACAAATGATAGCGAAAAATGGTTTAGCAAACTCAGACGGTTGAATTCTTAGCGGACCGAACGAAAGCCATCTGGCAGCTCCGTTAATTTCATTTCCTATTATTGCTGTAGTGAGCATTAATCCGATAGCAGCAGAAAGGCCGAATAAACTGATTACCCGGATTTGTCTTGGTGAAATTAAGGAGAAAAAAAACATCAAGCACAAAGCGGGTAGGAGGAAAATCAGTTGTCGCCAAACAAAATGTTGTTCGGGCAGGCCAATTCTGACTGCTACTGGAGGGCTTGCGGCCATTACCAAGATGGTGCCTAGCGCCATGAGAACAAGTACGATGCTAAGAAGCCATCTATCAACCGTCCACCACCATATACCAATTAATGACCTATCAGTTCTATCTAGCATTAGCTTGCTCCTTTTTAGAAACTTGCTGACATAATTTCTTTGCTAGGTCTGAAAAATGTTTGCCGCGTGCCTCAAAGTTTTCATATGCATCAAATGAAGCCGCCGCTGGGGATAATAAGACAAAACTATCAACCCCATTTTCAATAGATAATTTTTTGGCATCTACAAATGCTCTGGTTGTTGCATCCTCTAAATCATTAGCTAGTGTGATTGGCACTGAACCTAATAACTCAGACTGAAATAGCTCCTTTGAGCTTCCATATAGATATGCACGCTCAACTTGGGATGATTGTGCAATACAGTTTGATAATTTGTTTTCCTTTGCAAGGCCCCCAACACACCAAAAAATATGCTTAAATGATGATAAAGCTTTTGACGCTGCGACGTCATTAGTTGCTTTTGAGTCATTTATTATGTGTAATTGGGTTTTTCCTAAATTACAGCTAGCTACGAGTTGCAATCGATGAGGAAGTCCTTCAAAACTCAAAATAGATTTGTTTATTTGTTTTTCAGAAATATTGAAATACCTGCAAATCGATGCAGCAACAGCAGCATTTTCTGAGTTATGTAAGCCTGATAATGCAAAATTTTGCTTTGTTGCTAAAGGAATGTCTGCTTTTGTTATTTGTTGTATTTTGCACGTATATTCACTTGGCAACAATTTTAAAAGAGTTGGGTCAGTTCCAAGAATTATAAGACCCTCTGATTTTACATTTTTAGCCGCTTTTGCCTTTGCTGCAGCGTATTTTTCCATAGATCCATGTCTGTCAAGATGGTCTGGTGACAAATTTAGAATTGCAGAAACATCTGGTCTTAATGAGGGTGTGATTTCTAGCTGATAAGAAGATAATTCTACTACTCTTATACCATCACTACCTGGGCTATCCAGATCCGCCATTGATATGCCTAAATTGCCGCCAACGGCGACTGACTTCCCAGAGCATTTTAGAATATGTGCTGTTAATGCAGTTGTGGTTGATTTTCCATTAGTGCCGGTAATGATAACCCATTTGGATGCTTTTTGAAGTTTTATAACAAGTTCAACGTCACTTATTATTGGAACATTAAATTTTTTTGCAAGTAGAGCAGCTTTATGTGGTGTTGGTAGGTAAGTTGGAACTCCTGGACTAAAAACTACTGCGTCTAGCTCATGCCAGGGCCATTGATTATAAACCATGAAAAAACTGCTGAATTCTGAAGGGACGTTTTCTATTTTATCATCATAAATAAAGATTTTGATATCATTACCTATGGCTAGCTTTATTGAAGCAATCCCTGTTTTGCCCAAACCAATAATACCTATTTTCTGAATTGGTTGATTTTTTTTAAGTGGGATGCTTTCAGCATTCAACATTAGCTTCACCCTTTATCTTAATTTTAAGGTTGAAAGACTTATAAGCGCGAGAACAACAGAAATAATCCAGAATCTGATTACTATTGTTGACTCAGCCCAGCCTTTCTTTTCGAAATGATGATGAAGTGGCGCCATCAGAAATATGCGTTTGCCGAATAGACGAAAAGAAGTAACCTGTAGAACAACCGAAATAGTCTCTACAACAAATAGTCCGCCAGCAATTGCGAGAACAAACTCATGACGAGTTGCCACTGAAATCGCTCCAAGAGCGCCGCCTAGGGCGAGTGAACCTGTATCTCCCATAAAGACTTTTGCAGGTGGTGCATTGAACCATAAAAATCCAAGACTTGAGCCAATCAGCGCACCGCATAGCGTTGCAAGGTCTCCCGCCCCAGGGATATAGCTAATCTGCAAATAGGAAGCAAAATTAATGTTCCCAGAAAGATAAGAGAATAAAACAAAACAAGAGGCAACTATCATGACCGGAACTATGGCTAAACCATCTAGTCCGTCTGTTAAATTAACAGAATGTGAGGCTCCTATAATTACAAAACTAGTAAAAATAATATAGAATAATCCTAGAGGCAGGATCTGTTCTTTAAAAAATGGCAGAGCAACAGTATATCGCAATTCAGCAGGCGATAGTTCTATAAATATTATACTAACAAATATACATATAATTATTTGTATTAGTAATTTTCGCCTTCCACTGAGACCTTTACTAGTATTTCTGTTTAATTTCATCCAGTCATCTACGAGCCCAATAGAGCCAAAACTTATGATGATAGTCAAAACTGGCCAAAGATAGGGATTCTTGAGTGGCACCCATAAAAGTGAGGAGATAACGAGACTACATAGTATTAGAAGACCACCCATTGTGGGCGTGCCTTTTTTTATAAAATGAGTTTCAGGCCCATCATCTCTTATCGGCTGACCTTCAGCTTGTTTTAACTTTAGCCATTTTATGAAAGGAGCTCCGAGAATTAATGATATCAATAATCCGGTAAGAATCGCACCACCTGTTCTAAAGGTAATATAGTTGAAAAGGTTAAATACCTGATAATCACTACTCAAAGGCCCAAGGAAGTCAGACAACATTGGCTATCTCCCTGTTTTGACTTGATTTTAAGTGTTCCACCAACAGATGCGCGCCTGATCCATGAGAGCCTTTTATGAGAATTAAATCAGAGTAAGCTATGATTGAATGAATGGCTGATTTTACCTCTTCCACACTGGAATACATATAGACTTTAGTATAAGGTTTGAGAGACTCTCCAATTTCTTTCATTGCAGGACCTACCAGGATCACTGATGACGGGCGCGCAAGAATGATGTTGGGCACTATAGAAAAATGCATCTCACTGCTAAATTGACCAAGCTCCAGCATATCTGTTAAGATTAAAACTTTATTGGTTTCTAAACGACTTCCAAAATCCTCTAAAGCGGCTCTCATAGATGATGGTGACGCATTATAAGCATCATCAATGAGACAGGTTGAGTAATCCTGAAAAAATAATTTAGTTTCAGCTCCTCTGCCTTCTAACGCTGTATGAAATAGTA
>CACPDC010000011.1 GCA_902632595.1 uncultured SAR116 cluster alpha proteobacterium
GGAAGTGACAAAGAATAACATCATAACGATAATTGCTCTCAAAAGATCAAATAAGATGAGGTACTGCTTTTGATTTTTGTGACTTATCAGACCTGTAATTACTGGAGATATAAATACATAGGCTGTCATCTTTATTGCAAGCGCGGTACCGAGCACAATACTAGCTCCATTTCCAGCAAGCTCAAAAGCAAGCAAAGCAAGTGCAATTGTTGTTAGCCCTGTTCCAATCAAAGCTATAATTTGTGCAGTGAATAGCGTTCTGAAGGCCGGAATGTGAAATAGCTCAAACATGCTAAGGTTATGAGCACTAACGTGTTAATGATTTTATAAGGGCACGCTTTGACATCTCCACTATTAAGTGAGCCCGGTAATCAGCCTCTGCATGAATGTCATTTATTAAGCCTTCCGCTGAAATAAGAATGTTAGATAATGATTCTATTGAAAACTCGGCTAACAAAGCTTTTTCTATCTCTAAGCATCGAAAAACCCCCTCTTCGCCAGCACCTGTTACAGAAACTCTTATTTCAGAATCAAACTTTGCTACGAACACCCCCACCAAAGCATAACGAGAGGCAGGATTAGGAAACTTTTCATACGCTGCTTTTTCCGGCTTAGGCAAACTGACCGAGGTAATTATTTCATCCTCTTCCAAAGCTGTTTCGAATAAATCTACAAAAAAGTCTTCGGCTTTAATATCCCGCTTATTAGTATGAACTTTCCCTGCCAAGGCTAATAGTGCCGCTGGATAACAGGCAGATGGATCATTGTTTGCAAGAGATCCACCAATGGTTCCACGATTTCGAACCTGCCTATCACCAATTTGAGATGCAAGTTCTGCAATAGCAGGGTTTTCTGACTTTATGAGTTTAGAGTTCGAAACATCATCATGCGTTGCCATTGCGCCAATTTTAAGAATTCCCTCTTGAAGACTAATTTTATCGAGCCCGCAATTTTCTAACCCTATCAAGTTTTCAACTCGAGCTAAGCGCTGTTTTAGTGTTGGCAGAAGGGTCATGCCCCCAGAGATAACTTTATTTTCATCTGAAACAGACAGTATATTAGAAGCTTCTTTTATCGAAGCCGGTTTAAGGTAGCTAAATGAATACATTTTAATTCCTATTGTGTAACACTAATCTAAAGGCGGGATTGCGCTTTTTTAACGATAATCAAATTTAGCTGCCTCTTGAATAGATTTAACAATATTCTGATATCCTGTACACCTGCACAAATTACCTTCAAGACCATGTCTAATTTCCCGCTCAGTAATATCTGGCTTTCCATCTATCAGTTCGATTGCACTCATAATCATACCAGGAGTACAAAAACCACATTGCAAGCCGTGATTTTCATGAAATGCTTGCTGCATTGGATGTAACACATCTCCGTCTGCTAACCCCTCTATTGTTGTAATATCGCAGCCATCAGCCTGAACCGCTAGCATTGTACAGGATTTAATAGACTTTCCATTTACATGAATTACACACGCACCGCACTGACTGGTGTCGCACCCGATGTGGGTTCCCGTTAGTTTAAGTCTTTCTCTTATAAAATCAACAAGCAACATATGGTCAGATATGTTATGTTTGTGCTTTGTGGCGTTAACCGTCAAAGTAACTTGTTTCACCAATTTTCTCCACAAATGTTATATTTTAATCTAATTTTAGATATTACATAACCTAAATAAATCAATCCTAACAAGTAAGCTTTATATTTTTCTTGTGAAAAATACTTTGAGAATTTATATCAAGAAGTGGGTGATACTTTGAATAAATGCAATGGGGAGAACATATAATTTGCAAGAAAATAATTCCGTATCGGGAGGTCCTCATTCTGTCTGGAAAAACGCAAGAAATATTTGGCGCGATAACCTAGATGCATTATCCGAATTATCTAGATTTGAGCAAACATGGCGTATTTTTTGGTTACTAGGACCATTTATTTTACTAATAGAGAGAAGCCCTGCAGATGCTTGGGTAACAATGATTTGCATTGGATTTGTTTTTCACTCAATTAAGTCAAATCAAAGACAATTCCTAAACACGTTTTGGGTAAAAGCTGCGTTTATTTTTTGGATGGTATGTCTTACTTCAGCAGTCTTTTCCAAAATTCCATTATATTCTATTACTGAAGCATTTATCTGGTTTCGCTTCCCTCTCTTTGCGATGGCTTGTGTTTTTTGGCTGGGCACAGATAAAAGATTTGTTTATGCGATGTTAGCAACAACGACAATTGCTCTGCTTTTAATGTGCCTAATCCTCTCAGCAGAGCTATATTTTGTTGGTCAAATTAATGGAAGATTAAGCTGGCCATACGGCGATCTCACCTCTGGAAATTATCTTGTAAAAGTAGGTTTACCTGCTTTTATGATAATGGCGGCCTTAGCAGTTTCCACACGCCGAAATATCGCTAACTTGGCTACATTATTGTTACTCGTAATATTAATTTTTTGTTTATTAACTGGAGAACGAATGAATTTTATTCTATGTGCTTGTTCCTGCACACTTGCCTGTTTAGTGTGGCGACCAAATTGGAAAAGATGTTTCATACTAGGTGCATTGGCGTTTATGGCCATTTTTTTATTATTTCAAACTAAACCAGAAATTAGTGATCGTTTCATACCAGATTTCATAAATCAATTACCAACTCAATCTAATAGCCCATATTATCAAGCTATGATGCCTGGAATGGTGGCATTTCAACAAGCACCTATACTGGGCGTAGGGACGGCGGCATTTAGAAAGTTGTGTCCAGAATTAATTCAAGATAAAGAAAGACTAAAATGTCATACACATCCACACAATTTTTACATTCAGTTGGCTGGGGAAACAGGAGTTATTGGTCTTGTCACCGGCACAATATTATTTATATCAATAATTATTTTTTGTTTGTCAGCTAGAAAAAAAAATCCTCATAATGTATTTGTTGCTGTTGCTTTTATAGTACCCCTCAGCTTTTTCTGGCCTATTACCTCCTCTAGCGACTTATTTGGGCAATGGAATAATTGTTTTATGTGGAGCGCGATTGCTCTATCTCTATGCTCATCCAATATTTCGCCAGAAAAACCAACCAGAGAATAAATTAATCAAATAACAATGTTCTTTTTTTCTATTTTGATAGACTCCAACAATCTCAAATAGCAAAATTTGACTCGCCATCTTTTGTGACATCTAAAATAATTTTTCCAATATGTTCTCCAGTTTCGAGGCATTGGTGGGCGTCGGCGACCTGGGACATCAAAAACCTCTGAAAAATTGGTATCTTTAATTTACCCAGACTAAAAAGTGGCCAAACGTTTCTATAAAGCTGTTCTGCTATTTTAGCTTTAAAATCTAATGATGAGGGGCGCAAGGCGGAACCAGTAATAGTTAAATTTTTAAACATCAATCTAGCTAAATTTAATTCTCCGTTCACTCCATTCTGAAATGCAATTTGAAGTAATCTACCTCCTTCAGAGAGACAAAGTATATTTTTGCTAAAATATTCTCCCCCAATAATATCTAATATAATATCAACACCTTTATTTTTAGTGAATTCGCTAATTTTGGCAACGAAATCCTCGGTTTTATAGTTAACAACAAGTTTTGCCCCCAGATCATAACAAGCCCGTATTTTATTATCTGACCCTGCCGTAGTTATGACTTCAGCTCCAAATAAAGTTGCAAGTTGGATTGCAGTGGTCCCAATCCCGCTCGCGCCGCCATGTATTAACAATTTTTCATTTTTAACTAGATTTGCACTCATAAAAAGGTTGGACCATACGGTGAAATAGGTCTCCGGTATACAAGCCGCATCGGCAATTGACACCCCATCTGGAATTGGTAAAGTTTGGGATGCCGGAGCACAGCAATATTCAGCATAACCCCCTCCAGTTACAAGCGCACACACATTATCTCCCACCTCAAAGGACGTAACGTATTGTCCAACTTTTTCAATAGTTCCTGATACCTCAAGCCCAGGAATTTTACTCGCTTCTTTTGGTGGTTTGTAATTACCCTGTCTTTGAACTATATCGGGTCTATTGATACCAGCGGCGATAACTTTTATCAGAACCTCGAACGGTTTGGGCTCAGGGATCTTTGCTTCCGTCAAAACTAAAACTTCTGGGCCTCCTGGCTTACTAATTTCAACTTGTTTCATCATCAACAATATTCCTGTTTTTTTAGTTATAATTACATCACCATCTTTGTATTTTAACTATATTTTTTTATTTTTCTGAGCTAGTTTATCAAAGTTTAATATAGATTATGGTATTTTTATATCATTTATCTTCGAGCAAAAATAAAATCATAATTTCTTCAACAAGGGAGAATATAATTATATGAGTGATGTAGTAATTATTGATGGTGTTCGAACAGCAATTGGAAAGATGGGGGGGGCGTTATCATCTATACGACCTGATGATTTGCTCGCACAAGCTTATAAAGGCCTAATTGATAAGACAAGCCTTGACCCATCTATGCTTACAGAAGTTTTTTCAGGGTGTGGTAATCAAGGTGGAGAAGATAACAGGGACGTTGCGCGCATGGCTGCTCTACTTTCCGGTATGCCAAAAGAAATTCCAGGTATAACCGTCAATAGAAATTGCTCTTCCGCTTTAGATGCTGTCAATATTGCTGCAAAAACCATTGCCTGTGGAGAAGGCGATTTTACAATTGGTTCAGGTGTTGAGTCTATGAGCAGAGCACCATGGTCATTCTTAAAACCGGAGCGTGTACCCACAACTAAACCACCAAAAATTTGGGATACCACAGTTGGTTGGCGATTTAACAATCCCGCACTAGACGCACTTTACCCGATTATAAGCCTAGGAGAAGGAGCTGAAGTTATTGCAGACGAAATGCAAATAAGTAGAGAGGAACAGGATGCGTTTGCACTTGAGAGTCATCGAAGGGCGATTGACGCAATAAATTCTGGAAAGTTTAAAAAAGAAATTTTTCCTGTCCCTGTAAAACAGAGGCGCGGCGAGCCTATTTTAATAGATACGGATGAGCATCCACGTTATGTTAAGACAGAGAATGGGTATGAGCTTGCTATCGACATGGCAGGTCTATCGAAACTACCTGCTGCGTTTAAGACGAATGGCACCGTTACAGCCGGTAACTCTAGCGGAATAAATGACGGTGCTGCTGCCCTATTACTAGCTAATGAGGAGGCCGCCCGTACTTTCGGCTACAAACCAAAATTAAAGTGGATTGGCTCAGCCAGTGCTGGAACGGCGCCAAGTCATTTTGGATATGGCCCTGTACCTGCTACTCAAAAATTGCTTAATAGATTTGGTTTGAGCATAGATGATATTGGTCTTATTGAATTAAACGAAGCATTTGCAGCTCAAGCGATTGGTTGCATGAAGCAATTAGGATTAGAACCAGATAAGACAAATGTAAATGGTGGCGCTATCGCGCTTGGCCACCCAACAGGATGTTCAGGGGCAAGAATTCTTGTGTCTTTAATGCATGAAATGGAAAGACGTGCTTCTAGCGTTCCAAAAGATAAACCATTTTATGGGCTTGCAACATTATGCGTTGGCGTAGGAATGGGCTCCTCCACCTTAGTAGAATGGATAGGTGAAAGATGATTAAAAGACCATTAGAAGGTATTAGGGTGATTGGGCTGGAACAGTATATGGCTGGCCCCTACTGTACTATGTTACTTGCCGATGCGGGTGCCGAAGTAATAAAAATTGAACGCCCAAAACAAGGAGATCCTAGACGTTCAATGCCCCCTTTTATTGAAAAAAATGGAATAAAAAAAGCGGCTGGTTTTCTTGGCTATAATAGGAATAAAAAGAGCCTTGCCCTTGATGTCTCAACTACTGAAGGACAGGAAATATTCAAAGACCTTACTAAAAAAGCAGATGTAGTTGTAGAAAACCTAAGGCCAGGTTCAATGAAAAAGCTTAGTCTTTCCTATGAGGATTTAAAAGCAGATAACCCCCAACTAATTTGGGCAACTATTTCTGGTTTTGGACAATTAGAGGGTTACATTGGCCCATATGCGAAGCGTCCTACATTTGATATTGTTGCGGAGGCGATGAGCGGTATTATGAATCTAGTGGGATTCAGAGATAAGCCACCCTCTTGGACCATTTACGGAATGGCAGATGTATATAGCGGATTAACAACAGCATATGGTATTATGCAGGCTTTATTTATGAGGACACAAACGGGGGAAGGACAGTTTGTCGACTCTGCCATGTTCGATAATATGCTCTCTTTAAATGAAGCGATGATAACCTCTTATGCTGCGGCTGGACAAATTGGAGAACGGGGAATATTAAAAAATGTATTTCCAAGAGGCGCTTTTAAAACAAAAAATGGTTATATTGCACTCAACGTCCCTGATAATCGTATTTGGACACGTTTATGTGAAGTGATAGGGCGACCTGAATTAGCGGATACAACTGATACACGAACGGGAACCGAACGCGCTGCAAATGCAGATACTTTGCAACCTATTATCGAAAAGTGGCTTGTAAATTTTGATAGGGATGAAGTTGTTGACAAATTGAACTCAGCTGGTGTGCCAACTGGACCTGTTTATAATGCCGAAGAAGTATTTAATGATTCTCACGTAAAAGCTCGTGGAATGCTTATGCCCATAAAAGATAAAGATGTTGGCGATACCGTTTTCGCACGATCACCAATCCATCTTTCTAAAGCGCCCGAATTACCAAAAAATTCAGCGCCCAACTTGGGTGAAGATACAGAGTACGTTCTAAAAGAGCTACTTGGTTATTCTTCTGAAAAAACAGAAAATTTACTGTCAAAGTCTATCGTTGATAAATATTAAATTTTCATTAATGAATAGAAATGGAATTAAGGGAGATTAATATGGCCTTAAAAACTATTCGCTTTACAAAAGAAGAAATGAATTCAAGAGTTGCACGATTTGACCAATTGAAAGGATTTGATGGCGGACTACCAGATAGTAAACACCCAGATAGTATTCGTACACTATTCAATGTGATTGGTTTTCAGCCTCCTGAAAATCATGATCTTGCTGCGACCTCACCAGTTGGCTCTCATGCAGCAGAAGCAGCAGCTATTAAAATATCAGAGGGATTTAATCTTGGATATTGTAAAGCAAAACCTGGAAAAGGCCCAATGATGCACAACCATGATACAAATGAAACCTTCATACCAATGACGGGCAAATGGAGATGCTCTTGGGAAGTTGATAATACTGTGGAATACTATGAGGTTGGTCCATTAGACGTTGTCTCATTTCCAGCAGGAGTGCAACGACGATTTGAGAATATTACCTTTGACGAACCAGACAAAGAGCACATTTTGATGGTAATAATAGGTGGAAATGCTCCGCAAGCTGAATTCTCTCCAGAAGCAATGGAAGAATTGTCTAATAAAGGACTACTAGATTGAACTCTCTAATTCTAGGTTCTCAGGCATCAGCATGTTATTATTGATGAGCTTTGATAATATTATATATGAGGCGCGTTGAAGAATAATTTTTTTTAACCGGGACAATTTTAAGCTCAACATTCTTTACACCTAGAAGGTCTGTTTTTCTCAAGAATTCTTCTGAATAATCTCCGCCCTTGACAAAAAAGCTAGGTTTTAGTGATTTCAAAAGGGCGTTAGGTGTTTCTTCGTCAAATAAGATTACTCCATCCACATATCTTAAGCTAGCAATTAGATGTGCTCTATCATCTGCATTATTGAAAGGACGCGATGGTCCTTTTTCCAGCTTTTTAGCAGAATTATCAGTATTTACACCTACGATTAGCGACCTCCCATAACGCCTTGCCTCTCTCAGGTATTCAAGGTGACCTGCATGAACGAGGTCAAAAATGCCGCTTGTGAACACTACTGGTTGCTCACATTTCTGGCTTAATGAAAATAATTTCTCTAAATTATCCGTCTTCGAAAAATTGATAATCGGAGCACATTCCATTATTTATTCCTCAATATTCGGAAGAATATCAATAAACTTACGATGATTTGACATAATTCTGCATAATTCGGATATGTTCATTTCAGCGCAACCAACTTTTGTGACAGCATAAGCTGCGCAATAATTAGAAAATGAAGCTGCATCAGTTAGATTAAGTTGTTTAAAACGCGCAAAAGCGAGAGCAGCGATTACTGTATCTCCAGCGCCTGTAACATCATAAACTTCACTAGGGATAATCTCAAAATCTTGTTTGCTTTTTAAATTATATAAAGACATTCCTTCTGCTGATTTTGTTAGAAGGCAAACATCAGAACTAGAATTTTTCATCAAAAGTCTAACCTTTGATTCTGTGTCAAGTTCGTTGCTAGCCAATGTCGCTAAATTTAGCTCTTTAATATTAGGTTTAATCAAAAAGCAATTTCTATATTTACTGAAATCTGTGCCTTTTGGGTCGACATATGTTTCAACGTTTTTTTCTTTTAAAGCATGTAGAAAATTACCGAGTGCTGGCAGTAGGCCCTTATCATAGTCACTTATAATAACAAGATCTTCCGGTTTGATTTGAGATGCCAACAAATCAAGTTCATCTTCACTGATAGGTAAAGATTTTCTTTCTTCATCAAGTCTTACTATCTGTTGGCCACCGGCTAAAATACGCGTTTTACAGGTAGAAACCTCCGATTTTTTAAAATTATGGACGTCAATCTCCCGGCCTAATAATATATTGCTTATTATTTCACCCACACTGTCAGAAGCAAAACTAGTCCAAACCTTTAAGGGGGCCTTAAAATCAGATAGTATACTAGCTACATTGCCCGCACCTCCAAGCTTATTTTCTTTCGAATACATATTAACAACTGGTACTGGCGCTTCAGGCGACACCCTCTCCACACTTCCATTTATATAGCGGTCTAGAATAACATCGCCAATTACGTGTATCATGGACATTCTCGATTCTATTCTGTGTCTATTAAATTAATTTGGAAAAATGTCATTATTTTACTCTAATTTCAATGACAAATCCGATTATTTTGTTAAAAACAAGTGATATTCTCTTTTAAAAATAACATCACTTACTATCAAAAAAAATAACTTATAAGTAGCTTTGCAAGAACGATTAAAATAGGAATTAAAAACCTATTATTGTAGAAAGGAAATAAACCTATACTAAGAGTAATTAAGATATGAATACTATTATAACAGGCGCCGCTGGTTTTATCGGAATGCATGTCAGTAAGAAATTACTTGATAATGGACATAATATAACAGGAATAGATAATCTAAACGCTTATTATGATCAAACCTTAAAACATAGTAGACTTAACACCCTTCATAGTCATAAAAATTTTACATTTTATGAGCAAGATATTTCGAATAAGAACGCACTTATGGAGATATTTTCAGAAGCTAAGGCAGAATGTGTAATTAATCTGGCTGCCCAGGCTGGTGTTCGGTATAGCCTAATTGACCCTGACGCCTATGGTAAAAGTAATCTTATTGGTTTTCTTAATATTTTAGAGGCATGTAGAAGTTTTAACATATCACATCTTATTTATGCGAGTTCTTCATCAATATATGGTTCAAATGAAGAAAAACCTTTTAAAGAAACCCACAATACTGACCATCCTATATCCTTGTATGGCGCAACAAAAAAAGCTAATGAAATAATGGCTCATAGCTATAGTCATTTATTTCAGATACCAACTACTGGACTTCGTTTTTTCACCGTCTATGGTCCTTGGGGGCGCCCAGATATGGCTCTTTTCAAATTTACAAAAGCCATTCTTGAGAACAAACCAATCAATATTCATAATCACGGTAATATGGTTCGAGATTTCACTTATATTGATGATGTTGTGCAAGCAATAACCCAACTAATAAATAAACCAGCAACATCAGATTCTGATTATAACACCAGTAAGCCAAATGCTAGTACTAGTAATGATCCATGGCGTATTTTTAATATCGGCAATGGGAGACCAACTCCTCTTATGGATTATATTTATGCGATTGAAAAAGCATTAGGAAAGGAGGCCAAAAAAAACTTTTTGCCAGTCCAACAAGGAGAAGTTTTGGAAACTTCATCTTCCTCACAAGGCCTAGAGAATTGGATTGGATTTAAACCAGAGACGTCTGTTTTAGTAGGTGTTGAGAATTTTGTAGAGTGGTATCTATCTTACTATAAAGTCTAGCCAACAAAATAATTATTTTATTTAAACTAATTTGATGATACCTGTAATTCGGATAGAATATTTTTTTAAAAATGATTGCATGATTTTGTTTTAAAATGCTTTATTCCAAAAGGGGTGGCATGAATACCCTTTTCCTTATTACCTTAAATGGAAAGCATTTTGCAGTTAAAACGGCTCCAGCAGCAAAAAAATGCTGCAACTGGAGAAACAGTTAACATGCAGCACTTTTTTTAATTACTAACTGTGGCTCAATTTATTAAGTTTTTGATAGACAATTCTTCAGTGAGGAAGCCATATTTCTAATTACTTTGAAATATAAATCTGGACCATTTTTAATCGAAGCGCCGAGAGGATCCAAGACACCTGTTCCAACTTCAGTTCCCTCAACTAATGTACTTACAATCTTTGGTTCGAATTGAGGTTCCGAAAAAATACAACTCGCCTCCAAGCTTACAATTTTTTCCCTCAATTCTTTCGTTCTTTCCACGCCAGGCAATATTTCTGGAGATACTGTAACCGAGCCAATAGCCGAAACTCCAAAGCGTTTTTCAAAATACTGATATGCATCGTGAAAGACGATATAGCCCTCATTACTGAGTGGTTTTAATTCGACTGTTAACTCCTCTACTAGTTGATTCAAATCATCTTGGAGTTTTTTAGCATTATTTGCGTATGTTGTGGCGTTAGATGGGTCAATTGAAGATAATTCGTCTGCTATTTTATCTACTAAAATAGACGCATTTTTTGGGTCTAACCAGACATGTGGGTCGTGTTCCCCATGGTCATGATGTTCATTATCATCATGGTCTTTATGGTCATCATGGTCATCATGGTCATCATGGTCTTTATGGTCGTCATGATCATCATGGTCTTTATGGTCGTCATGATCATCATGGTCTTTATGGTCTTTATGGTCTTTATGGTCGTCATGATCATCATGATCATGTTCGGAGAATGGGCCGCCTTCGCGAAACTCTAGCTTTAATAGACCATCTGTGTCTAAAAGTTTTACAACGTTTGCATTTGTGGAAAGCGCTTCAATCGGTTTTTCAAGAAATGTCTCTAGGTCTCTACCAAACCAAAACACAGCGTTAGCTTCCTGCAGTTCCTTTGCCTGCGACGGCTTTAAAGAGTATGAGTGTGGAGACCCGGCGCCATCTACAATAATGTTTGGTGAACCTACCCCCTCCATAACGCCCGCAACGAGAGAATGAACGGGCTTTATAGAAGCTATAACACTGATTTCGGCTTGAGCTACAGATATGCTTGTTGCAAAAGCAGTCGATGCCATTAATATGAATTTGTTTGTACGCATTATGATTTCCCTGGAATATTATCTAGACTGAAATGTAATGTTATAATATAACACTTTTATGACTTATTCAACAAAATAACCTATATTCTAAAAAGAAAATGTTAAGAAAAGAAAATGCACTTATAACACTAACTAATGCTGGGGTTAGAAGAGATAGAAAATGGCTCGTGAGAGGCATTACAATGAGTGTGCATAGTGGAGAAATTGTCACATTAATAGGGCCAAACGGATCGGGAAAAACTACAACTGCTAAAATGGCTCTTGGTCTTTTAGGTGTAAATGAGGGAACAACGGGTCGAAAAAAAAATTTACGCATTGGCTATGTGCCTCAAAAATTACAAATCGATTGGACTGTTCCTATAAAAGTTAAACGATTCATTTCTTTAACAAATAAAATTTCGGATAAAGAAATTGAATTTGCATTATCATTAACAAATACATCCCATCTTTCTAATAAGGAAGTGCGTATGCTTTCTGGTGGAGAATTACAACGTGTTATGGTCGCTAGGGCAATTGCATTGTCGCCAGAATTTTTAGTTTTGGATGAACCAGTGCAAGGGGTGGATTATAAAGGTGAAGATGCAATTTATAATTTAATTGAAGAAACACGAACTAAACTAAATTGTGGCATATTGCTTATATCCCATGACTTACATATGGTAATGTCTACAACGGACAAAGTTATCTGTTTAAACGGTCACATATGCTGCTCGGGAACACCTGGCGTTGTCACGACAAGTCCTGAATTTAAAGACCTTTTTGGTGAGAGAATGGCTACAAATTTGGCTATTTATCAACATAATCACGATCACGAACATTTAATAGATGGCAGTATAAAAAAATGAACCTAAAAAAATTACCGGATTGTAAAAAAATACCTTTATTTTTAAAAATTAAGTATTTTTGCAATGTGATATCGACACATTTATAATTTGGATAAAAACATGCTTGACGATTTTTTTATGCGTTCGATCATTGGAGGAGTTGGTGTTGCCACGGTTGTAGGGCCACTTGGATGCTTTGTTGTATGGCGCAGATTAGCTTATTTCGGAGATACTCTCTCACATTCTGCCCTTTTAGGCGTAGCTCTAGCATTGCTTTTACAAATAAATATCACCCTGTCTGTATTTATAACAAGCGTATTTGTAGCGTTTGCTCTATTATTTTTGCAAAAAGGTCAAAAATTGTCATCCGACACTTTGCTTGGAATACTAGCCCATTCTACTATTGCGCTTGGACTTATCGCTCTCTCATTTATGACCTGGGTAAGAGTAGATTTAATGGGTTTTTTATTTGGAGATATACTATCCATTACAAAACAAGATATTTTAATTATTTGGGTTGGTGGTTTATTAGTTTTGTTTTGCCTCATTCTAGTTTGGAAAAAGCTTTTCGCTACCACAGTTAGCCCAGAAATTGCTGAAGCAGAAGGATTAAACCCCCAGCGCTCTAACTTTTTCTTTATGATTATGTTAGCACTAGTTATAGCCATTTCTATGAAAATCGTTGGAGTTATGCTATTGACAGCATTATTGATTATCCCTGCTGCATCGGCGCGTCATTTTTCCACTAGCCCGGAACAAATGGCCATTATATCAATACTTTTTGGTATTAGCTCAGTCCTATTTGGACTTTTTGGCTCTTTGGAATTTGATATACCAGCAGGCCCTAGTATTATTGTTGCCTCACTTATATTATTTTTAACTACTATCTCAAAAAATTTGATTTTCAAAAATAGTTAAATCTTTTAATCTACCATTAACTTAAATTTAGAACTATACATGAACCAAGAATTAGAACCAAAACACAAACTTACGAAAAATCAAACACTAGTGTTAAAAATCCTTGAGAAGGCTAACACGCCTCTGAGCGCTTATTCCCTTCTTGATAAGTTAAGAG
Source organism: uncultured SAR116 cluster alpha proteobacterium (assembly GCA_902632595.1). Classification (GTDB taxonomy): domain Bacteria; phylum Pseudomonadota; class Alphaproteobacteria; order Puniceispirillales; family Puniceispirillaceae; genus UBA5951. The sequence goes on from CACPDC010000011.1 coordinate 13,318, forward strand.
AACATGGTTTTAAAGCTCCGCCTCAAATCTATCGGGCACTTGATAAATTAATGGAATTTGGAAAGGTCCATCGAATCGAAAGTATGAATGCTTTTATAGCTTGTGAGCATACTTTATGTGAAATAAGTCCTATGACAGCTTTCACCATATGTCAAAAATGTGAGAAAGTATCTGAAGTGAAGGACGAAGAATTATCGAATTATATTAATTTAAGGGCAGAAAAGTTTGGGCTTAGCGCACCTAAAACAAATATAGAGATCCATGGGTTATGTACCAATTGTTTAAGTACTTAAAATGAAAAAATAACCGAAGGGATTTATTTTTCTTTGACCTTTAATTTACAAATTTTCGTTAATTATCTGATTTTAATGAAATTTTAGATTGACCTTTAGAGTTAACACTTCTAATAAACAAGTCAGAATTTTTAAAATTTGCAATTTTTTTTGGTTTTTTTTACCAACTAAACTGGCGAGTGGGCAAATCTATGTTTCGGGCAACAAACGCTAAAGCTCAAAATTGGCATACAACAATGATGGTTTTTATTCATGCTTGTATACTTACTGTTGCCTTATTTCCTCTCAGTATAGATAGCTCTTATGCTAAATCTGATAAAATAAAAGGGTATCTGGATCAAAAAAGTGATGTCTCAGACATACAATTTGTATCTACTATTACTCCTACCCCAAAACCCGAACTTATATTGCTCCTAGGGGGTAATATAGTTGAAATGGAAGGCCCTTTAATTCGCCCGTCAATGGAAGAAGTTCTTCCAATATCCTCATCTACTATCGGCGGACTTTTATCTATAGAGGCTAACCTCTTCATAAAACGGGAAATCAATTTGACGCTCAAAAAAAATGAAACGTTAGCGGACATTCTTAAACGCGCCGAATTCCCTTCTAATGTTCGTTACCAAATTGCCAAAATCGTTTCTCAAAAAATAAACGTTAGAAAACTCGGCATTGGTATGAATTTCACAATCGGATTTGATGATTACAACCAACCGGTAGCAGTTAAGATTAATCAATCTGAAAAATTGGACTATTTTATTTTTAAAAATACGTTTGGCTCTTGGCAAGGGTTACAGGCTCTAAGGCCTATTGATTCACAATTTATGCATGCTGCTGGAGTAATTGATGATACGTTATATGAGGCTGCGCTGTCTTCTAATGTGCCATTATCAGCACTAGATAACTTTATGCGGGTAATGGGCTTCTCAGTAGATTTTCAGCGCCAGCTGCAACAAGGAGACACATTTGAATTAGTTTACAAAAAAACTACGGACAGAATAACAGGAGAGACTCTTTCAGTCGGCGAAGTTCATTATGTTGGAATGGTATTGTCTGGGAAAAAAATAGGGTACTATAGGCACCAAAATAATAATGGTAGTATAGGTTGGTATGATAAAGATGGAACTTCGGCTGTAAGAACCCTCATGCGAACCCCTGTAAATGGGGCCAGACTTTCATCAAGTTATGGTATGAGAAAACATCCTATATCTGGATATAATAAACTTCACAAAGGCGTTGATTTTGCTGTGCCATCTGGCACCCCTATTTTAGCTGCAGGGGCCGGAAGGATTGAAATGGCTGGTTGGAACGGAAATTATGGCCGTTATATACGGATAAGACATAATAACACGTATCAAACAGCATATGCCCATTTATCAGCCATAGCTAAAGGAGTTTATGCTGGCTCACAAGTAGACCAAGGTCAGGTTATTGGCTATGTTGGTTCTACGGGTCGCTCTACTGGACCCCATTTGCATTATGAAATTTTAGTAAATCGCCGACAAGTAAATCCAATGACCATTAATTTACCTACTGGTAAAAACCTATCTGATGTTGATAAGAATAGTTTTGAAAATACAGTGAAAAACCTGAACCAGTATATAACAAATAATGATATAAAAAATTATGCAGGTGCTACTCTTTAATTTAATGTATAGAAAATGAATTTTAAGGGCGAAGTATATTCCTTTGTATCATCTGCTGGACCATTATCATGAGGAATATTCACTCTATACATATCTTCCCAATAAAAGGCATGCAGGGGTTTAGTCAAGAAAAATGTCTTTTACAAGAAAACAAGCTACTTGAAAATGACAGAAGATTTGCTCTTACACAAACAGCCACAGGTAGTCATCTGACCTCTTGGCTTCCTAAATCACACTTTAAACAATTGGTCAATCAACCAACGCTCGCCAAAATTCGCCTTCAACTAGTAAAAATTAATCCTCTAGTTGTAAGAATAAATAACCAAGAAGAGGCTTTTGATCTTACTTGCTTAGATAGAAGGCAGGTTTTTGTCAAAACAGTTGAAAAGCTCCTTAAACCAGCAAAATATATTAGCTTTAATTTAGTGGAGTCGATGAAAGGTGGATTAAGTGACACTCGAGATCAATGGGTGAGTATTGGAGGCACAGCATCAGCGAATAAACTCATAGAAACTTTTAAGCTTGATCGGTCTATATTTCGCTTCAGATTAAATATCTGGATCAAAACAGAGTTTCCTTTTGAAGAATTTAGTTGGAGAGGTCGAATAGGAAAAATTGGAGAAGTGGAATTAGAATTTTTATCGCCTGTCGGTCGCTGTAATGCTATCAATTTAAGTGCCGAAACTGGTGAGAGTACCGATAAACTACTACCACGAGAAATGCGTGCTAAATTTGGACATAGTAACCTGGGTATTTTCGCACGGGTTATAAAAACAGGTAAAGTGGCTGTTAATGATAAACTATATTTTATTTAAAAATCTGAAATATTCAATTCACACAAAAAATAAACATCTGAAAAATATTTAAAAAACATTATGCTACGGCGTCATCTGTTTTTTGCTGGACGTCTTTATTTTTCTCTAAATTTGGCGCTTTTTCTATAGCAATAGAACTTATTTCATCTTTATCATCGGAAATGTGGGATTCGTTGTTTAGAGCTTTAACTGGTTTTAGCGTTTGGTCTTCTTTATCTTTTTCAGCAAGATTATTGCCCTGCTCCGCGCTATTGTCTATTTCAGTTGAACTATCGTCCAACGAATTTTGTCTGGAGTCAGTTTTGTTCTCCTGTGAATGACGCTTCTGCTCCATTGCAGCAAGGATGGTTTGGTGCAGTCTATAATAATGATCCGCAAATTGACTAAAAGCCTCAGCAGAAATTCTTTCACTCGAAGAATTAGCATCCTGTGCAAGAGCAGTATATTTTTCATATAACTGTTGCGCATTGCCTCTCAATTTACCCTCGGGTCCATTAGACTCAAATGTTGTGTTTCTGTTCACATTTGGTTGATTAAAACCGTTATGACGGCGTGCGCGCCCGCGTGAACGCTTTCCGTTTTGATTATTTTGTCTCATTAAATATCCGTTGCCAATTTAACCTAGCTACTAGCTGGTGTTCCGTATTATTTTCGGAGATTAGCTGTTATATCATGGTACAACTTGTACCTAAAAACTTAGGTATATAAGACACGACTAAACAAAAATGACAAGTAAAAATTACAAAATATGAAAATTTTTTTTAATTTTTTATAAAAGTGTGTTGTTCGGGTGACAAATAATTAGACAACGTGGAATTCCTTGCAAATCCTTATAAACGTCAGAGACGCGCAAATTCGCCTGACGCACAAACCCTGAAACACGTTCTAATTGGTTATATCCAATTTCGAGAGAAACTATGCCCTGAGCGCTTAAATATTGTGCCAATGAAGATATAATTATTTCATAATCAGCCAACCCTTCTTTACCCGAAAAAAGAGCTTCTTGAGGATCAAATAATAATACTTCATCCTTTAAATACTTTTCATGCCTTCGGGAAATATACGGTGGATTGCAAAGTATAATATCAAAACAATGATCCCCAATCCCATCAAACCAGTTTGATATCAAAAATTCTGAACGTTCTTCCAAATGCAGCAAACGTGCGTTTTCTTGAGCTTGGAAAATCGCATTTTTATTTATATCTACCCCCACCCCAGTTGCAAATTTCAATTCTTTCAGACAAGAGAGTAGTAAACACCCACTTCCAGTTCCAAGATCTAGCAAGTGAATTTTATTATTTTTCGAAAAGAGCTTGGATTGTGCGTACAAAACTGCTTTTTCCACTAATAGTTCACTTTCCGGACGTGGGTCTAAGGTAGCTTGATTCAATTTAAACGGCAGTGACCAAAATTCTCGCCATCCTCTTATTCTGCTAATTGGCTTTCCAGCAATTCTCTCACTAATTAGTTCGTAATACCGCTCTATTTGCTCCTCTCTGAGTTGAACATGCATATGAGGATAAATAGGTTCATGACTACCAACTGCCACACCAAGCAACAAACGAGCCTCAAATTTTGCCCTATCGCCGCATCTATCAAGAAGACTCTCAGTTGCATTCATAATAAGGGTCGGTATATCCATATACTAACCAAGCTAGCTCTGGCCCTCGGCGAGCCTTTCAGCCTGTTCCTCTGCCATAAGAGCATCAATGATTTCATTCAAAGACTCCCCTATTAAAATTTTGTCTAGTTTATAAAGTGTTAAATTTATTCTGTGGTCTGTAACTCTTCCTTGAGGAAAATTATAAGTTCGAATTCGCTCTGATCTGTCTCCGGAGCCAACTTGCCCTTTTCGAGAGGCCGCTCTTTCTGCATTTTGCTTTGCTCTTTCGGCATCGTAAAGCCTTGACCGAAGAATCTTCATCGCTTTTGCTCTATTCTTATGTTGTGATTTTTCATCTTGCTGACTAACAACAATGCCTGTTGGAATATGCGTTATACGGATAGCCGAATCAGTGGTATTAACAGACTGTCCCCCAGGTCCCGATGAACGGAAAATATCAATTCGAAGGTCGGTCTCTCGAATTTCAATATCCACCTCTTCAGCCTCAGGTAATACAGCAACTGTTGCAGCGGAGGTATGAATTCTTCCTCCAGTCTCAGTATCAGGCACACGTTGAACACGGTGAACGCCAGACTCAAATTTAAGTTTTGCAAAAACCTCAAGTCCGGAAATATTTGCTGCGGCCTCCTTGTAACCCCCAATTCCTGTTTCTGAAATCTCCATAACATCAAAGCGCCAACCCTGCTGTGAAGCAAATTTTTGGTACATACCAAATAAATCGGCTCCAAATAACGCAGCTTCTTCGCCGCCTGTGCCTGCTCTAATTTCCAATATTGCATTTCTCGAATCATCTTTATCTTTTGGAAGTAGCAATAATCTCAGCTGATGCTCTCCATCAACAATTTTCGGTCTAATTTCAAAAATTTCATCCTCTGCTAAAGATTTCATATCTGCATCTGCGTTTGGGTCCTTGAGTAATTTTTCAACCTCATCAAGTTCATTTTTAAGTTTATTTAACTTTTGAGCCTGCTCTGCTATCGGACGTAATTCTGATAATTCTTTTGAGAGACTCTTAAGTTCAGAAGAATCTAAGGAAGAACATGCTAATCTTTTTTCGATCTCGTCTTTTCGAAGCAAAAAACGAGAGATATTTTTTTCAAGATTCATTTTACTGAATTTCCTTTGTATTGACATTAAAATACTGTTTAGAAAATGAGAGCACTTCTGATTTTTTGATTTGTTTCTGCTCTCCGCTTGCCATAATTTTTAACTGAATCAGACCGCTATTAATTTCTGTTTCACCAACAATAAAGCTGATAGAGCAACCTATAGAACTTGCCCTTTTTAACTTTTTCCCAATCTGGTTTGCCATCGGTATATCTACGCGTAATCCAATGGAACGCAGTTTCCTAGCTAGGGTGAATGCATAAGTTTCTGCAATATCATCTACTATTATAAGAGCTACATCATATTTGAAATCTTCAGTTTTTTCTATCAATAACGCAAGTCTCTCCACCCCTGCAGCAAAGCCTACCGCACCGATTTTTGGTCCTCCCAGAATAGAAGATAATCCATTATAACGGCCGCCTCCAAGAACTGTGCCTTGTGAGCCTAATGCATCTGTCACGAATTCGAATGTGGTATGTGAATAGTAATCGAGACCCCTTACTAGTTTTTCATCCAACTGCCAATTGATCTCTGCTTTTTCAAGCATTTCTATGACACGATCAAAATGTTTTTTTGCTTTTTGAGTAAGGAACCCAAATAATTTTGGAGCATTTTGAACAATCTCAAGATCTTCTTTTGCTTTTGAGTCAAGGATCCTTAATGGATTTACCAAGAGTCTACGCTGACTATCACTAGATAAAGAGTCTTTGTATTCTAAAAGGTAACTTATCAGAGATGATCGGTAGTTATCTCTGCTTTCGGCATCCCCAAGCGAATTTATATACAAAGTGCATTTTTCTAAAATCCCTAGTTCTGACAAAATGTCGTATGCGCACCCAATGATTTCAGCATCCGCCAGTGGATTAAGGCTTCCAATAAATTCACATCCAATTTGATTAAACTGTCTCATCCTGCCTTTTTGGGGCCTCTCATACCTAAACATCGGACCCGAGTAGAAAAACTTTTGAGGTAATGATTGAGTGAGGCCATTACTAATTAGAGCCCGCATAACAGAAGCAGTTCCTTCAGGTCTAAGTGTTATCCCTGCGCCACCCCTATCTAGAAAACTATATGTTTCCTTTGCAACCACATCCGAACTTTCTCCAAGTGGTCTGCTGAAAACTTCAGTAAATTCAAATATAGGTGTTTCCATCTCCTGAAAACCGTATCTATTTGAAATCATGTTAGCTTTCTTGATCACAAAATTCATCTGTGATTTCTGTTTAGGCATTAAGTCGGCAGTGCCTCGAACAGGTTGAATCGGCTTCATTAATTTAGCCTTTCTAATTTTGTAACTGGTTACGCCTGATTGTTTTCTTTTTTAATTAAAGCGGCACGTTCTTCCACAAGTTTCACAACATGCTCGACAATATTATCTTCAGTGAACCGGTGATCGGCCATTCCTGAAAGATAAATCTGATGTGTGCCTTTTCCACCACCTGTTAACCCTATATCAGTTTCTTTTGCCTCCCCCGGACCATTAACAACACATCCAATAATTGATACAGATATGGGAATATCTATATGTGACAGTTTTTCCTCTATTTCAGCCACAGACTTAATCACGTCAAATTGTTGTCGTGCACATGATGGGCAAGAGATAACAGTGACTCCTCTTCGCCTCAAACCAAGTGATTTTAGGAGCTCATAACCAACTTTTACTTCCTCTATTGGGTCAGCAGATAAAGAGACACGGATAGTATCACCAATACCAGCCCATAATAAATTACCCATCCCAATGGCTGATTTGACCGTCCCTGCTCTAAGCCCTCCAGCTTCCGTTATACCTACATGAAGGGGACAATCTATTGAATCTGCTAACTGCTGATATGCTGCTACCGCAAGAAAAACATCTGAGGCCTTAACCGAAATTTTATAATTATCAAAATTATGATCTTCTAATATCTTGGTGTGTTCTATCGCAGATTCAACTAATGCTTCAGGACATGGTTCAGCGTATTTTTCTAATAACTTTTTCTCCAAAGAGCCTGCATTTACACCAACACGGATTGAACAATTATTTGCTTTGGCTGCTGCTACCACCTCTGCAACTTTTGCAGAGTTACCAATATTACCAGGGTTAATCCTCAGGCAGGCGGCCCCTGCATCTGCTGCCTCTAAAGCTCTTTTATAATGAAAATGAATATCAGCGATGATAGGTACTTTACTGGAAGCGCAAATTTCCTTAAGAGCCTTTGTGCTTGCATCATCAGGACATGACACCCTTACTAAGTCAGCCCCAGCTTCAACGACTGAATGAATTTGCTCTATAGTTGCTTCCACATTCGAGGTTATTGTATTCGTCATTGTTTGAACAGAAATAGGAGCATCCCCGCCAACTGGCACATCGCCAACCATTATTTGTCGAGTTTTATGACGGTCAATAGTTCGGAAGGGCCGATAAAAAGAAGATGTCATTGGAAAATGAACCTCATTTTGATTTTTGCCAACAAAACCAATGTTGGATATACGGTATATGAAAGATGAAAACTAAGAACTTGCATTAAATCAGATATTAATCTTTGGGTTTAGGGCATATAAAATAAAAATTAATCAAATTTCCTACTAATGATGCTATCAGCACGCAATGGAAGGTCCCTTATTATCTCACCTGTTTTGCCTACTTTAAAAGCAGGTACATCCGTCATTTCAAACATTAATCCACCAGCATTACCTGTAGTTAGATATAACTTATCCCCAAGACTTGCTGCTATACTATCTCCTGAACGAAGGAGTTTACTAGTGATCACATCACCATCCGAATTTACCATTTCAATCCATGCTGACGCTATTGCACGAATGGTTAAAGTATCAGAAAGTTCAATCCCTTTAGCGACAGCAGAGGATGGGTTCGAAGTTTCGAGCTTTTGTTCAACAGCTACACCACTTTCGCTTTGGCTAAGCTGCGTAATATCCTGTGAGATTTCATTATTTTTTATCTTTGCATTTTGTACATCTTGATCAGAAATCAAATCCATTTTTTGCGACACATCTTGAGATTGGACTTGTTCAATTTTAATAACACTATCATCATCAAGAGATTTACCTTCTTCATCACGTACTATTTGTGATTCTGCAGTAACAGCAATATTAGATGAAGTTGGTGCTTTCAAATTTGGTTTAAAAATATCATCTATTTGGTCATTTTCAGAATTGCTTAAGCCTGACAATACTGGGGTCGTTGATGTTTGCTCATTAGTTGGTTGCTCTAATATTGGTGGATTTGATGCAACCTGCTCTGGTTCCTCTCTTAATAACATGAACCATCCCATATATCCGAAAATGGTAATGAAAACAGCCACCATTGCGATAGAACTATTCGAAAATTTTGGAACAAGCGCTTGGCCAGGCACTTCATAGATAGGGTTAGCATCATCATTACCCACTGATGCGATATATGAAGCAACTAATGCACTACTATCTATGCCAGTAAGCTTACAATAACTTCGGATATATCCTGGAACATATGCAACTCCTGGTAAATTACTAAAATCAGAATTCTCGAGACTCTTTAAATACATTTTGGGAATTCTTAGGCTATCTGATAACTCTTGAAGCGATAGATTTTTACTTCTTCTAGATGCTGCTAAAGCTGCACCTATCTCGCTGGCATCTAGCATACGAAAATCAGAGTTAATTTTATCAGAGACGTCGGTCATAAATTTATAATTCTTCTTAGGTTAAAATACATAATGATATTGTTATGTATTCATCGCATAAAGCTTGTTAACATAAATTTCATCAATAACGGCAAAAAAAATAAAAAAAATAGATAAAAAGCGGTTATTTATACCATTTTTTTTAAATTTTAACCAATTGTATCTAGTCCAAAAGCATCGTGAAGGCTCCTCACAGCTAATTCCGTATAATCTGCTTGTATCAATACTGATATTTTTATTTCAGAAGTCGATATTACCTGCATGTTGATCTGTTTATCAGAAAGCACTTCGAACATGCGTTTTGCGACACCGGTTTGTGTTCTCATTGCTGTACCAATCACTGAAATCTTTGCTATATTATCGTCATATACTAACCGTTCAAATGCTAGGTCGTCTTTCAAGTTTCTGATATTTTTAACAGCATTCGAAAGCTCTTCCCTAGCAACAGAAAATGTAATATCGGTTTTTTCTGAGTCAACTGACGCACTTTGAACAATCATGTCCACATTAATATAAATTTCTGCAAGGGCGCCAAATATTTTTGCCGCTATGCCTGGCTTATCAGGTAAGCCAACAACAGTGACCTTTGCTTCCTCTGCTGAATAGGCAATTCCACTAACTTTTTGCTTTTCCATTTGCTTTTCCTCATTCTGAACCAATGTCCCTGAAGCCTCTGTAAAACTGGAGAGAACTTGTAGATTTACACCGTGCCTCATAGCCATTGCAACAGAACGCGTTTGTAACACCTTAGCGCCGGCAGAAGCCATCTCAAGCATCTCCTCAAAAGTTATACTATCTAGCTTTCTGGCCTTCGGCATGACTCGTGGGTCAGTAGTATAAACTCCATCCACATCTGTATAAATATCGCATCTATCCGCATTAATTGCTGCTGCGAGCGCTACGGCAGAGGTGTCAGAACCACCTCTTCCTAGCGTCGAGATGCGTCCATCAGGCGCTATACCTTGAAAACCGGCAACAACAGCAACCTGTCCTCTATTCAACCGACCAATAATGTCGTCAGGATTAATTTCTTCAATTCTTGCAGCACTATGAACGTCATCTGTTTTAAAAGGGATTTGCCACCCCAACCAAGAACGAGCATCTACTCCTATGTTTTGCAGTGCGATAGATAATAAGCCAACAGTAACCTGTTCCCCAGTCGAAACAATCGTATCATATTCTCTAGCATCATGCATCGGACCAATTTGTTTTGCCCATTCCACTAGTTGATTTGTGGTACCTGCCATAGCAGATACTACGACAGCAACTTGATTTCCAGCCTCGACGCATGACTTTACTTTTTGTGCAACGTTTCGAATTCGTTCCAAATCACCGACAGATGTACCACCAAATTTTTGAACTATGCGTGCCATTTTTCTTTAAAACTTTAAACTTCAGTCTATAATTATATTTGCTTATTACTTAACTAGTTTCAAACACACAAGTCACAATTTTAATTCTGGAAAAGAATATGACATTCAACTCAACTGTCGATCCGAAAGATAAACACCAATTTGAAACCATCTCAAAAGAATGGTGGGACCCTAGCGGGTCTCTAGGATCTCTTCACCGATTTACGCCTATACGAATAGAGTACTTTAAAAATGCTATTAGACGACATCATCTTGGCAGTTGGGAGCAGCCAAAACCTCTTGCTGGATTAAAGATATTGGATGTTGGTTGTGGTGGTGGCCTTTTAGCGGAACCTATGGCAAGATTAGGAGGACATGTAACCGCCATAGATAGCTCTTTTTCGTCTATAGAAATTGCTAAGGAGCATGCTGAATTTTCTAAACTTGTAATTGATTATAAAATGGATACTCCAGAGGAGTTAGCTAATACAGGCAAACAATATGACGTTGTTTATGCATCAGAAGTAATCGAGCATGTTTCAGACAGGGCTCTATTCTTAAATTCCTTAAGACGCCTTCTTCTCCCAAAAGGAGTAGTCATTATAACAACAATTAATCGAAACTTAATATCTTTAGCTTTTGCAAAAATCGCGGCAGAATATTTTTTTGGTATGATACCTAAAGGCACTCATGATTTTAGTAAGTTTTTGAAACCTGAGGAGCTTCAAAGCGAAGCTCTGAAAGCTGGTATTATTTTTGATGATATAACTGGTTTCAAACCACTTTTTGACGGAAGGTACACTAAGACCTCAATTACAGCGATTAATTATGGCGCATCCGGAAGTTTAGCAGCAACCATAACATAAAATGTCTTTGTTAGTTATCTTTAGGAATTGAGGGTAACTCTGCAAATTCCACGCCCTCATCCGTAAGCTGCTCTCCTTCTTCGGGAGTGCACGTGCCATAAATTAAATCTGGCTCTTTTTCTCCATAATGAATTTTAAGCGCCTCTTCTGCGAACTTATTGCCAACGTTTCGGCCATTATTCTCAAAATAGTTTCGTATGTTTCTTAACATAGTTATTACTTGCATTGAATTGATTTGATTGTTGGATGATAAGTTTGAACGTTTAGTGATCTGAGAAGTCTTAGGATGATCTTGGCCATGCATAATCCCCTCTTCTGAAGCCGTTGCGTCAGAATGGCTGCCTTCAACCTTGTTATGCTTTTTTGTATTATACCCAGCACTTAGGTTTGGTGTCATTAAAGCACGTTTAATTTTACTATTACCGCACTCAGGACAAGTCACTAAATTGAGGTCGCATTGCTTCTCAAAGCTGGCGGAACTACTAAACCAAGCTTCAAATGAATGTAAAAATTCGCAAATTAAACTATATTTTATCATGTTTTTACTATTTTTGAGTGCTTTTTTATTTATCTTATACTATATTCGGCCACAACAATGTTTATATTTTTTGCCAGATCCGCAAGTGCAAGGTGCGTTTCTTGGAACTTTTACATTTTTTAGTTGTGAGTCGCGTAATGCAGTTTGTTTCGGGGCATCATTTTTTACACTTTTGTCCACTTGCTTTACAGGGCTTTGGGCCGGCTTGAGATCGACGTGTGCAAGCGCCATAGTTACAGTTTGCCTCATTTTATCAAGCATGCCTTCGAACATCTGAAAAGCTTCTCTTTTATATTCATTTAGTGGGTCTTTCTGTGCATAAGCTCTTAAATTAATTCCTTGCCGCAAATGATCAAGACTTAGCAAATGCTCTTTCCAATGTTGGTCAAGTATCTGAAGAACAACAGATTTTTCTATACTACGCATTGTTTCCTGACCAAAAACAGCAGATTTTGCTGCCATGTGCTGATTAGAGGCAGATAAAAGCCTCTCCGCTATTTCGCTATCTGTAACGCCATCTTCTTTTACCCACTCCAAACCTGGAATCTGAATACCTAAGTGAGACATTGAGAGTGATATAAGTATTTCAGAATCCCACATATCGGGAAAACTACCTGTCGGGATTGCCTCTCCTACAATCCAGTCAATTGTTTCTTCACGCATACTGACCACAGTATCGTGCACATCTTCAGTCTGCATTATGTCTTTACGCTGACTAAACACAACCTGACGCTGGTCATTCATAACGTCGTCGTATTTTAATAATTGTTTTCTAATTTCAAAGTTATGCGATTCTACTTTTGATTGAGCTTTTTCAACAGCTTTATTAATCCAGTTATGAGCAATAGATTCTCCTTCTTCTAAACCTAGTTTTTGCAACATCCCGTCTAATTTTTCTGAACCAAAAATTCGCATCAAATCATCTTCCAACGAGAGAAAGAACTTCGATGAACCAACATCTCCCTGCCTTCCAGTTCTACCTCTGAGCTGATTATCGATACGTCTAGATTCATGCCGCTCTGTTCCGAGCACAAACAAACCACCGGCCGATAGTGCTTTTTTCTTACCATCCTCGATTTGGTTAATAATTCTTTCAGCCGCTGTTGAACCTAACTCAATATGTTGTTCCATCAATTTCATTTCTAGGTTGCCTCCGAGCTGAATATCTGTTCCACGTCCTGCCATATTTGTTGCGATTGTAATGGCACCTGGCACTCCAGCATTCGCTATAATTTTGGCCTCTTCTTGATGAAATCTTGCATTCAAAACATTGTGAGGTATTCCCTTTCTTTTAAGATTTTCTGACAATGCTTCTGATTTTTCTATGCTTACGGTACCCACCAATATCGGTTGGCCTTTTTCACGACACTCAAGAATTAAATCAATAATAGCATCATCTCTTTCCTTACCTGTTCGATAAATGGCATCATCATCATCTTTCCGCAGAACAGGCATATTTGTTGGAATTGAGACCACTTCAAGTGCATAAATTTCGGAAAACTCTCCAGCCTCTGTTAATGCTGTTCCCGTCATGCCAGATAATTTATCATAAAGCCTAAAATAATTTTGATATGTCACAGAAGCAAGTGTTTGATTTTCAGGTTTAATAGACAGCTTTTCTTTTGCTTCCAAAGCCTGGTGTAATCCATCCGAAAAACGTCTACCTTGCATTGCTCTACCAGTAAACTCGTCTATGATAAGCAGTTCTTTGTTTTTTACCATGTAATGTTTATTTTTAGTAAACATTTTATGAGCCCTAAGCGCCTGAGAAATATGATGTAGTAAATTCACATTAGCAGAATCATATAATGTGCCTGATTGCATGAGACCCGCTTGAATCAATAATGCTTCCGCATGTTCGACACCTGTTTCAGAAAGTGTTGCAGAACGAGCTTTTTCGTCGACTTCGTAATCATCAGCATTAAAATGAGGAATTAACTGATTTACCTGCTCATATAATTCAACTGAGGTTTCCGATGGTCCAGAAATAATAAGTGGCGTTCTTGCTTCATCTATTAAAATAGAGTCCACCTCATCTACAATTGCAAAGTGATGATCGCGTTGTACCATTTCCGCTAATGCGAACTTTAAATTATCTCTTAAATAATCGAACCCAAACTCGTTGTTCGTACCATAGGTTATATCACATTTATAGGCAGCTCTGCGTTGGTCGTCACTCATCTGACTAACAATACATCCAACGCTAAGGCCTAGATAACTATAGATTTCTCCCATCCAACGTGAATCACGTTCAGCCAAGTAATCATTAACTGTTACAACATGAACACCGTTTCCGGTTAAGGCGTTTAGATAAGCCGCTAAGGTTGCCACAAGGGTTTTCCCTTCACCAGTTCTCATCTCAGCTATACGCCCTTGATGCAGAGTTATACCACCCATTAACTGAACATCAAAATGTCTTTGACCAAGTGTTCTTTTAGCGGCCTCACGGACAAGTGCAAAGGCCTCTGGCAAGAGTGTATCTAAATTCTCTCCTCCTATTGCGCGGTCACGCAGGCTCTTTGAAATTTTAACAATATTTTCCTTGTCGAGAGCTTCTATATTTGGCTCGAGCGAATTTATCTGGTCGACAAGAGGCTGAAACTTTTTAATAACTCTCTCATTTGAGTCACCAAACAATGATTTCGCTATTGAAGTAAACATTATCGGATTTTCCGTTTCTAACTAGGCTTCTAACCTATTTTTACCCAAAAAGTAACGTTTGTATGATGTATCTATAAGTTATCTCAATTAATGTGACATAGGTGTCCAAGCAAGGAAATTCAAGATTAATAAAAATCTTGTTTACATGGTAAAATTTGAGATAAATCTTTTAAAACATTGGTAGTTATAATTTACTCACCAAACAATATTAATACAGTTCAAGCCTCATAGGTTAAGGAAACAAATTGAAAAGCCTTTTGTAGATTTCTTGCTGACGGAATGATATTCATGCTAAGTAATTCTTCTATTGCACCAAAACAAAATGAGTAAATGACAAGGAAATACGATGAGACACAAGCTAATTGATACGCCTATTATGAAAAACCTAACGGCGTTAGTCATATTTTTTCTTACTATAAATGGTGTAAATTTTATAAAGTCTGTTGACGCGCAAACTAATGAAACCATTATTGTGGCAACGGTTGATGGCCACGACATTAAGCTCAACGAAATCATAGACTTAATTGAACAGCTACCCCCAGATTATCAAAATCAACCATTGGCCAATTATTTCGATCAGATGGTAGATGAGGTTATCAACACAAAACTAGCTGCAAAGGCTGGTGAAAAAAGTAATTTATCTGACGACCCGGTGATAATTGAAGCTATGCGTATTGCTGCACAAAAAGTTCTTGCAGAAAATTGGCTGCGTGCTGAAGTTGCAAAATCAGTCACACCTGAAGCTATTGAAAATGCATATAATACATATGTAGCAGATGTTGCCTCCAGAGAGGAGATTAAAGCATCTCATATTTTATTAGCAGATGAACAAGCGGCTATTAGTGCTATACAAAAACTCAGAAATGGCCGAGACTTTGCCGAACTTGCACGTGAAATATCCACAGGCCCTTCTGGGCCTAATGGCGGCGATCTTGGGTATTTTGGTCGTGGAGCTATGGTACCAGTTTTTGAAATGGCCGCTTTTAACTTGGAAGTGGGTAGTTTCACAACATCTCCTGTTCAATCACAATTTGGCTGGCATGTTGTAAAAGTATTTGACAAGAGAATTTCCGAAGCTCGTTCAAAAGAGGAGATGTCTCAAAAATTAATGCAAAATATTACAAAAATCTCTTTTGCCAGAATTATCGAAACACTGCGAGCGGATGCTAAAATAAAAAAAATCCCTCTTACAGATATCCAGTCTGAATGGCAAAAAAATCATGAAAATTTGGTACAATAATTGACAGATAAAATTCTATTAAAAAATAGTGCGGCATCTCGATAATTTGATAAGATTGGTAATATGACGATTTCAAAAATATCCCCATTTGCGCCTAAAAGTTTCGCAAAAATGCCTCGCTTAATGGGCGTAGAAATTGCTACTGTTGCTTCTGGAATGAAATACAAAAATAGGGATGATTTATTATTAATAGTTTTCTCCCCTGGGACAACTGTTGCTGGAGTTTTTACCAAATCCTCAACGGCCGCAATAAGTGTGCACCTTACTGAAAAGGTTGTTGAGAAAGGTCATGGCAGATGCTTACTGGTAAATGCCGGCATTGCAAATGCCTTCACAGGATTGAAAGGTAAACAATCTGCTAATTCGATAATATCTTCACTATCCAAGATATCTGGTTTACCAGAAGGCTCAATAATGATGGCTTCAACAGGAGTTATTGGTGAACTGCTTGATGATAAAATTGTAAATACGCATATAGAAAATTTGTGGAACTCAAGAGGCAAATCAAATTGGTACCAAGCAGCGTCAGCTATTAAAACAACCGATACCTATGCCAAAGGAGCTAGTCAGACAATCGAATTTGATGGTCAAAAGGTTAATATTTGTGGCATAGCCAAGGGTTCAGGTATGATAGCGCCAAATATGGCTACTATGCTTAGCTTTATAGTTACAGACGCAAAAATTGACAAGCCGCTTTTACAGAATATGCTTTTGACCATAAATCAAAAGAGTTTCAACTCTATCACCGTCGATAGTGATACATCCACGAATGATATGGTGTTGGTAGCTGCAACAGGTTCAAGCAATGTCTCGATTTTATCTCAGGATATCAAACTAAATAAATTTATTTCAGCATTCCAAAAAGTGATGGTAGAGCTTGCCCATCAGATAGTAAAAGATGGAGAAGGTGCTTCAAAATTTATTACGATAAATGTGACTGGGGCTGTCAGCGATAAATCTGCTCATACAATTGCCAAAACAATTGCGAATTCACCCCTAGTCAAAACAGCGATTGCAGGAGAGGATGCAAATTGGGGACGAATCGTAATGGCAATTGGAAAATCTGCCGAGCCAGTAAAAACAGATTTAGTCACTATCCATATTGGAGGTATATTGGTTGCCTTAAACGGCCAAAAATCAGACCTGTATGACGAACTGCAAATAGAAAAACATATAAAATCTGATAGTATCACCATTGATGTCGATTTACAGATGCAAGGTGGAAGTGCGACTGTTTGGACTTGTGATCTAACTCATGAATATATATCGATTAATGCAGATTATCGTAGTTAGCTCAAAAAATGGAAATTAAATGAAAATTGTTGTTGCTTGCGCATTAATTGATTCGGATGGTCGAATTCTATTATCAAAACGTCCTGATAATACAGAAATGGGTGGTTTATGGGAATTTCCAGGAGGCAAAATTGAACCTAACGAAATTGCTGAAACGGCCCTTGTGCGTGAACTTAGAGAAGAACTGGACATCGACACAAATGAAAGCTGTCTTGCGCCAGTTAATTTCAGCTCTTATAAATACCCCGAATTTCAAATTCTTCTTTTGCTATATATATGCAGAAAATGGAAAAGAAGCGTTCGAGCGCTATCAGCTTCTGAGCTTAAATGGGTATTTGCTAATGACTTAGGAAGTTATAATATGCCAGAAGCGAATAAGGAATTAATAAGCCATCTTCAGGATTTACTTTAAAATTTTTTAAATAAATTTTTCAACTTCTATAAGCAGTGTCAGACCTCACATAATTTGCAAGGGAGTTTTTCGCGGTCCCAGGGCGCAATGGCTTTTGCTGACTTTTATCCGGCACCCACCCGGTAAGTGTGATTAGTTCAAAAGTGGCAATAATTTTACCATCATCAGTTGCAAATTCTTGATGATAAATTTGTTCTGCTCTTTGAAACAATTTTAATGATGTAAATTGTCTACTTCTCGAAACTAGAGCATTTGCCTCACCCATTCTTTTTAAATCTGACATTAATCCAAAAATAGATGAATAAGTCACTTTTATTATTTCAGAATCACAAACAGGAAGAGCAAAACCCGCGCGCTGAAGTAGCCCACCTGCTGCCTTAACATCTACCATTGGAATACATCTCGGATACGCACCTCTACTTAAATCAATTTCCGCCTGGGCCAAACAAGCTCGTAATTCTTGAAGAGTTCTACCTCCAAAAAAGTTAGCTAGCAAAAGCCCGTCCGGTTTCAAATTATTTCGACACTGAATCAACATTCCTGGTAAATCATTTGTCCATTGAAAAAATTGAGATGATAAAATTAAGTCAAATGAGTTTGTTTCTTGGGGAAATTGCATCTCAGAGCTATAGCTATAATGAGCATGTGCGTGCGCGAAGTTGCCCATCTTTTTCGATAAGTCAATCTGATACAAAGAATAATTATCTGCATATTTAGCAGGAGACATTGACATTAGCTGTTCGATAAGGCGACCGTTAAAACTGCCAATATCTAAAATTGAGGAAAAATTTCGCTTCACGTCGTATAATCTATCGAGCAATCGGGTTATAGAGGCTTCGCGCAAAAACATCGCTTCATTTGGACATAAAAGCGCCCTAATACGGTTTTTTGTAAGCATTTTATAATCGAAAGGAGCAATCATCTAAGTCTCAAAATAATTTTTTAAAAACATCGTCATGCAATATCTATTTTAAGTCAATTGAGTCTCAAGATGAAAATTTAACTAAACTTACCCATATGTGAATATAGCATTTAAAAGATTTATTTTTAGCAAACTTATGATCTTTAAAAAAGAAATGACCAAATCTAATTTGAGTGATGATTACTAAAATTGTGCCGCTATTTTTAAAAAACTTTTTTTTCTTGATAAACTATAATTATCGTAATTCGGTTTTTCCCGATTGTTTTATGTAACCTTGATTGAAATTTACTTTTAGTAGCTTTATAAAGGCGTAGGGCTTTAGCGCGAGTAAAAATGATGGGCAAACAAAATCTGGTAGAAATTTATACCACCGATTGGTGTGGTTTTTGTAATCGAGCAATGAATCTTTTGAAAAGTCATAACATTAAATACACACAATACGACTTAACACTTAATAGAGAAGGCAGAAAGGCGATGTCACTGAGAGCAGGTGGCAAGACCTCCGTCCCACAAATTTTTATAAATGACATCCATATTGGTGGCTCAGACGAATTGATTAAAATAGCATTGAATGGTAGCTTAAATAATCTACTTAATAGCTAGGGTAGTGATGATGCTTGTTGCTGCAGCACAGTATTGTGCGTCTAACGATATCTCTGAAAACCACAATATAATTGAAAAATTTATGCTAGAGGCTGGAGCAAAAAACGTTTCATTAATTTGTTTCCCGGAATGCGCTAATCTGATAGCTAAAAATAAGCAGGAACTCAAAGAACGAGCAGAGCCAGCAGATGACTCAAAAACCATAAAAAAAATGAGTTATCTTGCTCGCAAATATAAGATCATGACATCAGTTGGATCACTCATGTTAAAACAATCAAACCAACAAAAAATAATAAACCGCGGTATTCTGATAGGGCGGGGTGGAGAATTGCTCGCCACCTATGATAAGATTCATATGTTTGACGCAAATATCGGTGATGGAAAAATTTATAGTGAATCAGACGACTTTAACTCAGGTAATAAAATTGTCACAAAAAAAACAGAGGTAGCACACATTGGCTTTTCAATATGTTATGATATCAGATTTCCACAAATGTACCGGCAAATGTCGAGGGCTGGAGCAGAGATAATTGTGACACCTGCAGCTTTTACGGCAAAAACAGGTAAAGCACACTGGCACGTTTTGCAACGCGCGAGAGCAATCGAAACTGGCTGTTTCATCATAGCAGCTGCTCAGTCAGGAATTCATGCGGATGGACGTCAAACTTTCGGACATTCTCTTATAGTTAATCCGTGGGGACAGATTATTGCTGAAGCAAAAAACCATCAAACCGAATTAGTCCTAGCTGAAGTTGATTTAAAGGAAGTAGAAATTGCACGAAATGCTATCAGCGCATGGAAATCAGATTAGTCTATAAATTGATCCTTTAGCAGCTATAAATAAATTCACTACTCCTATTTAACTCTTTTAGCGAGAGGATGATTTGTTGAAACTAGTCCATGAAGTCGTTCAGGGCGTGTTTTGGTGTAGATTTGTGTTGTCGAAATGTCAGCATGCCCAAGCATCATTTGCAAACTTCTTAAATCTGCTCCTCTGTTCAACATGTGACTTGCAAAAGAGTGTCTGAGCTTGTGAGGACTAACGCGCACTGGGTCTATTTGTGCTATTAGGGTAATGTTTTTTAAAAGTAAAGAGAATTTTTGACGTGTTATCTCGCTCTCGTTTGGTAAAGCCAATAGCTGTTCATGACGAGTATCGGGTCCAACATCGTCTCTTATTTCTAACCACGTTTTTATTTTTGAACCAGCAATATCCGTAAGTGGTACTAAACGCTCTCTGCCACCCTTGCCCCGCACCATAATCAGCCCTCTACCAGATATTATGTCCCCTCTTCGCAACTGGAGAAGCTCTGAAATACGCAATCCTGTACCATATAAAATTTCCATTCCTACTGACATTCTTAAATTATCAGGGGAAGGTAATTTTTCTGCTGCCCTTAATAAGGAAATTATTTCTGTCTCAGACAGGCTAACTGGGATAGAACTAGGCAGTTTTGGGCTATCAAGCCACGTTGTAGGGTTATCTTTTCTGTATCCGTCAGAGACTAACCACTTCATCATATTTTTTAGAGCGCTGACCCTTCTTGAAATAGTTTTCGGGGATTTGCCCAGCTTTTGCCAAGTAGTAAGACAAGAGGTTATTTCCCCCTCATTTGCAGAAGAAAGGTTAGTCTTGAAAGAGGCCTGAATATGGCTATCTGCAATGATCAAATCACTTTTATAGGCCGTCAACGTATTTTTAGATGCCCCTGTTTCAGCTGCCAAAGCATGTAAAAATAGATTAATTTTTGGGTCAGTTAGTATATCAGACACTTCGAATCCCTTGTATAAAATACATTTTAGGAAACAAACTACTACTAATTTTTATCTAATGTACTTTATAAGTTTATTTATAGTGATGGTTCAAGCTTAAAAAGTTATGTACTTTCCCCCCAATGTAAATCTAACAGATTAGAAATAATAATCTCTTTAAATAATTCATTAGCAACATCGTAAAATCCAATTTCTTGTAACGACTTTATCACTAACGCTAAATCTGATGCCGATATATGATTAAGATTATGATTTTCAATTAATGCAGATATAATTAAAACTGTCTCTGCGGTTCTCTGGCTTTCTGATGCTTCAATTAATGCCTTTTTTAATATAGGTTCCAATTCTAAGCTCTGATAAGCCATCGGCTTATCCGTGTTAAGAGAGGCAAATTCAAGCCAACTTGCAGGTTTTTTGATTATGTGTGCCTGCTCAAAAATCGGAACAAGGTGCCATAAACCCAATTCCTTTAGCACCTCAAAGAGAGTTTTTTGGGTCCCTTTGTCATTAATTAAAAATAACAAGGGATCTATTTTGTCGGGCGAAGTAAACATATCTTGATTTAAAGTGATTTCAATTTCATTAAGCATAACCAACTTTTCGAATTCTGTTCTTAATTCAAGCGATAAGGAAGGTAGTGAGGTTGCAGAGAGCCGAGTTTTAGCCAAATCGGCATAGAGTGGAAGTAATGCTTTTCCATTACCAAACTTTACTTCTTCTGTAAAAGTTTCTAAGAAAAGAAGATCATAATCTTCTTGAATTTCAGCTTGAAACATATTTCCTGCCAAAGCGGAGTAAATCTCTGCACTTGCTATAAGTCGCAAGTCACCACGCGTATTTTGTAATATGCTATATGCAGTTTCCAATGGGAGTTCTATATCATGTAAACTGCGAATAAGCGCCGAGTCTTCGAATGTTGTCTCACTCTGTTGCAAGATCTTCTTCATTGCGAATGCTAGTCTTGCTTCCCGTGTCGTATTTTTTATAAGATTACTCGCATGCATCATGGAAGCTGGAAGCTCTGATATTTGATGCCACTCTATTGGAGCCTGAGCTAAATCCATCAAACTTAGATGAAGCGGCGTTAACGAGGACTGGGCTGAAATAAAATTGCTGGATAGCATTGCCTGAACGTTTTCAATCAACTCAAAAAACAAAGGATCTTCTTCACCACTTGTGTTCATTAATTCCGCTAAGAACAGAGCATCATCATATGCCCCATCGATTACTCTACACAATATTTGAACCTTGAGCCAAAATGCATCAAACTGTTGCGACACTTTTTTATCAGCTTTTTCACAAGATACCGAATCGTTGTATGACAATAAATCGTACGCCCCGAGCCAGCGCTGCCATTCATCCCACCTTTTATCATCCTCAGGCAACTTTCTAATAAAATCAGCCAGAGCTTCTGACCTACCCGCTCTAGCAAGCCATTCCATTCTCGAGACAACTAATGATTGTGACAAATTAGTATTACCTGCAACACCGATAGGGGGAGCAGATTTTCTAATCACAGAAGAATAAACAAGTGAATTTATAGTTTTAGAAGATCCATAAGGCTCACTGATTTTATATAGATATTGAATATTTTCTGCCGTAGAGCCAGCCCACAGTAATGTGCTAAATGGCATTTTTCTCTCTTGCCAGTCAGCAATTCCAGTAGTTACCAGTCCTAAGCCAGATAATTCACGCAAGCCAACAGTAACATTAGGGGAAGTCATATCACCATCTTGCTGAACTTGTTCCTCAAACACATTTTTTGTAACAAACTGATTAGAGGTGTTATCACTTTTCAGATTATTTTCGGCACCTATTTCAGTTGCTTCTGCTGGAAACAACTCGCTGATTAATTTGTCAAGATTAGTCGTATTATCGCTTAAGATACTATTATTTGGATTAGATATTATATCATTTTCGAATGCGCTGACATTCGTACTTTTTTCTTCCCTGGCGCTTAAATTATCACTTTTAGCATCCTCACTATCGAGCGCAGTTATATCAGAGCCGTCAATCGACATAATTTTTGTCTGATTGTCAATTTCCTCTTCTTTAAGAGTTGCTGTTAAATCAAACAAGTTTAATCCAGGCTGCATTTCTTTTTTTTCCTCTAGAGGCGAATTTTGATCGCCAAATGGAACTTGTGTGGGTGGGAATGATGGCTGCTGAAAATTTTGAGATAAATATATAGGGGAACTTATATTACCCTCTTCCCTCAATTCCCCTTCATAAATAATGTTCTGGGAAAGCCCCAATTGCGCTTCTGCAACTAAGAAAATAACAGTAACAAAAATCCTCACACAAATTATCATTTTATTTCCTGAATTTACTGTCATCTATAACCTGTGAAACCAATTTTGTTGGTGCTGGTATATTCCAATTAGACAAAAATATACCGCTTAAAACCATGCCAACAATAATAAGAATTATAACCGTCAAAAACATTTTCATTTTTGGCCTCAAATATTGTTTTACGTCAGATATAAGCTACCACTGTAACCCCTAAAATCCAAATAGCCCTGGAGTTTACGTTTAACATGATCGATTTAATTGAGGATTATGGCGTTAATGGGGCATAAAGTCATATTTTAGTTGTCTCTAACTTTTCCATCATTTTATAAAGTTCTTATTTGCCGAAAGCTTTTTAGCTCGTTAGAAAGTATATTATGAAACAAAAGCAGAAATACCGTTTATCGAAGACTGTAACACTCATAGGGTTGATGGGAGTAGGAAAAACGACGCTTGGTAGAAATTTTGCTAAATCATTATCAATAGATTTTGTTGACAGTGATGAAGAAATTGTTAAACGCGCAGGGATATCTATTCGAGAGATTTTTGAACTAAGTGGTGAAAAAAAGTTTAGGGATATTGAGCAACGCGTGATAGCAGAACTTCTCAAACGCCCCCCAATGGTTTTGTCAACAGGCGGAGGAGCATTTATTTTTAATAACACAAGAGAAATGCTTACTAGTAATTCTTTAACCGTATGGCTTCGCGCAGAGCCAGAAACATTGTTAGCTAGGATGGAGAACTTAAATAGCCGCCCATTACTTCTAAATGGTAATCCACTTTTAATTTTAACTGATTTACATCAGAAACGAGAACCTTTTTATCAAAGATCCGATATAATTATTGACACCGATAATCTTTCTTCAGGCCAATCCCTAAAAATACTTACTTCCACACTAAAAGAACGAAATATTTTAAAATTGGAGAAATTCGCACATGAGGATATATAATGCCCAAGATTGAAAATATATCTGTTGGATTGGGTCAAAGGTCTTACCAGATTTTCATAGGTCCTGATTTACTTAAATCAGCAAACCTCTATCTTTCCGATTTTGTTTCTAAAAAACAGGTTATTATTATTTCTGATACGATAATTGGACCAATATATCAGAACTATCTTGCAAAAATTATAATGCCTCTTTGTGCTAAGGTGGATAATTTACAAGTGCCTGCTGGTGAAAGTTCCAAATCATTTTCCACCTTTAATAAAATCTGTGATGAAATACTTAATATTGGTATTGACCGCAATACAATTCTTATTGCGCTTGGCGGAGGTGTTATTGGAGATTTAGTAGGGTTTGTTTCCGCAAGTTTGCTGAGAGGTATAGAATATATCCAAATACCAACAAGCCTTTTGGCTCAGGTGGATAGTTCTGTTGGAGGCAAAACCGGAATAAATGCAAAGGCTGGGAAAAATTTAATCGGAGCATTTTATCAACCAAAATTAGTGTTAGTAGATACTAACGTCTTAATATCACTCCCAAAAAGGCAGTTGCTCGCTGGATATGCTGAAATAGTGAAATATGGACTTCTCGGAGATGCAAATTTTTTTGTTTGGCTAGAAAAAAACTGGCCGGATGTATTGTCCTTGAAACAGGATAAACTCATTTACGCGATTAAACGCTCGTGTGAGATGAAAGCTGAAATCGTAGCAACTGACGAAACAGAAAAAGGAATGCGTGCTTTACTAAATCTCGGTCACACTTTCGCACATGCTTTTGAAGCGATAACCAATTATGATGGGAATTTATTGCATGGGGAGGCAGTAGCGGCTGGTTTAGGACTAGCCTTTGACCTTTCTTTTGTAAGAGACATGTGTGAAAAAGAGGAGGCCAATCGTGTTCGGGCTCATCTTCTACAAGTTGGTTTGCCCGATAATTATGCTGCGCTTCCAGCAGGGAAGGCTTCAATTTCTGTGATTATCGAGCATATGAAAAAAGATAAAAAAAATATTTCGGGTAATTTAACTTTTATTCTAGCGAATAAAATTGGTTCTGCCCGAGTTGTTCCGAATATTACAGAAGAAGAAATAAAATCATTTTTTATGTCTAAAGGGGTCAATTGTGTTTGAATATTGGACTTTGATTGTGTCAATAATTGTTTTGATTTTGGCATCGGGATTTTTTTCCAGTTCTGAAACTGGGCTCACAGCTGCTTCTGACGCAAAAATGCGTCAACTTGCAAATAACGGGAGTAGAAATGCGTTGTTAGTGGAAAAATTAAAAAATGATAAAGACTCTTTAATAAGCGCAATACTTATAGGCAACAATGCCGTAAATGTATTGGCATCCGCACTTGCTACTTCAGCAGCGATAGCGTTTTTTGAAGATTCAGGTGTTTTTATAGCAACTTTAGTGATGACAATTTTAATCACAATTTTTGCAGAAGTATTACCTAAAACTTACGCAATAAAAAATGCAAATCAATTTGCTCTCTTGGTAGCAAGACCAATTAGATTGATTGTATTGATTTTAACTCCTCTTTCTATAGCGATGCGATGGTTATCAATTATTTTCCTTGGTAAAAACTCTGAAACATCCGAGGATAGAGAGGAAGAGCTTAGAGGAATGATTGACCTCCAAATGGGAGAAAGTACTTCAGAACTAAAAGAAACAAAAGCGATGTTATCCTCAGTTTTGGATTTATCCGAATTAACTGTAGATGAGATAATGACACATCGAGGCTATGTTGCTATGGTAAATGTTGAGGATAAACCGGAAAATATCGTATCATTCGTTCTAAATTCACCTCACACCCGTTTGCCGATTTATTCTGAAAAACCAGAAAATATAATAGGCGTACTCCATGTGAAAGACCTTTTAAGAGCACTTCAGAACTCAACCAATAAAAAGATTGAGGAGTTTGATGTTGCAAAAATAGCAAGTCCGACCTATTTCATACCGGAAACAACCTTGCTAGCGGATCAGCTTCAAGCGTTCAGAAAAAGAAGAGAGCATTTTGCCATTGTCGTAGATGAATACGGCGATTTCCGAGGTATTGTCACCTTAGAGGATATTATTGAGGAAATCGTTGGTGATATCGATGATGAGCATGATGAAGAATTAGCTGGGTGCACTGTACAAGCAGATGGCTCATATGTAGTTGACGGCAACGTAACTATAAGAGATTTAAATAGAATTTTGGATATTAATTTACCAGATAATGATGCATCAACAATTGCTGGCCTGTTATTATATGAAACTAGAACTATCCCACTTCCAGGACGAGAATTTAATATTCATGGAATGCGATTTCGGGTTATACATAGAGAAAACAA
Source organism: uncultured SAR116 cluster alpha proteobacterium (assembly GCA_902632595.1). Classification (GTDB taxonomy): domain Bacteria; phylum Pseudomonadota; class Alphaproteobacteria; order Puniceispirillales; family Puniceispirillaceae; genus UBA5951. The sequence goes on from CACPDC010000011.1 coordinate 39,685, forward strand.
CCAAATTACTAGTCTTCGAATATGGACCAAGCTTAAAAATGCTGGCCAAAAAAAATCATTTCCTAAACTGAACGAATAGCCCATAAAATTTATTTACATGACAATGGAGGTTCAAAATGGATTTACCGGGTCCAACGGATCGTAAGCTGATTCACAATAGAAAGATAAACTGTAAAGGCTATAAAAGGACAGATGGAGATTTTGATATAGAAGCAGAGCTTATTGATAGCAAAACCTATGATTTCCCGTCCAAAACGCATGGAACCGTTTTTAAAGATACGCCTTATCATCACATGAAACTGAGAATAACCGTGGATTCTAATATGACCGTGAAAGATGCCGCTGCAATAACGCTCTCTGGGCCCTATAGCATTTGTCCTCAAGGCGCAAATAATTTTAAAAACCTCATAGGAGTAAAAATAGGTCCTGGTTGGAAACGCAGAGTATTCTCGAAAATCGGTGGTTCTTCTGGTTGTACCCACATAACCGAATTGACTGGGCCAATGGCAACAACTGCTTATCAAACAATCGGAGGTGAAATATCCCGTCAAAAAAGAATAGGGAAAAAATCTAAAAATTTTATTGGAGATGATAAAAAGGTTATGCTGAATAACAGCTGTATAGCTTATTCTAAGGCTATCTTTTAATACCGATATTCTTCCTTCTACTTTGATTTAACATTCAAAGCTAATGCATGCAATGTTGTTTCTAGTAACGGCTTTAGGACCTTATTGATCGATCTGTGGGACTGGATTCTAGTTTTATTTGCAAATGCATCAGAAATAATATTAACTTCGAAATGACTTTCCCCTTCTGGGTTTGCAGCCGCATGGCCATAATGAGCATCACTCACATCTATTACCTCCAAAAACCTTGGGGAAAACGCATCATTTAACATTTTCTCTATCTGTTGTTTAGTTGACATTATTTTGCTTATTCTCTCCTTGCCACTAACATTTTCCTCGATTATCCAAACATAACGTATATAAATTGAATCGTATACCTTGTCTAAATAAACTTATCGTTTTAACTTATCACCATGACAGATGCAAAGATACCTGAATTAAAAGGCCTAAAACGAGAGGCTTCAAAGATTAAAAAATGTGACGTGGATATTTGTGAGGAGCAAGGAATTTATCCAGCTCCACGAAACCGAGACGAATTGCGATCCTATTTCTGGTTCTGTCTAGAACATGTTCGGGAGTATAATAAACGGTGGAATTATTTTGATGGATTAAACGGAGACGCACTTGAAGCAGAGATAAGAAGTGCTACCACGTGGGAAAGGCCAAGTTGGAAATTCGGCACGGGTAGAGCGGATCCAAACTGTCGTACATCTCATGATTTTTCGTCCGAAGATGTTTTTGGTTTCTTTTCTGAGAGTTATGAAGAAGGAAAAAATTTTGTCCAACGCACAATGCATCCTGATGAGCGCTGGGCATGGAAAATATTCAATATGGAGCCTTGTTCCGAACAAGCAAAAATAAAAAGGCATTATAAAAAATTAGCAAAGTTAAACCATCCTGATAGAAATCAAGGCGACGCAGATGCAGAAGAACGGCTAAAAGAAATAAATAGTGCTTATGCTATTTTAAAACAATTATATCCTCTTACCGACTCAAAACCATAATTATCTGTAAAAATTTTTTTTGGGCTGGATTTTATTATTGATTATCAATAAATTCACACCAGCTAATAAGTATACAATTAAATGAATGGATATTAGTCCCGTCTTTAGCGTTGTGAAAGGTGAAATTTATTGTCTGACTTTATCAATAACAGTAATGATGCACATTCCATCGAAAATCCAGATGTGAATTATGATGTGAGAGAAACATTTGGATTAGATTTGGATATGCAGGTTCCGGGTTTTTCTAAAACTTCTGAGTATGTTCCAACGCTAGATCCAGACTATCAGTTTGATCAAGATACAACTCTCGCAATACTGGCTGGATTTGCATTTAATAGGCGGGTTATGATTCAAGGATACCATGGAACCGGTAAATCTACCCATATTGAACAAGTTGCCGCTAAATTGAATTGGCCTTGCCTTCGAATTAATTTAGACAGTCATATTAGCAGAATTGATCTGATTGGCAAAGACGCTATTGTGCTCAAAGACGGGAAGCAAATAACAGAGTTTAAAGAAGGATTGCTTCCATGGGCTTTGCGAAACCCTGTTGCCTTAGTTTTTGACGAATATGACGCTGGAAGAGCAGATGTAATGTTTGTTATACAGCGCGTTTTAGAAGTGGATGGTAAACTAACCTTACTTGATACTAATAAAGTTATTCATCCGAACGCAAATTTTAGATTATTTGCAACAGCAAACACAGTAGGGCTTGGTGATACAACAGGATTATATCATGGAACGCAGCAGATTAATCAAGGTCAGATGGATAGGTGGTCTATTGTAGCGACACTTAATTATTTACCACATGAAAATGAAGTTGACATTATTCTTGCTAAACAAAAAAGCTATAATACAGAAGCTGGTAAGGAACAGGTATCACAAATGGTTCGTTTAGCAGAACTTACAAGGAACGGATTTATGGCTGGGGACTTATCTACAGTTATGTCACCTAGAACAGTTTTAACTTGGTCTGAAAATGCGCGTATTTTCAATGATGTTACCCTTGCTTTTAGATTGAGCTTTTTGAATAAGTGCGATGAAGTAGAAAGGCCCATTATTGCTGAATATTACCAGCGAGTATTCGGGATAGATATTCCTGAATCACCTAATTTTACTCACAAAACATCCTAAAACTTTAATGGTCCTTGCGTGTGAATAAACCTGTAGATGAAACATTTTTGAAAGCTACTGCAGCAACATTGCGAGCATTAGCAGGTGGTACACAGCATGAAGTTAGATATATTGGTAATGATAGTCAAATCACTAACGAAGGAGTAAAACTACCGGCACCCCCAGCGGAACGCACCAAAAATGCTGAGAATCAAATGCGAGGGGCAAGTGACGCTGCCGGTCTTTGGCTTGCTCATCATAATAAAATCACACATCAGAAGGTTAGACCAAAATCATCTGCTGCCAACATGATATTTGAGGCTGCTGAAAAAGCCAGAGTAGAGGCAATCGGTTCTAATGAAATGGCAGGAGTTCGAAAGAATCTTTCAGAACGGCTAGAATCACATTATACAAATCATCCACTTGGTATTCCCGCTCCAGAAGCATCTGACCAGTTAGAAAATGGGTTATCAGAAGCTGTGCGCCTGATTATAAGAGAAAAATTAACTGGCGAAAAACCCCCTGCTGCAGCTGGAATGGCAATGGATTTATGGCGACCATTTATTGAGTCTAGAGCAGGAAATTTATTGGAAGAAATGAAGACAGTTTCCCAAAATCAAGCTGTTTTTGCCGATTTTGCAAAGCAACTGATAGGAGCCTTACAAAATGACCTCGGTGAAAATTCTGAAGGTGGAGAAGATGGTGAAGGGGATAATGATACTTCTGGCAATCAGAGTGAAGATGAACAGGATGGTGAACAGGAAGCACAATCCGCCTCGGGAGAGGATGCTGCTGACGGAGATGAAACAGATACCGTTGAAATGGAAGGGGATTCTTCAGCTATGGCTGAAGACGAAAATTTTGATGAACAATCAGAAGAAGAATTAACGGGACACGCAGAGGGAGATGCGCCGGGAGGTAACCCCCGTGATTTAAAGTCTGGTGATAATTCACGAAACTTAGAATATCGAGTATATACTAATAAATTTGACGAAGTGATAGAAGCATCAGAGCTATGCGACACCGAAGAGCTTGAAAGGTTAAGAAGTCTCCTTGACAGACATCTTGAAAGCCTTACCTCTGTAATTTCAAAATTAGCCAATAGACTTCAACGTAAACTTATGGCTTATCAAAACCGCTCTTGGGACTTTGATCTTGAAGAGGGTGTTTTAGACGCAGGAAAGTTACATCGTGTTGTTACTCAGCCACTTTCTGCTTTATCTTTCAAACAAGAACAAGACACCAAATTTAGAGATACAATTGTTACTTTACTACTAGATAACTCGGGCTCAATGCGTGGTCGCCCCATTACAATTGCGGCTGTCACTGCAGATATTCTCGCACGTACTTTGGAGAGGTGTGGGGTAAAAGTCGAAATCTTAGGTTTCACAACAAAAGCCTGGAAAGGTGGACAGTCTAGAGAAGAGTGGCAGCTCGCTGGAAAACCAGATAAGCCAGGGAGGTTGAATGACTTAAGACACATCATTTATAAATCGGGAGATATTCCTTATCGGCGCGCTAGACGTTCACTAGGATTGATGCTTCGTGAAGGCATCCTTAAAGAAAATATTGACGGAGAGGCGTTACTTTGGGCTCATAACAGACTACTTGCTCGTCATGAAGATAGACAAATTTTAATGGTTATTTCTGATGGTGCACCTGTAGATGATTCTTCACTTTCTGCAAATAGCGGAAATTATCTAGAAAAACATTTAAGACAAGTTATTTCCTCAATTCAAGATCGTTCCCCTGTAGAGCTATTAGCTATAGGAATAGGCCATGATGTAACTCGCTATTATGAACGCGCGGTCACCATAACGGACGCAGAGCAACTTGGAGGTGCTGTCATGACCCAACTAGCTGATTTATTTGACGAAAAATCAAGAAGTATGAGTAAATCATTTAGCTAATAAATTTTATGAATCGAACAAAATGTTTCTAACTTTGCTTAGCAGCAAGTATTTCAGATTTCAAAGCACGCGCTTCTTTCGCCAAGTCACAATTTCTAGCTTGAATAAGATATGGGTCTATACCACCGTGTTTTTCAACAGTACGAATTGCACTTGTCGAAACCCGCAATTTTAATTTTCGACCCAAAATATCTGATTCCATGGTTGTTATCTGTAAATTTGGAAGAAACTTTCTTCGTGTCCGATTATTAGCGTGACTTACATTATTTCCACTCATCACAGTTTTACCAGTAATCTGACACCGTTTAGACATACAAAAATCCTTTTTGCGCTTCCATTAATTTATATTGTTTGCGTATAAAACAATCTTGCTAATAGGTCAACACCTCTAGAACAACACATTCTATAAATTTAAATTGGCTTTATCATAGATAATTTTTGGAAAAATTTTTATGCTTTGCAAATTAGTTGGCTCTAATTTCATAATGTAACATTAGGGGTAGTTTAAGATAAGTGCTAAAACGAACTCAGTGAATCATTCTTTAAATGTTTATTTGCAGCGTGCTCCGCATATTGGTTTGCTTTATCAAATGAATTGAAGATTCCACGTACTTCTTTTAAATTTTTTAACCCTTCACCCAAACATAATTTAACAAGGCCAGTATTGATTTGGTTCACAATATGAGGTCCATTAATTGCAAGCGATGAATATAATTGTAAAATATCAGCACCAAGCAATATTTTTGTATAGGCATCACTGGCTGTGCTGATTCCACCAACTCCGATAAAAGCAATTTTGCCTGCTGCAAAGGAATATGCTTCTGATAGTTTTTCACATGACAGTCTGAACAAAGGCTCCCCTGACAACCCCCCATCCTGTTCACGGTTTTTCATATTTTTTAAACCAAATCTTGAAACGGTTGTGTTACTCATTATTACACCACTTACGCCTTCGTTCACCATGATTTCAATCGCATGAAACAACTCCTTTTTATTAAGGTCAGGAGACAACTTAACAAAAATAGGTTTTACCAAATTTGCTTCTACTAATGCGTATTTTACACTTTCGATTATTTTTTCTAGAGATCCTGATTTTTGCAAATCCCTAATACCGATAGTGTTCGGAGAGCTAATATTAATACTCACATAATCTACTAATCCTGCTAGTCTTGAGCATGCAATATAGTAATCCTCAATTTTATTTTTCGAAGCCCTATTAGCACCTATATTTACGCCTAGTGTTTGCCCCACTACTTTGAAACTACGCCATTTCGAAAGACGCAATGCTACAACCTCCATGCCGTGACTATTAAAACCATATCTGTTAATAAAAGCATTATCTTCTGGTAATCTAAATACCCGTGGTTTTGGGTTTCCAGGCTGAGGTAACGGGGTAACAGTCCCTATTTCAACGCTTCCGAAGCCAAGAGCAAAGCATCCCGCCATAACTTTTGCGTTTTTATCGAACCCTGCAGCTAGACCTACCGGGTTGTAGAAATGAAGACCTGCAACTTCTCCTGGCAATTGGACGGGGGAATATCTTGGATGCATTCCCAGAGACAAAGTAGCAAGCGCTAGTTGATGAGACGCCTCACCTGGCAAAAGCTTAGTTAAACTAGTTAGCTTATCCCAGATCATTATAAGTCTGCCTGTTCCATTCTATCATTAATTGCATCTTCGATTAAGTTAATACTAGCTTTCAGACCATATAGTTTAAAAAAACTACCAATCCTTGGTCCCTCAGTTTGCCCCAATAGAATTTGATATAGGCAACTAAACCAGTCTCTTAAATTTTCGTAATTTGCTTCCCTGCCAATTGCATAAACTCTATTCTGAATTTCTTCAGAAGTTGAATCTTCTAACATTTCAGAAAGAGCATCTTTTAAGTCCTTAAGATGAACTTTTTCTGTGTGGGTTGCAAGACGATAGGATTTGAAAGGACGCACTCTGTCCTGGTAAAAAGTAACCGCATATCCTATCAAAGTATCAAGATGTGGGTGGGTTTTTGACGTAACGCCAGGAGCATATTGCCTAACGTAGGACCAGATCACGTCGTTATCTTCTGCTGCACACACTCCAGCAAGATTTAACAACAAGTTGAAGCTAACTGGCAGAGTGGACTTTTGAGGATTTCCCCTGTGTATGTGCCATGTAGGATTTTCAAGCTCGCTTGCTTTATCACTTTCACCTATTTTACCTATATGGGTAAAATATTCATCTACCGTCTTTGGTATTATATCAAAAAACAATCTTTTTGCTCTTTTAGGCTGGGAATACATGAACAACGATAGCGATTCCGGGCTGCCATATTTAAGCCATTCTTCTACGGAAAGACCATTACCTTTTGACTTAGAAATTTTTTCTCCATTTTGATCCAAAAATAATTCATAAGAGAAGCCAGCGGGTGGTATTGAACCAAGTGCTGCCACAATTTTTGACGACAAAGTAACAGAATCGATCAAATCTTTTCCTGATATTTCATAATCCACACCAAGAGCATGCCACCTCATTGCCCAATCAGCCTTCCACTGTAACTTACAATTACCACCAGTAACCTGTGTAGTGACCTCATCGCTAGTAAAGGGATTAATATAACTTATGATACCAGCTTCTTTATCGTATCCAGTGAGAGGCACCTGCAATACTTTCCCAGTGTGTGGACAGATGGGAAGAAAAGGACTGTAGGTGGCCTTTCTTTCTGGACCTAGTGTTGGAAGTATAATATTTATTATCTTTTCATAATTTAATAATACATCCAATAAAGCTGAATCAAACCTTCCAGTTTGGTATAACTCAGTAGAGCTTAAAAACTCATAATCAAAACCAAAATTATCCAAAAAAACTCGTAATCTCGCGTTATTATGCTCTCCAAATGAGTTATGAGTATTAAACGGATCTGGAACCGATGTTAGTGGCATTTCAAGAAATTTAGATAACTCATCTTGGTTGGGAACGTTATCTGGAACTTTTCGCAGTCCATCCATATCGTCCGAAAAACAAATAAGTCGTGTTTTCCTTCCTGTCAGAACCTCAAAGGCATACCGTATCATGCTGGTTCTAACCACCTCTCCAAATGTACCAATGTGAGGCAATCCAGAAGGCCCATAACCTGTTTCGAATATAATCTCTTTCTTGGCGTGGTATGATTGGGCCTCAAGCCGTTTAGCAAGACTTCTTGCTTCTACAAATGGCCAGGCTTTTGCGTCATTAGCAAGATTGGCGATTGCTTGATTAAAATTGGGCCAATTTGTCATCTTTAAAGTTTCCTAATTATTAACTTAAAACAATTTATTTACCAGTTTGTGTAAACTGTAACGGGGCTATTTTCCAGAAGAAATTAGGCGCTTCAACAGTCCTATTTTTAGAGTGAGTGAAATAAGATAATTAACATTCAGAATAAAAAAAAGATTAATATGTTATACTAATAAATAAGGCTTTAATAAAATGAAAGAAGACGCTTACTTAAAAAATTCACATACGTATGGCAATTATGTCCTTTTTCACCTCCCCTAGCCCCGATATTTCTGATTATCCTATTTTATATCCTACTGTAAGACGCATTACTTGATTCCAGTTGAAGGTGAAGTATGCAAGCCTTCCAACGAAGAACTTCATGAGATGCTGACCGTTAATAACCTTCCTTGATTTGTCATCGCTTTTGGACTGAAAAGAAAATTGAACGAAAACTTGATAAATGCCTTAATATATCGGAATTGCTCACCTTGCTTTTACGTTTCCAAACGAAGTATTCATTCAGCGTGTATCACTGTATAACGCGATTTCAGAAATACGCGACTTCCTCTACTGACTAATAACAGTTGTGAAAAAATAAGCCGGATAGAGAATATCTATCCGGCAGTAATAGTTAATTATTAAAGAGTGTTTGGAAACCTTAGAATCCCATACCACCCATACCACCCATACCACCCATATCAGGTGCAGGAGCAGCTGGTTTTGGTTCGTCGAGTTCCGCAACCATTGCTTCTGTTGTTACGAGAAGGCCTGCAACAGATGCAGCGTTTTGTAGAGCGGAACGAACAACCTTTGTTGGGTCAATCACACCAGCTTTTATAAGGTCTGTGAACTCACCAGTTTGAGCATCATATCCAATTGTTGGTTTATCTGCCTCTATAAGCTTGCCGACGATAACCGAACCGTCAGCGCCAGCATTGTTTGCTATCTGACGCGCTGGTGACTCTAATGCTTTTCTTATGATTCGAATACCAACTTCTTGGTCTCCATTAGCAGACTTTAACTTGTCCAAGCTTGAGAGAGCTTTCACTAATGCAACTCCACCGCCGGCCACAATCCCTTCTTGAACTGCGGCTCTCGTTGCGTGCATCGCGTCATCGACACGGTCTTTTCGCTCTTTAACCTCTACTTCTGTTGCTCCGCCAACGCGAATCACAGCTACACCACCAGCTAATTTAGCAAGACGCTCTTGTAGTTTTTCTCTGTCATAATCTGATGTAGTTTCTTCTGATTGGGCTCTTATTTGATTACAGCGAGCTTCAATCTCCTCCTTATCACCGGCGCCATCCACAATTGTTGTGTCCTCTTTGGTGATTTCAACACGCTTAGCTGTTCCAAGCATCTCTAGTGTGACACTCTCCAGTTTGATACCAACCTCTTCGGAAATAACGGTTCCATTTGTCAATGTAGCAATATCTTCCAGCATCGCTTTACGTCTATCTCCAAATCCAGGAGCTTTAACAGCGGCGACCTTCAACCCGCCGCGAAGTCTATTCACAACCAAAGTAGCCAGCGCTTCGCCTTCGATATCTTCTGCTATTATAAGAAGAGGTCTGCTAGATTGAACTACTTTTTCAAGTACTGGCAACATATCTTGCAAGTTGGATAACTTTTTCTCATGGAGCAAAATATAAGGATCCTCTAAACTCGCACGCATTTTTTCAGCATCCGTTACAAAATAAGGTGATAAATAACCTCTGTCGAATTGCATTCCCTCTACCACATCTAGTTCTGTCTCGAGAGATTTTGCCTCTTCTACCGTTATTACACCTTCGTTACCAACACGCTCCATTGCTTCCGCTATCATTTTCCCTATCTCAGCTTCTCCGTTTGCTGATATTGTTCCAACCTGCGCAACCTCATCGGACGTGGTTATTTTCTGCGACTGCGATTCCAAAGATTTCACAACAGCATCAACAGCTATATCTATTCCCCGTTTTAAATCCATTGGATTCATTCCAGCAGCAACCGCTTTTGCACCTTCTTGAGCGATTGATTGCGCCAGAACAGTGGCTGTTGTTGTTCCATCGCCAGCTGTATCGTTTGCTTTTGAAGCAACTTCACGAACCATCTGTGCACCCATATTCTGAAATTTATCTTTTAGTTCAATGTCTTTTGCAACTGTTACCCCATCCTTGGTAATTCTCGGTGCGCCAAATGATTTTTCCAAAACGACATTTCGTCCTTTTGGGCCTAGTGTTACTTTTACTGCGTTGGCTAACGTGTCGACACCTTCCATCATTCTAGTGCGTGCATCTGAGCCAAACTTTACGTCTTTAGAAGCCATTTTTTCCTCTTTTTCGATTAATTTTGCCAAACATAATTTTTCAAATAAATTCTGTTTTAAAAATAAGTTAAATTATTATTACAAATGATTGCTATGCGAATCACAGCGTTTAGTTCAAAATCCCCATAATATCGGATTCCTTCATTATTAGGTAATCGGTACCGTCAATCTTTACCTCGGTACCAGACCATTTTCCAAATAATACTGTATCGCCTGCTTTAACATCCAACGCATGTATCTTACCTTGCTCATCTCGGGCTCCCGCGCCAACCGATACTATCTTGCCCTGCATTGGTTTCTCTTTTGCTGTGTCTGGTATTATAATGCCACCAGCAGTTTTTTCCTCTGATTCAAGTCGTTCAACAACAACTCGGTCGTGAAGTGGTCGGAAATTCATGCCATCGTCTCCAAAATTTGTGTTTCAAGTTCTAACTAAAAAGTACATTTTCTTTGCAGTAGTACTTTCTATGATGCGTAAGTGGGAATTTCGCTTTTATATGTCAAGTATAGCTTCTCATAAAATAATATTTTTTTTGTTTTCACCTGATATTTGAATCCATAAATAGCATGCCGCTCCTTAAAAAAGGTTCTTTAATTACATTAAAAAAACATGATAGAAATTTTGTAGCTTATAATTAAAAAGGTATATTATGCTTTTATCGAAACGCTCTAATTTCACAGACAAAAATTTAGTGGCATATTGGTTATATCTTATGGCCTTTCTTGTAGGGGTCATGGTGTTGATCGGAGGAATTACTCGGCTCACCGGTTCTGGGTTGTCAATGGTTGAGTGGCGTCCATTGATGGGAGCTTTACCTCCTCTTACCGAAGCCGAATGGTTGCGTGTTTTCGAACTTTATAAAAATACACCTGAATACAATCAATTAAATTTTGGAATGGAAATGGGTGAATTTAAAACAATTTTTTTCTGGGAATATTTTCATCGTTTATGGGGAAGGTTTTTAGGCCTTATATATATACTTCCACTTACATATTTTTTCTTACAGAAAAAAATTCCTAGTAAATACAAAGTACCACTGATTAGCTTAGGTTTAGCTGGGGGTTTTCAGGGTGTTGTAGGCTGGTGGATGGTTACTTCTGGACTTGCTCAAGAGCCCTCTGTATCTCAATATAGACTTGCAACTCATTTAAGTCTGGCGCTTGGCATTTTTGTTTGCTTATTATGGCTAGGGCACTCTATTTCCTTAGGAAGCTCAAAAATAAAATTTCGTTGGCCACTTCTAGTATTTGTCCTAATATTTGTTACTATAATAGCAGGAGCATTTGTAGCCGGGATGGATGCTGGTTTGCTTTATAATCATTTTCCTTTGATGGGAACGGGATTCGTGCCCGTTGAATATGGAGAAAAAGGCTTTTTAGACCCCTTTGAAAACCCAGCTTCGGCACAATTTCATCACAGATGGCTAGCTCTAGTAGCAACTTGCGGCGTTTTATTTTTATGGCGCCATGCATTGATATTAAAAATTGCAGTAAAAAGGGCTCACCTTATGTTAATAATAGTTTTGGGGCAGTTTACACTCGGCATCTTGACTTTGATTAATGCTGCACCGGTCCATCTTGGCGCTATGCATCAAACAGGTGCTCTATTGCTTCTTGCTACATCCGTATCAATAATGCATAGGTTATATCGTGTAAGAGCTTGATTTTACCAAACTTGCTTAATCTTGCCGAAAATAATAATGAATACCGTTATAACAATTTTCTACACATTTTTTTGATGTGACGTTACCGCTCGAACGTGCAACTCTCTCAACTGTTTATCATCGACTGAAGAAGGTGCGGACATCATTATGTCTTCCGCTTTTCCATTCATTGGGAAAAGGATTACTTCTCTTATATTTGGCTCTTCTGCAATAAGCATTACAATTCTATCTATGCCAGGTGCTATACCACCGTGTGGCGGTGCGCCAAATTTGAAAGCATTTATCATTGCAGGAAATTTATTGTCTACCATCTCAGGTCCGTATCCCGCAATTTCAAAAACACGGTACATTACCTCCGGGAGATGGTTTCTTATAGCGCCACTTGATAACTCTATACCATTACAAACCAAATCATATTGCCATGCTTTTATATCCAGGGGATTTTTTGTATTAAGTGCTTCCAAGCCGCCTTGAGGCATCGAGAATGGGTTATGAGAGAATTCAATTTTGCCCGTAAGCTCATCGTTTTCAAACATAGGGAAATCAACAATCCAGCAAAATTTGAAAACTGTCTCGTCAATCAGTTTTTGTTCTTTTCCGATCTTGACCCTCGCACGACCAGCAATAAATGATGCATCCTTTTCCGATGCACACGAAAAAAATGCTGCGTCTCCATCCTCTAGATTAAGTTTTGATTTAATTTCATTTGATTTATCTTGGCCTAAAGCTTTTGCAACAGGTCCCTTTGCATCTTCATTTGCGAATATAATATATCCTAATCCGGGCGCTCCCTCTGATTGGGCCCAGCTATTCATCCTATCTGCTATAGCCCTACTACCACATTTGGGGCCAGGTATTGCTCTTACAATTGCCCCACTTTCTATATTCTTGGCGAAGATAGAAAATTCTGACCCGCGAAAAATATCTGTTACATCGGAAATCTCTATGGGAATGCGCAAGTCAGGTTTATCGCTGCCATATTTTAACATCGATTCTGCAAAAGAGATTTTTTGAAATTTGTTATCAATTTTTTTATCTGAAAATTCTTTAAATACTCCCGCGATTACAGGTTCAACAGCATTGAACACATCTGCTTGTTCAACAAAGCTCATTTCGAGATCTAGCTGGTAAAACTCTCCTGGGCTTCTGTCGGCTCTGCTATCCTCATCTCTGAAACAAGGTGCAATTTGAAAATATTTTTCAAATCCAGACATCATTATTAATTGTTTAAATTGTTGAGGAGCCTGTGGCAAAGCATAATATTTTCCTGGGTGCAACCTGGCGGGCACCAAAAAATCCCTGGCACCTTCTGGAGAAGATGCTGTAAGTATGGGCGTCTGAAATTCAGTGAAGCCTTGTTCAATCATTCTGTTTCGTATGGATTGAATTATTTTACTACGAAGTAAAATGTTTTTATGCGGACGATCACGTCGGAGATCCAAATATCTGTATCGAAGACGTGTCTCTTCTCCAGCATCTTCATCCGAATTTACTTGCAAAGGGAGCGTCTCCGCTTCTGACTGAATTATGATTTCCTCTATTGAAACCTCTACTTCGCCTGTTGTAAGGTTTTGGTTAACTGTTTCGTCGCTGCGCTTTTTAACAAATCCAGTTATAGTAACGACACTTTCGTTACGAAGCGACTCAACGATTGAAAATGCGCTATCAGAGGTATCAACTACACATTGTGTTAAACCATAGTGATCTCTCAAATCAACAAACACAAGGGAACCGTGATCGCGCTTACGATGAACCCAACCAGAAATTTTCACTCGACTGTTCTCGTCCTTTTCCGACAACTCGCCACAATTATGAGTGCGATAACGATGCATATGACAGACTCCAAAATTCAATTCGTTACGCGGGCAGTATGCATCAATTTTGTCAAACTGCAACAAAAACAGGTGCTAATTTCAGGGTTAACATTCTAATTAGCAATATCTTACTCGTCTTTGGGTTGAACAGGCTACCTTGATAACTTAAACCGTACTGTTAATAAGATGATTTTTTGTCGATAAGTGAATTACGAATGATGTACGTATATGTGTCATATTACGCTATTCTGTAGTTTCGGGAATCAAATGTTTCAAATGGGAAAGTTTTTACCTGCGCTCAAAAATTTGTAATAAAGGAAAAGCTGAAAGATTAAAATATAATTTATTCGAAAAAAGTTTTCCTAAAGATGCTGAAAATAATGGCTTATCTATCAACGAGTTCGTCTTCGAGTAAACCTTTGGATAACACCACGTCTTTCTTTAAGTTGAGCCAATATTTTTTTTTGTTCTTCGTAATCTAGTTTACGCCAGCGACTTATTTCATCTCTAGTTCGAAAGCAACCCTCACAAAACCCACTTTTAACTGAGATACGACACACGCTTGTGCAAGGAGATACAAGTTTTTTCATGTTTGAACATATCCCTAAAGAAACTATGCCGCAACACCATTTTTTTCGGCTTTCACAGACTCACGGGCGTGAACCATCTCATAAAATTCATTGAAAACAGTCGGAAGACATAGCCCATCGACACTCCAGTAAGCAGATTCTAATTTTACTAATTTTTGATCGTTATTTGGTAACCCAGAAAAACGTTTGTCACCAATAATATCCAATAAAATTGAACCTTTACCCACAAAAAGAATTGGCATAGATTCTCGTAAAAAAGCTCGTACCAGCCTGATAGCATGTGGTTCGTCACTCAAAATTTCAATATGCTTGTCACCGCCAATCACAATCAAAGAATCATAGTCTACAGCCAGTGTTTCCGACAATGCATAATCAACTGCATAACTAATACCATTTCCTGTTTTTGGATCACTATGCACAAGCCCAACATTAGATGAAATAATTTTTGACTGTGCGTGTTTTGCCATAATTGCTTTTTGCAAAGTAATAAATTCAGCTTCATTAAATCCATTTGCAGTCATCATTGCGAATCTTTTTTCAGCTGAAACTATTTTATCCATTTATTTTAATCCTTTCTTATAAAATATCCTATTTTACTAAGGGTTTTTGTAAAAATAATTTTACATGTGTATGTTTGTTGTTCTTTTTCCAGCGATTACAATACACTTAGAAACTTAACGACTTTGAAAAAATTTCTCCACACATCAGGTTATGTGATTAGCCAACATCGGTAATAGTTTTTGGAAAATTGTGTCTAGAAATTATCTAAGCCTCTTAAACCATTTTTCCTTTTTTTTCAAGTTTAACAGGCAAGAAACTTTATCATCATTAAAATATTGGATTAAAAATTTAACGAATTTATCACTTGTTTTAAAGGTCAAACTGAGGTTACATGCTTTTACACAATAGTCTAACTAAAATTATGAGAGCATTATGTCCAAAAAAATATTGACCGCATTTTTATTTTCTACAATTCTTGCCTTTTCTGCATGTAGCTCATACCCAACTTGGGTACCGGAGTGGGCTCAAATAAATGCTGGCGAATAAAACCAATTACGAAAACATTTTCGTTTAAATGGTTAATATAGATAAATCTGTAAAAGAATTAAAAACTTTTTACCGAAAACGCATTCGTAACTGACCCTTTTAGAGGATATATACGGTTGCAACCATTTGAGTAAAATGATAAATTTAAATTGGTTTTTGAGTTATATCTTTGCTAGTGAGATAAAACTAAGAAATGAAATATTGCTTGCTGCCAGTTGATGTAGCAAGCTTTATTCAATTTTTACACGATTGGGGCCTTATAAATGACACCTTATGATACAGTTGAACCTGTTAAAAGTGATATTACTAACAATAAACCTTCGCGTGATGAAGCTGAAAAAGCTGTAGAAGTTTTGTTACGTTGGGCGGGAGATAACCCGTTGCGCGAAGGTCTTTTAGATACCCCTGCAAGAGTGGTAAGAGCCTATGAAGAATTTTTTGCGGGCTATACTGAAGACCCTGAGAAGATGCTCGGGCGGACATTCGAAGAAGTTGAAAATTACGACGATATAGTAATGCTTAGAGATATTGGTATGCAAAGTCATTGTGAACATCATTTGGTACCAATATTAGGTAGAGCTCATATAGCCTATCTGCCTGACAAAAGGGTAGTTGGTATTTCTAAGTTGGCAAGAGTTTTAGATTTGTATTCCAAAAGGCTACAAACACAAGAGACTATGACCTCACAAATAGCTAATGCAATACAAAATGCGTTAAAACCAAAAGGGGTTGCCATTTTAATTGATGCGCAACACCAATGCATGACTACGAGAGGTGTAAAGAAACATGACGTATCCATGGTAACTACTCAGTTTACTGGAGAATTTAAAAAAGACGCCACATTAAAAGATAGATTTTATAGACATATTGAACTAGGTCGCTAGTGCTCAAAAAAGCGTATATTATCAGAGCTAGAATCTACTTTACATATAGACAGTCCTGAACCAACTCACTATATCTTGGAAATATATTTTGCTTGGGGACTAGAACCAACTTATGAATATCGCTCCTGTATTTTCAATCCTCGGTGTCCTTCTAACTATTTTGTCATTTACAATGTTAATTCCCATGTTGGTTGATATGATATCGGGATCTCAGAATTGGTTTGGATTCGCGTCTGCCTCTTTAATTTCATGTTTCATTGGAATATCTCTTTGGCTTACGAACAGGAGTAAACAGGAACTAAATTTAGGTTTAAAGGAGGCCTTTCTTTTAACTAACTTTGCATGGGTTTTGTCCGGGATTTTTGGAGCATTGCCTTTTGTTTTTTCAGATCTCGGGCTTAATTTTACAGATGCCATATTTGAATCAATATCAGGTATAACTACCACTGGCTCAACTATTCTTATAAACATAGAGTTAGCTTCTCCCGGCATCATTCTCTGGCGCGCACTGCTTCAATGGCTCGGTGGTATAGGTATTATTGTTATGGCATTGGCTATTTTACCTACTTTGTCTGTTGGAGGCATGCAATTGTTCAAGACAGAAACCTATGAAGCAAGTGACAACGCAATACCTCGGGCTCGACAGTTGGCCGGAGGGATATTTGCTGTATATGCGACCCTTACTTTTATTTGGTCATGTATGTTATGGATAGCTGGCATGACTAGTTTTGATGCGTTAATTCATTCCATGACAACTCTAGCAACAGGTGGTTATTCATCAAAAACGTCTTCTAT
>CACPDC010000012.1 GCA_902632595.1 uncultured SAR116 cluster alpha proteobacterium
TTTTTTTACGTCGTCGAGAGAGAGGGAAAAATTCAATATTTTTGATACTCCAAGTGCATCAAGATTTATGTCTACCACCGACCGATTAGAGTTTGAGACAGCTGCTTGAATAACTCCCAGAATGTGTAGTTCATTTATAACTTCTAAGGCATATGGAGTTATAGTTAAAGTTGAACTATTGGCAAAATAAAAACTATTGATTTGGTTAGCCCACTCATCAAATTTAAGGCTAGTAGGGAAGCGTTTCCTTAGTTCCTTCCAAACACCATAAAGATTCACACCAATGAAATATTCATCTGGTAGGTCAGAAATATCAATATTGTATTTTTTACAAACCAACATGAGCGACTTTAAATGAAGAGGCTCGCTATCAACCAGTGTTCCATCTATATCCCAGGCTACTGCCTTTATCATAATTTATACTTCAACTAAAGCTTGATATGTTTGACGGAAAACGCGGTACCCTTCGTTATAAAGTTCAGCATTTTGGATATTTGGTTCAATACGGTTACCATAAGAAACAAAAGCTGTTACGCCAACCCAGTCATCACTCATTTTTGACCCAATAACTGCCATCCAAGCTGCCCCAAGGCAAGAACCAGGGTGTCCTTTTAACAATTGAATAGGTTGTTGCAATATATCAGCACAAATTTGCATCCAAAGATGTGAATTGGAACCACCATCTGAGGCCAGAAAACGTGTGGTTAGATGGCCCATTTCATTAAAAACTTCTATGTGGTGGCGGAATGCATATCCAAAACCTTCAAGCAGTGCGCGCCACATATGACGTAGGTCATGGTTTAAACTGATACCACGAATAATACCGCGGGCATATGGGTCATGTATTGGTGTTTTTTCACCTAGGAAATAGGGGATAATCTGAACACCCTCCGCCCCGGGTTGTGTTTCGGCAGCAATTTTATCTAGATATTGATGTAGCGTAAGCCCACATGATTGCGCATTCGCTCTCTCACCCTTGGCCAACTTATCAGCAAACCAGTTAAGAGCAGACCCACCAGATGCCATGCAACCATTTGGCATATAGAGACCGGGTATTAAATGAAGGTCAAGAAACATACGTGGGTCAGGTTGTAGTTTTTCGGTAGCAATCATAATATCAGTCGCTCCACCAAACTTGAGCAAAACGTCACCTGGTTGGTTCACCCCAGCAACATAAGCTGATGCTATATGGTCAGCTGCGCCACCAACTACCAATGTACTTTTCGCAAGTCCAGTAGCCTTTGCTGCGTCTTCATTTATTTTCCCGAGAATAGAATGTGAAGCTATTTTCCGTGGTATAGCAGAACGTGGGATGTGTCCAATTGAAATCAAGTCATCGGAAATCAAACCAGTGGAAGTGTCAACAAATCCAGCTTCAAGTGCCCAGTTTTGTTCAACTGCCTTTTCACCAGTAAGTTTCCAGTTAATGAAATCATAAGAACCAAAAACAGTATTTATTTGCTGGAATATTTCCGGTTCGTGTTTTTCTATCCAACGCAATTTTGCAGCAACTAATTGTTGATTTATACCATTTCCTGTTTTTTTTATAAATTCGTTTTCTTCAAATTCTGACTTTAATTCCAGTACCTGTTCACCACAACGACCGTCACTTTGCTGAATAGAGGGTCGGAGGACTTTACCTAATGAGTCAAGCAACACTACTGCTGGCAACATCCCTGTTACGCCGATAGCATGGACTTTAATTGGATCAACTTTAGCTTTTGATATTAGTTCTTGGATGATTTCAACAACATTTTTCCACCATTCATCTGGATTTTCCTCCGCCCATCCTGGAAATGGAGAGTCCAGTTTTACAGGTCGCGTGGCTTGAGCTAAAATTTTGTCAGGTAGACTGAGTAGAATGCCTATTGTAGATGTGGTTCCAATATCGAGTCCAATTATATAATTCATCTTCGCAACCTATTTACCACATCCATAAATCGTTTTACACGTTCACCATCGACTTTGTTCCATGTATTGCCATCAATTTTAAAATGTGTGCCAATAATGCAACCCGATGCAACCGACATCACGTTAGTTACGTTATCTATATTAACGCCTGTATTTGCAAAAACGGGCACTAAATCTCCAACAGCTTGAGCAACTTTTTTAAGGTCTGAGCCATCCGCAGGTTGACCTGTTATTGGACCTGATACAAGAATGGCGTCAGCTAGAGACGAAAACACCGCGGACTTTGCCCTTAATTCAATATTGCGCTGGTCTAATGAATGGGCAAATTCAGCATTTATGTTAAATAACATTTTCATATCTTTTTTGTTTAGACTTGAACGAAGCCGACTTGCTTCCGCACAGTTTGGAGCCCAAACACCCATATCAGATGCAAATACCCCAGTGAAGATTTCACGAACAAATGATGCCCCTGTCGCAGAACCAATAGCAACAGTAGCAGTTGGGTCCCACAAATAGTTTACCCCGAATGGCACTTTTAATATCGGCTTTAGAGTTGATATGATCATTGTCATACCTGCTATGCTTTCGGGAGTTGCCTTAAGAACATATGGCCGATCATTTTCATTTCCAAACATTATCGAATCAACGCCCCCAGATTGTAGTTTTTCAATATCTCTTGACACATCTTCAATTAGCTTATCTATTCCGCCGTCAGCGTCAAAAAGCGGCGAGCCTGGCAGAGCACCGATGTGCGCCATAGAGATAACCACCTTTTTTTTCTCCCCAAAGAAATCAAAAACCATTAGAAATCTCCTTTTTCATTTTAGTTACTACACTCGATGCGATTAATATTTCCACACCAGCCGCTTTCAGTGATTCCTGCAAAGGGCCAGGTGGTGTTTGCTCTGTTATAAGCAAGTCGATATTGGAAAATTCAGATATTCGAGCAACTGATACTCTGCCAAATTTAGAACTATCCATCAGAACAATATTGCGCTTAGATTGCGCGACCATCGCAGATTTTATTTCTGTTTCCTCTATTGAATAATCATAGAAACCGTCTTCCGCTAATCCCGAGACACCAATAAAAGAGATGTCAAAGTGAAAGCGTCTTAAATCCTCAACTGCTTTTACTCCCACGATGGATGGTTCTGAACCCTGTACTTCTCCCCCAGGCATATAGACTTTAGCACCTGCTTGTCCAAGATGACGGGCAATCGGAAGTGATGTAGAAAAAACTCTAATTGGCATCCCTTTGATGCGATCCGCCAGTGCAAAAACCGTTGAGCCAACATCGAGTGCAATTGTTTGATTTGGTTCAATCTGTTGTAATGCCAGAGTGGCAATGGCGAATTTCGCCCTTTGGTTTAAAATGGCTCGTCGGTCAAGACTAGGCTCGATGGTATCAAACTTTTTTGCGGAAGGACTACCAGGAAGAATTGCAGCTCCGTGAGTGCGAGCTAGAAGTCCCAGTTCTTCCAAAAATTCAAAATCTCGGCGAATAGTCATTTCAGACGTGTTACAGAGCTTAGCGATCATAGGAACCGTTACCAGCCCGTCTTGCTCAAGGGAGGTAAGAATCATATCGCGGCGCTGAGAGGCATGATATTTTCTGGAAGTCATAAATTATTCCTTAGTCGCTATTTCAAACAATAAAAATCATAAACAAACAAAATTCTCAACCTTTTTATACAAAAGAGCCATTTTTTTGTTGAAAATTGTTATATTATGTGAATTAATTATGAGACTTTGGAGCCTAATAAATAATGGATGTATCACCAAAAACAGTTCTTGTAACAGGAGGTGCAACAGGTATCGGTCTTGCAAGTGCGCATGCGTTCTCAAAAGCTGGATATAATGTTGTCCTCACAGACTTAGAGCAAAAAGCTGCCCAATCTGCAGCTGATAGGATAAAGGGCCCGACTTTAGCGACAAAACTCGATGTGTGTGATCAAACTTCTATCAATGTTGCCTTTAAAGAGGTAGAGAAAGTTTTTGGTAAGGTTGACGTTTTGCACGCAAATGCTGGAGTATCAAGTATGAAACGAGCTTTGGAACTCACTGAAGAGGATTGGGACTTTAACTTCAACGTAAATGCCAAGGGTGTTTTTCTTTCCAATCAGGTTGCAATACGTCATTTTCTCAGGCATCAAAATAAGGGAGTGATTGTGAATACTGCGTCTCTAGCAGCCAAAGTAGGCGCCCCACTTTTGGCGCATTATTCAGCATCAAAATTTGCTGTGTTAGGATGGACACAGTCTCTAGCTCGAGAACATGCTAGGGATGGAATACGGGTTAACGCAGTTTGTCCTGGCTTTGTTAAGACAGGAATGCAAGATCGTGAGGTAAAATGGGAGGCTGATTTGCTTGGCTCCACTCCAACTGAGGTAGTTCAATCTTACATTGATCAAACTCCACTTGGCCGGATCGAAACTGCAGAAGATGTTGCTGATGTTGTCGTTTTTCTTGCCTCCGACAAAGCTCGGTTTATGACAGGACAGGGCATCAACGTAACAGGTGGCGTGTATATGGGTTAACACGTTACTTTTATAAATTTAACTAATGGGAGATGAATATGAAAAAACTAAAATTAAGCACAGCTATGGCTGCACTTACTTGGGCTACAATTAGCACGTCCCAAGTCGCTCAAGCTGGTGAGATTAATATCATTATGGAAGAAGTTCCTGACTATGATATTGTTGCAAAGCTAACCGATCAATTTACTGAGCAGAATCCTGGGATCACGGTAAACTTTGACGCTATGCCATTCGATGCAATGCGCGATAAAATTCTGACATCATCATTAGCACCTTCAGCAACCTATGATGTTATTATAATCGATAACCCTTGGACTGATGAATTTGCAAGAGCTGGCTTCTTAGAGCCATTAGACAAGCTTATCTCTGGCCAAGATGGCTATGCATACGATGACTTTGTTCCAGCCCTTGCTGATATAAGCAAGGTTGACGGATCTATTTATGGAGTACCTTATTATAACTATGCTCTTGGTTTAATCGTTCGTCAGGATATTTTTGACTCGAAAGGTTTAACAATTCCAAAGACAATTAAAGATTATATGAGTGTTGTAAAATCATTAACGACTAATGATATGTATGGTGCTGCCATGCAACCTCAAAAAGGTTACAAAATTATGGAGGAATGGAAAAACTGGTTATATGCTAACGGTGGTGAATTGTTTGACGATTCTGGTAATGTGATTATAAATAATCAAGCTGCTGTTGATGCACTAAATCAGTATATAGAGACCCATAGTCAGGCTGCCCCTCCTAATTCTGCAAACTGGGGTTTTGATGAAGCTTTACGTTCCGTATCCTCAGGGAAAGCTGCTACAATGCTATCCTACAACTGGATGCTTCCAGCTTTGAATGCAAAAGGTGGAATGTCTGGTGACCTTGCAGGTAATTTTACTCTTCATCCAGTTCCTGGAGGCAAGTCTGTGTTAGGGCTTTGGTCATGGGGTATTACCTCAAACTCCGACAATAAAGATGATGCCTGGACCTTCATTTCATGGATTTCTAGTCCAGAGGTTGCAAAACAACGAGCTATCATGGGTGGTGCGCCAGTTCGCAATAGTGTAATGAATAGTCCAGAGGTATGGGAAAAGGGTTATGGTAAAGCCTATTATTCTGCGCTAGCTGACATTCTGGATGGCTCAGCACCTTTGTCATCCGGAAACAACGCTGAGGAATTGATTGAAATAGTTGGTACTGAATTAAGTGCTGCTGTTACTGGTCAAAAAAGTGTTAAAGAAGCATTAGATGCGGCAGCAAATGGTGTGGAAAGAGCAATTAAATAAGGTAAACAGAAGGGGTAGCGAATTAAACGCTACCCCTTAACAACAATGAATGCAGCTAAAATGCACATCAAATATAAACTAATTTTACCGTTGGTTTTTCTTCTATCTGGCATAATGCTGTACCCTTTGATATTTTCTGCATGGTTGTCACTTCAAGACTATCGCCTTACAAGAATAAATGACGTTCAGTTTGTGGGTTTCGAAAATTTTGGCCTGATTGCAACAGATTCTAGTTTTTTAAATGCAATGGGAAATACCATAATTTTTGTGCTCAGTGCTGTAACATTTGAGTTAGTTTTAGGACTCTCACTTGCCCTTCTTGTTCAAAAGTTAGTTATTTTTCGGGGAGCTATTCGCTCAATTCTACTTGCCCCTATGTTTATAACTCCTATCGCAGTAGGTTTAATGTTTCGCTTTTTACTTAACTCAGAAATAGGAATTATTCCGTTTTACCTGTTGAAGTTTGGAGTCTCGATAGATTGGTTTGGACCGGAATTAGCGTTATTTTCCATAGTTCTAATCGACGTATGGCAGTGGACGCCATTTATGCTTTTAATGTTTCTTGCGGGTTTGGAGGCTTTACCAAAAACGCCATTTGAAGCTGCTCGTGTTGATGGTGCAGGACCATGGTTAACCTTCATTTCAATTACATTGCCAATGTTACGGCCTGTTATAGTTGTCGCAATAATTATAAGAGCACTAGACGCATTTAAAGTTTTTGAATACGTGTTTGCTATTACTCGAGGTGGACCAGGTAATTCTACAGAGACCATAATGTATTATATTTATCAAACAGGTTTTCGTTTTTTTCGAATGGGTGAAGCTGCTGCTGCGTCTATTTTGCTGATTATATTTATCTTACTTTTAGTTATTTTATTAGTGAACTTATCACGACCAAAGGTGACAAAATGATTGTTTCGTTTGAAAATCGATTGCTGCAGTTTATTGGTATAATGGCAATTTTTATGGCAATTATAGTGGTTCTGTTTCCTTTTTTTTGGATTTTTTTAGAGTCCGTAAAACCGCCTTCACTAGGTGGGAGACCCGATATTTGGCGTTTTGAACTATCATGGGAAAATTGGAGTGAGGTATTGCTCAATAGTAGCGTACCGCTCAACATAATGAACTCATTTTTTATAGCCTTTATTACAGTGGTCATCTCACTCATATGCGGAGCACCAGCAGCTTATGCATTTTCTCGTTTTCGTGGCTTTCAGGGAGCTAGATACTCAATTCTTGCAGCGGAGATGATGCCTCCTGCAATTTTAATTCTTCCACTTTTTTTAATTCTTTATAAATTAGAGTTGATAGATAGTCGTATCGGGGTAGTAACTGCTCATTTAACTTTTGTAATTCCTGTAATTACGTGGTTTTTGATAGGATTTTTTGACGAAGTACCAAAAGATTTGGAAGATCAGGCTATGATTGACGGATACACAAGGTTTCAAGCCTTTTATAAGGTAATCTTGCCAGTGGTAAGACCTGGTCTAGGAGCAGCTGCAGTCTTCGGTTTCGTTCTTTCTTGGAATGATTTGTTTTATTCATTATTACTTACTGGAGCAGGGAGCCGCACATTGCCAGTAGCAATTGCTAGTTTTTGGACATTTCGTGGTATTGAACTTGGCAAAATGGCTGTTGCTATTCTTATTGCAGTAATTCCCGTCTTAATTCTTTCTTATTTTATTCAAAAACATCTTATAAAAGGTATAGGGGGCAGTGGTGTTAAATATTAGGGAGAATTTTTAGTAATGGGCCAAGTCACTTTCAAAAATGTCAGTAAGTCCTTCGGTTCTACAAACATTATTGATGGGATGAACTTAGAGGTACATAATTCTGAATTTCTAGTGTTGCTTGGACCTTCCGGATGCGGTAAATCCACTACTTTGCGTTTGCTTGCTGGTTTAGAAACAGTCTCGAGTGGAACGATCTCTATTAATGGCCGCGATGTCACTGAGCTTGAACCTCGTGAACGAGATATAGCTATGGTTTTTCAGAATTATGCGCTTTATCCAACAATGACAGTCGCACAAAATTTAGGCTTTGGACTCAAAGCTAAGCAAATTCCTCCTAAATTGATTAAAGAAAAAGTTAATGAAATAGCCTATCTATTGGGACTAACACATCTTTTAAATAGAAAACCTAATGCTCTTTCAGGCGGGCAACAGCAAAGGGTAGCAATTGGTAGAGCGATAGTTCGAAAACCTAAAGTTTTTCTGTTTGATGAGCCACTGTCTAATCTTGATGCAAACTTACGCTTGGAGATGCGGGCGGAAATAATGAAACTACATCGGGAAATAGGTGCAACCACCATTTTTGTGACTCATGATCAGGAGGAGGCTATGGCAATGGCCGATAGGATTGTGATTATGGATAACGGATCAATTGAACAGATTGGAACCCCAACAGAAATTTATTTTCAGCCGAAGACTTTTATGGTAGCAGGTTTTATTGGTAATCCGAGCATGAATTTTATAAAAGGCAAAATTTCTAATAAAATGGAAATTAGCATGCCAATTGGAAGGATTAAAATAAACGCTCTTTTAAATTTGGGTGAGGATATCGAAGTCGGTATCCGACCAGAAAAAATCAAACTTGCCGACTCAAAAAGTAAATCAACCGAAATTAAAGTGACTGTTTTAGTAACGTATGTTGAATTGTTAGGGCCTCGTGCAGTAGTGAAAATGAAGCATGAGAGTGGTCAAGAGCTTACATCTGTAATAGAGCACGATGAAATAGAAAGCTATAAAGTAGGGACTGAAATTAACATATCGTTAGCCAGTCAGGCTCTACATTTTTTTCCAAAAAATTAAAATTTGCAGTCTTTTTTTTTAAAAAACTACCTATGAAGTAATTAAAAAGCATTTTTTTAAGTTTTTAAACTGCATTTAGTTAAATCAATTATAATTTTAGGTATTAAATTATAAAAGATTTTCAATCTATACATGATATACAATTAAAAATATTTTTATTGTGGCGCGCCCGAGAGGATTCGAACCCCTGACCCCTAGATTCGAAGTCTAGTGCTCTATCCAGCTGAGCTACAGGCGCTTAAAATTAAAAAACGTAATCTAATTAGAGCAGCAGCTACAACTGCTGGTAGCCGCAATTTTATCCTTTTTGATATTTTTATTTTGACTAAGTGACTTGTTCTCATGCTTTACAGAATTATTGAGTCCTAGCTTTTTAAGAAGCTTATGTTCAATATATTCTTCAAAGGACTTAAACCCTAGTTTTTGGGATCTTTTTTGTTCGTAAGCCTTTCTTCCTCTTAGATTATCGATGTATTTTGATACTTCTTGCTCCAATATCATTTATCAATGCCTTATTTAATGAATTTTTAGCAATGTACAAAATTTTATTATAAAAAGCAAAATTAGTTTGATTATGTTGTAACATAAAATACAAATTCAAGGTAAAAGAAGATAACATAATAGCGGGTAAAATTACCACAAACAACCAAACATTTATTTCTTCGTAAGTAATGCCCATCATACCTGCAACTTCATAAAGAAGTCTCACGCAGTAATCAAAAGTTATATCTATCCAATATATTCCAGAATTTGCCATTTTACACTCCACACTTTTTTAAACTGTGTGCCAATAAAATGGCAAGATTATGCCCCAAGTTCTCCTTCAACGTAAAATATGATACCATACTACAAACAATCATTTTAAAATTTTGAGGAGAGAAAATGTCTAAAGTACTCGTTCATATTCACAGTGATTTGGAATTTAAAAATAAAGTGACTTTAGGTTTAATGGTCGCTCTTGCTGCAGAAAAAAGTGGACATGATGTAACTATTTTTCTCGCTGCAGACGGAGTACAAATACTCAATTGCAAAAGTGCTGGTGAGATAGTCGGTCAAGGCACTGGGGATTTATACCAACATCTTGAAAATTTAAAAAATACAAATGTAACCATATTTGTTTCAGGAATGTCTGCTAAGGCAAGAGGTTACGATGAGTCACTTCTAAATGGATATAAAGCAGAGTTTGCAATGCCTGATAAACTAATTGAAGAGTCAATTAAATCAGATAGCGTTCTCTGCTATTGATAGCATGAACTTGGAGAGGTGGGGCAATTTGATAGCAGATTTGGCAAATGACTAAAACGCTTTATACTTTTTAAATACATTGGTTGGGTTCAAGTGAGTATATCGTAATAACTGCCTGACATCCTTATGCCCAGATATGAGTGCGACCTCTGGAACTGACATTCCCATCTCAAAGAAACTCGAAACCGCCTCATGTCTCAAATCATGAAATCGCAAATCCTTTACCTCTGCTTTTGCACGTGCTCTGCCCCATGGAAGACTCAAACAGTTCGCTGTAATAGGAAATACTTTTTCATGACTCTGAGGCACCTTTTGAAGGAGTCTCCCACACTTTTTAGTGAGAGGTACTTTTCTATCCTCACCATTTTTAGTGTCATAAAGAGGAGCGAATCCATTTTTGAAATCAATATCAGACCATTTAAGTTTTAGTATTTCAGAACGACACATTCCTGTCTCGATTGCGAATTCAATAATAAAGGCAATATAGATATTTTTCTGAGAGCAAGCGGTAGAGAGTAAGCGTTCTTTTTCATTACCAACTAACTTTCGTTTACGCGATTTATGAGTAGGAGGGAGTTGTAATTGCTCAATAGGGTTTTTAGGGATTCCATAACCCTATTTTAAAATCGCTGTCCTAAATACCCTTTTCAGAAGCATTAATTGAGCATGTATGGTTCCATGTTTAACCTGTTTTAATCTTTCATCACGTAGACACTCAAAATGGCGTTCAGTTAGGTTTGAAAGTTTGATGTGAGCGATGGGATGCCATGCATAAAAGTTTAAAACATATATTTGCACTTCAGCCCTTTTAGATGTAATGACATCTCTGTAGCGTATCTTTGGAGTAGATCTTTGAGAGTAATATTTCCAATATTTACTTTAGGGATATCGGTGCTTTTTAGATTACCTTCTAATGCTTTAATCCAGCATAATGCATCTGATTTGGACTTGAATGATTTAGTAAAACTTCTCTAACCAGAGACCCTCACTTGAGCATTCTAAGTTTTACCCCTTTTACGCACACTTCCCATCGACTTGACCTTTTACTGTTTCAAAAACTGCATTTTACATAAACTCATCCATCACCCTAAACGATAACGGACTGAATTAATGGAGGGAAAGTGGCGCGCTCGAGAAGATTCGAACTCCTGACCCCTAGATTCGTAGTCTAGTGCTCTATCCAGCTGAGCTACGAGCGCTTAAGCGTATTTGATAACTAAGTTTGAGTTCAAAAACAAGTTTTATAGTCTAAGTTTTTTCCAAAATAATATTGAATGCCTTTGGTATATTTACAACAAGGAAAATTTGGTATTTTATGATTGCAATAATCACTTTTAAATTTTTGATTTAGTAGGTAATCTTTTGAAAAAACTTAGCATATAAAAATATTAAGTAAGCTAAAAATATGAACACAACCAAAAAATCATTTCCTGTTTCATGGGAAGAGTTACATAGGACATCAAAAGCACTTGCATGGCGAATGCTTGAAAATGGACCATTTTCAGGCATTATTGCAGTGACTAGAGGGGGACTTGTACCAGCAGCTATAATTGCACGAGAACTAGAGGTTAGACTAATTGATACGGCTTGTTTAGCCTCTTATCATGGAAAGTCACAAAGCGAGGTGGAGATATTAAAACCTCCACATAGTGTTGGTGACGGAGCCGGTTGGCTTATTGTGGATGATCTTGTTGATACTGGTGAGACGGGAAAGGTGCTTCGTTCAATTATGCCAAAAGCGCATTTTGCCACTGTTTATGCAAAGCCATTAGGGAGACCCATCGTCGACACCTTTGTTACTGAAGTATCGCAAGATACTTGGATTTATTTTCCTTGGGATTTGGAACCACAGCCGTCACAGCCAATTGTTGGTCTCAGCAAATAAGCTAGAAAACTTCTTGTTTGATCAAACCTATCAAACTAAAAACTCATTGACATTGACTTAAAATATCCCTATTAACGCGGCTTAATTAGAGTTTTGTTAAAGAAGGCAGATCGGAGTATGAAACGAACATATCAACCAAGCGTAATTGTTCGAAAACGTCGTCACGGATTTCGGTCTCGTATGGCAACAGTCGGGGGTCGTAGGATAATCCGCGCTAGACGCGCTAAGGGTAGAACTCGACTCTCCGCATGATCTTGGTGTGCCTTTTTGTATCATCTAAATAATCTTACCAAACGCGCTGATTTTTTGTATGTAAAAAGCGTCAATTTAAATTTTGTTTCAACTCACGTCATCGTACAAATAGCGCCAAATAATCTCGAGGGAAAATATAGTACCCGAACAGGATTTACTGCTTCTAAAAAAATTGGAAATGCAGTTAAACGAAACTATGCTAAAAGATTAATGAGAGCCCTGGTTTTTAGACAAAAAGGCCAACTTCTGAATTCAGTAGATTATGTTTTTATTGCACGACGCGCTATTTTAAATGGAAAATTCAATGAGATAGAGACAGAATTTATTAATGTCTTAATAAAGGCGAATAAGAAAATTCCTTTACAAAAAAGTGCTGTCAAACCAAAATTTTTCATGGGCAACTAATTTTGTGGAAAAAGAGATTTTAGACATGAAAATAATAACAAATTTAAGTTCTTTCTTTCTATTAACCCTAATCCTTTTTTACCGGTGGTTTGTATCTCCTCTTTTACCCGCAACTTGCAGATATCAACCGACTTGTTCAGCTTATGCTATAGACGCAATTAAGTTATATGGACCATTGCAAGGAACTGTATTAGCCGTTAAACGTATAGCATCATGTCATCCCTGGGGTGGGCACGGCTATCGTCCTATTTCAGAGGATTCGAATTGTAATAAAAATAAAAAAAGAAAAGTGTAAATAAGTAAACTTTTTGGTACACAACAACACTTAAAAAACTTCTTGATTGGTTTTGACAGGAATAAATAATGAGCCCGGAAAATCGAAATTTAATATTGGCTATAGCCGTATCAATGGCAATACTTGTGTTATGGCAAAGTATTTTTGTTGAACCCCAAATGCAAGCTGTACAGGAATCACAAAAGCTTTCACAAAAGCTGAATTCAGATGGAACCCCAAAATTAGCCCACAAAAATAATGATGAACAGCTTCAGATAGAAAAGCAAGAGAGGCCCCCAGAAGACATGCCCAGAATTACTATCTCTGCCCCTATGTTAGAAGGTTCCATTACAAGTAGGGGTGCGAGAATAGATGATCTGACGCTAAAAAACTATCGTGTTTCACTGTCAGACACTTCCGATAACGTTAGGCTTTTTGATCGTGTGTCCTCTGCAAACCCCTATTTTTCAGAATTTGGTTGGGTAAGCCAGGACACAGGACAGCCTATGCCTTCTGGTAAAACAATATGGAAAATATTAGATAAAAGACTCACTCCACAAACACCAGTGAGGCTAAGTTGGGATAATGGAAATGGTCTAACGTTTTTACGAACAATAACAATAAATGACGATTATTTGATTAAAATTGAAGATACCATAAGTTCAAGTTTGGATAATCCTGTTTCGTTGAACCCATATGGTTTGGTGCGGCGCACTGGAACTCCTTCAACTCAAGGTATGTGGATATTACATGAAGGTTTATTGGGAGTATTTGATACCACTTTAAAGGAATGGACCTATTCCGAGTTACAAGATAATAACAAAGAAGGATTAAGCCATATTTCAGAGGATTCTGGAGGATGGGCAGGAATTACAGATAAATACTGGCTTGCCGCCGTAATGCCCAAACAATCTGAGAAAGTTAATTTTAGTATGCGAGCGTTGTCTGGAACTGAAGACAGATATCAAGCAGATTTTTTAGGGGAGGCTATTTCTGTTCCAGGAAGAGGTATAGTTAAATGGTCAGGGTACCTATTTGCAGGGGCAAAAAAAGTTGACCTTCTCGATAAATATGAGGAGGAATTGGGCATAAATCATTTTGATTTAGCAATCGATTTCGGATGGTTTTATTTCCTTACTAAGCCTTTCTTCTATGCAATAACATATTTAAATAGCCTACTTGGAAACTTTGGCCTAGCTATTATTGCCTTTACAATCATTGTTAGATTAGTGTTGTTTCCCCTCGCCAATAAGTCATATCGCTCTATGGGAAAAATGCGGGAATTAGCTCCAAAAATTCAAGTGCTTCGTGAGAATGCTGGAGACGATAAAGCTAAAATGAATCAGGAAATGATGGCATTGTACAAAAAAGAGAAGGTGAATCCTGCAGCAGGCTGTCTACCTATCTTACTGCAAATACCTGTTTTTTTTGCGTTATATAAAGTCCTTTATGTATCTATAGAGATGCGACATGCACCTTTTTATGGGTGGATTTTAGATTTATCAGCAATTGATCCAACATCAATGTTTAATTTATTTGGATTGCTTCCTTATTCTGTCGATTTTTTACCTGCGTTTCTGTCAATTGGACTTTGGCCTGTTTTGATGGGTATTACAATGTTTTTACAGATGCGGTTAAACCCGCCTCCTCCAGATCCCATTCAAGCAAAAATTTTCCAATATATGCCTATATTTTTTACCTTTCTTTTAGCAACATTCCCGGCTGGCTTAGTTATCTACTGGACATGGAATAACTTACTTTCAATTGTACAACAGTGGTGGATAATGCGTAATATGGGTGAAAAAAAAGTGTCTGCCGCAGGGGGAGATAGTGGAGCGGGATGATTTAGAGGAAGGTAGGCTTCTTTTTTCAAAACCTTGCCAATTTTTCGCGGCAGCAAATAATTTGGAGGCCTTACCTGAAATGTTGAGACCTGAAATAGCATTTGCAGGGCGATCAAACGTAGGTAAATCCTCACTTGTGAATACTCTCACTGGACGTAAAATGCTGGCACGCACTAGTCAGACTCCAGGACGAACAAGACAATTAATTTTTTTTAACTTAGCAGATAGAATAGATTTAGTTGACCTTCCCGGGTACGGGTATGCGTCTGCGCCAAAAACTGATATTAAAAAATGGACAAAATTAACGCGCAAATTTCTATCTGGCAGACAATCTTTGAGACGCGTGTTCCTTCTTATAGATTCACGGCGTGGCATAGGAACAGCAGATGAGGATGTAATGTCTCTGCTAAATCAAACAGCAGTAAGCTTTGCTATTGTGTTAACAAAATCAGATAAGTTAAAGGTTCCTGAAATTAATAAACTTATTGCTAATACAGAGAAAAAAGCGGCTAAGCAGGTTGCAGCTTTCCCAAAAATTTGGGTAACTTCCTCTGAGAAAGTAATTGGCATTGAAGAACTTAGAGCACATATTGCGGGTCTAGCACTTAAACATAGTTCTAATTAAATTAAAAATTGGCAATATTTACCTAAATTTAGCAAAACAAGGCTGGATAATAAAAACAAAATAGGGCAAATAGTGTAGGAAAAATCAAACCAAAAAAGTGGAATACAATTTAATGCAATCGAACAGTGCTAATTCAGAAGTTTGGCTTGATAAAGTCGCAACTCTTATTGAATCACTTCCATACATGAAGCAATATTCAGGTTTATCCGTTGTGATAAAATTTGGGGGGCATGCAATGGGCGAGCAGGCTTTTATAGAAGCTTTTTCCAGTGATATTGTTTTACTTCGCCAGGTTGGTGCTAAGCCTGTTGTTGTGCATGGAGGAGGACCCCAAATAGGCTCAATGCTCGAAAGATTAAAGATGGAGTCAAACTTTATTGACGGCCTCAGAGTAACTGACCAGCAAACTATTTCAATAGTGGAAATGGTTTTAGCTGGCGCCATAAACAAATCTCTTGTCGCTTCGATTGCTTCATCGGGAGGTATGGCGGTCGGTATTTCTGGTAAAGATGGTAATCTTATCAAGGCAAAAAAACTTGCTCATAAAACTAGGGATTCAGATAGTGCTATCGAAAATCTTGTGGATTTAGGGTATGTGGGTATCCCACAAAAAGTCGATACAAAAGTGTTAGATGCTTTGATAGGATCAGGTATGATTCCTGTTGTAGCGCCTCTCGGGCTTGGAGTAGATGGTAAAACATATAATATAAATGCTGATACAGCAGCAGGATCAATTGCAAGTGCACTTGGCGCTTCAAGATTAATAATGTTAACAGACGTTGAAGGAGTACTAGATGCTTCTGGAAAACTCATTCCTCGTTTGTCAATTGGGCAGGCAAGACAACTTATTTCTAGCGGTGTTATAAATGGAGGTATGATACCTAAAGTTGAGACATGCATTGAAGCCGTGAATTCTGGCGCAGGCGCTGCCGTAATTGTAGATGGAAGAAAACAACACGCTGTATTAGTTGAATTATTTACGGAACACGGAATCGGTACATTGATTCACGCAGATAAATAAAAGTGTTTAAAAGTAAAAAATATAATTAACGAAATTAACATTAATTTAGTAAAATTGGAAAATAGCATGACGGAAATCAACGATTTGATGTTGAAGGAAAAAGACCCTATGAAGCTCAATATGTCTGGAATTTCTGCATGGGTTTTCGACTTGGATAACACTATTTATCCTGCAAGCCAGAGCTTGTTCCCAAGAGTGGCAAATCGCATGATTGATTGGATAGAGCAAAGATTAAACTTAAATAGAAAACTAGCAGAAGAGTTAAAAAATCGTCTGTTTTTAGAATATGGTACAACTATGAATGGGCTGTCAGTTGAATATTCAGTTGATCCTGAGGACTTTCTATCCTATGTCCATGACATTGATCTATCAGATATTTCTTATGATGAGGAACTTGATAAAGGTATTTATGCGTTACCAGGAAAAAAATTTATTTATACTAATGGCACTGTAATGCATGCCACGAGGATTTTAGAAGCTTTCGGAATAGCGCATCACTTTGAACTTATTTTTGATATATTTGCATCTAACCATTTGCCAAAGCCTGCGATGCAACCATATCAAGATTTTATTGTTAAGAGCAAAATCAACCCGAAACAGGCTGTTATGATTGAAGATATGGCCTGCAACTTAGAACCAGCAGCTTTACTAGGAATGCAGACAATATGGTTAATGGCTGAACATAGCTGGGCAAAAAAGGGAGCGGCAGAACCCTATGTGCATTTCATTGCGAAAGATTTAAAGCAATTTTTATCAGCTGCACAACAAATTATTGCTAGTAAGTCTGGTATGTAAGAATAAGGTTAACGGAGAATATAAATGGCAGATCCCTCACTTATAAAAATAATTGATGAAGCATTCGATGATCGCGACACAATTACGCAAGATACTTCTGGAGAGGTGAGAAATGCGGTAGAAGAATCTCTTAGGCTACTTGATTGTGGAGAGGTTAGAGTTGCAGAGACATTTGGAAACCGTCAATGGCATGTGAACCAATGGTTAA
This sequence comes from uncultured SAR116 cluster alpha proteobacterium, assembly GCA_902632595.1. Classification (GTDB taxonomy): domain Bacteria; phylum Pseudomonadota; class Alphaproteobacteria; order Puniceispirillales; family Puniceispirillaceae; genus UBA5951. The sequence goes on from CACPDC010000012.1 coordinate 17,093, forward strand.
AAAAAGCTGTTTTATTATCATTTCGCTTGAACTCAATGCAAGTTATTAACAGTGGGGCCAACTATAATGAGGGGGGGGGTTCGGCTTGGTGGGACAAAGTTCCGTCTAAATTTTCCGGTTGGGGCGCTGATAAATTTTCAGCAGCAGGGTTTAGGGCAGTTCCTGGATGTTATGTAAGGTATTCAGCCTATATTGCGCCTTCAGTCGTATTAATGCCAAGCTTTGTAAACCTCGGTGCGTATATCGATTCAGGTGTTATGGTGGACACATGGGCAACCGTTGGTTCTTGTGCGCAGATCGGTAAAAATGTTCATTTATCTGGTGGTGCTGGTATTGGTGGTGTATTGGAGCCTTTGCAAGCTGGACCCGTTATTATAGAAGATAATTGTTTCATTGGGGCACGCTCAGAAATCGTTGAAGGAGTTGTTGTAGAGCAGGGCTGTGTAATATCTATGGGAGTGTTTATTGGACAATCTACAAAAATAGTTGATAGAGGGACAGGTGAAATTTTTATGGGCCGAGTACCGGCTTATTCGGTTGTGGTGCCTGGAAGTTTGCCTGGTCCAAATCTACCAGATGGAAGTCCGGGACCCTCGCTATCCTGTGCCGTAATTATTAAGAGAGTTGATGAGAGAACAAGGTCTAAAACATCACTAAATGATCTCCTAAGGGACTAATAATTCAATGAGTGAATTTTCTTATTCTGTTCAGCTTGCCCAAAAACTGATTCGCTGCCCCTCTGTAACACCAGAAGAAGCTGGAACACTAGATTTGTTAGAAAACGAACTCAAGCAGATTGGGTTTATCTGCACCAGACTTCTTTTTGGTGAGGGTAAAGAGAGGGTTGATAATTTATATGCTGAATTCGGGAAGGGACCATCACATTTCGCATTTGCTGGACACGTTGATGTTGTTCCAGTTGGAAGATTAGCCGATTGGCGTTTTTCTCCATTTCAGGCTGAAATTAAGGATGAAATTTTATATGGACGTGGGTCAGCAGATATGAAATCCGGTATTGCAGCATTTATCTCGGCAATAAGACAGTGGCAACAATCTACCAATTCAAAAACTAAAATCAGCTTAATCATAACAGGAGATGAAGAAGCTGAAGCCATCAATGGGACTTCAAAAATTGTAGAATGGATGAGGAATAATAGTATTTATCCAGATATGTGTGTTGTCGCTGAACCAACAAGTCAAAATGAAATAGGCGATAACATCAGAAACGGAAGGCGTGGCTCATTGTCGGGCCATTTGATTGTTACTGGCATACAGGGGCATGTTGCTTATCCACATCTTGCTCAAAATCCTACTTCAGCCTTGATGCAAATGCTTTCGATAGTGTCTAGCACAGAATTGGATGAAGGCAATAGCCACTTTGGACCATCAACAGCAGAGGTTACGGGATTATCGACTTCAACAAATGTCACTAATGTAATCCCAGCAACTGCCTCGGCCATGTTTAATATTAGGTTTAATACAGAGCATTCAAAAGAAGCTCTGCAAAAACGGTTATCAGAACATTTTCGACAAATTGCTAATGAATATAAAGTTCAATTTGAAATTAATTGGAAATCAAATGCTGCGCCTTTTGTTACAGAAGCAGGACAATTAACAGAACTCTTAAGTGAGTCGATAAAAAGCCAGACAGGAAGAATCCCAGAGCTGTCTACAATTGGGGGTACCTCTGACGCGAGATTCATAACTCAACTCTGCCCCGTGGCCGAATTTGGTTTAGTGGGAAAAACTATGCATCAAATCGACGAGAATGTATCTATAAACGATATTGATATCCTTACTAATATATATAAAGATTTGTTACATAGGTTTGATAAAAAAAATGATTATTAGTCCCTACGAAGTTATAAAGTCTCTCCAAGCTACTTTGCAAATGATGCTTGGTAAGCAAAAACCGGAAGCTGCATTTGATATATCTGAAAATGGGCTTTGGCAGGTTATTTTTGTTAGCTGGTTCATCTCTGGGGTTGTTTCCATTATTCCTATTCAAGCAATTGGATGGAATTTTTTCCCTTTATTTTTAGCCACGGCTCTTGTGTCTTTGCTCCTTTATGTAGTCCTTGTTTACTATTTTCTGTTACGAATTAATAAAGCCAACTTATACTTGACCTTTATGATTCCATATTTATGGCTAAGTACAATGCAAATGATTTTTTTTGCAACAATAACACTAATCTCAACTGCAACTGGAGTGAGTGCATTCAGCATTTTTTCAATCCCAGCACTAATTTGGGTTTTATATTGGTTAATTAGGATTGCGCGGCAGCAATTAGATGTAAGTCGATTTGTTGCATTTGGGTTTTTGGCAAGTAAGTTTCTTATAGAGACAATTCTAGGTGTTACAGCTGGAATGAGTTTTTCATTAGGTTAGTTTTTACCCATTCAAAGATTTTTCAGGATATATGACATCGTTCAAATAAAGACCTTGCGGAGGTGCGGTTGGACCTGCAAGGCTCCTATCTCTTGCCATAAGGATATTTTTTATTTCGATTGGTTTCCATTTGCCCATTCCAACTTCGACCAAACTTCCAGCAATATTACGAATTTGATTATGGAGAAATGATTTCGCATTTGCGAATAGGTGTATTTCATCTTTTATCTTTTTAACATTAAGCAATTTCATTGTTTTGATAGGCGACTTTGCCTGACATTGAGAGGCTCTAAAACTCGTAAAATCGTGCTTACCAATAAGATGTTTTGCCGCCTGATTCATAGCTTCAACATCTAACTCGTTTCTTAAATGCCAAACACGAAATGCATCGAGACTGGGCGGTGCTTTTCGATTTAGAATTCTATAAAGATAGCATCTTTCAACTGCATCAAAACGAGCATTAAAGTTTGCATCCACAATTCTAGCAGATAAAACAGTAATAGGGAGATTTTTAAGATAGCTGTTTATTCCCATCATTACAGAATGAGTTGAGTAATTTGTCGGTACATCTAAATGGGCTGCCTGTCCCATTGCATGGACACCGGCATCTGTCCTTCCAGCACCTTGAACACGCGTTGGTGTAGTAATTAGCTTTCGAGCAGCAACTTCGATTTCGTCCTGAATAGATTTTCCATTTTTCTGAGATTGCCAGCCAACAAAAGAGGTGCCGTCATATTCAATTCGTAAAAGCATACGATGTAAATCAATCATTTTTATATTTCCAAACAATTTCTCCATGACGAATATTATACCCGTTTAGAAAGTCGAAACCAGTCATACGCTTTTTACCAGCAGGTTGTAACATTTTAAGTAATAAAACTTTTTTTTCGGATAGAGCTATTCCTGGGTTCTTATTGCCTTTTATAAGAATTGCAGTTCCCAGAGGAAAATTTAATTTTATTTCCTTAATTTCAGCTTCAAGAATTTTGATTCTATTGCCGTCAACCAAGCGTATCCAGCATGAAGGAACAGGACTGAAAGCTCTAATCTTATTACTAATTACTTGAACTTTCTGTCTGAGATCCAGCTCTGTTTCTGATTTTAAAATCTTATTTGCATAACAGGCACCAACTTCAGACTGTATAACTGGAGCTAGTTTAAACTTTTCCATAATTTCAATGGTTTGAAGCAAGCAATCTGCGGTCAAATTAGACAGTCTGTCGTGTAATGTTTGAAAAGTATCATTTGGTTTTATATCTGTTTGCATCTGACGTAGAATAGGACCTGTGTCAAGACCAGCCTCCATTTGCATTGCGGTTACCCCTGTTTGTTTGTCTCCAGCTTCAATAGCACGTTGAATTGGAGCAGCCCCCCGCCATCGGGGTAACAAGGATGCATGACCATTGATGCATCCAAAACGAGGAATATCTAGAACGGTTTGTGGCAGAATTAGTCCAAAGGCAACTACAACAATCAAATCCACATTTGCTTGTCTTAGCTTTTTTATTTCATTTTCTAATTTAAATGACGAAGGAAAATTACAAGCTATATTATTAGCCTTCGCAAATTCAGCTACAGCGGTTGCTTTTTCACGCATGCCTCTACCTGCATTATTTGATTGGCGCGTATATACCGATAGCACTGTGTGATTAAGATGCAAGACTTCGAGGCTTTTGACTGAAAATGAGGGGCTACCCATAAATATAATACGCATGAGGCTCACTTATTAATTCAAAAAATTAAGTCTGACGCACTTCTTTGAGTACTTTTCGCCATATCATGTCTCGCTTTAACTTTGATATGTGGTCAATAAACAAAATCCCGTTGAGGTGATCAATTTCATGCTGTATGCAGGCGGCTAATAGACCTTCGGCTCTTATTTCCTGTTGTTTCCCATTTTTATCTGTGAATTTCAGCTCTACCCAATTCGGTCTAGAGACCTCAGAAGAATGGCCTGGAATAGATAGACACCCCTCTTCTAAAATCGAACTCTCTTCTGATGATTGAATAATCACCGGATTAATCATTTGCCAAAGTTCGTCTGTTTCATCATCGCGGCTACAATCCATAACGATCAGGCGTTGTAACTCTCCAATTTGGGGGCCAGCGAGGCCAATTCCGGGAGCTTGATACATCGTTTCTGCCATATCATCCAGTAGTCGCTTTGTCGCATTTGTTATTTTCTCAACAGGTAACGCAACTTTTCGAAGTATTGGGTCAGGTACGAATTGAATTTCTCTAATGGTCATTAATATTCTCTGCTTGCTATTTGATGCTTTGCGGCTTACTTCAAATAAAAGACTTACAAACTGTTCTATCGATTTATTTCATTTAGTTCTTAGTTATGCTTGTGTTATAGTTTAGCGCTAATTTATATTATACATACTAGTTAAATACTAGCAGGTGTTTTGTGTTTAGTAGCCATTGGCAGAATAAAGGTCAAGCGAGCTGTAATTGTAAGCAAGTTAAATATAATAAATGATATTTCGCATGAATTTTTACCTTGGCATTTCATTGGTCTTAGCAATCTGTTTTATCTGCGTATTGTTATTCATCATCATCAGAAGAAATGCATCTAACGCACAATCGGATTCAATGACCGAATTGAAAGGCCAACTTTCACTTATGGTCGAGAGCTCAAACCAGCAGCAACAAAATTTTACAGCTCAGATGTCTGAACAATCCGCTAGAATGGAACAAACACTATCAGCATTGCGTCAGCAACTAGGTCAGTCATTACAGCAGCAAACACAATCTACTCACGACAATCTTACTAAATTATCTGAGAGATTAGCAGTAATTGACAGAGCTAATAGTCAAATTTCAGAGTTAACAGGACAAGTCACACAGCTTCAAAATATTTTAGCGAATAAAACAGAACGTGGAGCTTTTGGAGAGGTGCAACTAGAAAATTTAGTTAAAACCGTATTACCTCCAAGTTCCTACGCTTTTCAAGTTACTCTTCCAAATCAAAAAAGGGCAGACTGTGTTCTAAAATTACCTAATCCTCCGGGAGATATTGTTATTGATTCTAAATTTCCACTTGAGGCATGGCATGAGTTGCAGAATGCGGAAACCAAAGAACAACAAATGGCCGCAAGAAAACAGCTAGCCAATTCAGTGAGAGGACATGTAAAAGACATTCAAAATAAATATATCATTGCTGGTAGCACGGCTGAATCTGCTTGTTTGTTCCTTCCTTCAGAGGCGGTTTATGCAGAATTGCATGCTAACTTACCTGACGTGATAAACGCGTCTTATAAAGCAAGGGTCTGGATTGTTTCCCCCACAACAATGATGGCAACTCTTAATACGGTTAGGGCAGTACTGCGTGATGCAAGAATGAGAGAGCAAACTGCGATAATCCAGTCAGAGATGTTAAAATTAATTGAGGATGTTTCAAGGCTCGATACAAGGGTAGAGAACTTAAACAGACATTTCCAACAGGCACAAAAAGATATTTCAGAAATTCAAACATCTTCTTCACGTATTGCAAAAAGAAGCCATAGGATAACGGAATTAGAGGTATATGAAGATGAGAATATTTCTGACTCAAATGATAAACTCCAACCAAGTAGTTTACTGTCAGAAGAGTTAAATAAGTAAAATTTCCGATTTGAGCTGAAATATCAACTAACAGGGGTGCGAGCTTTCATAGCAAGTGCAAGTGTTCCATCATCTAAATAGTTTAGCTCACCACCTACAGGTACCCCATGAGCAAGTCTTGAAATCGTTGCAGATAATCCTTGAAGACTCTCTGCGATATAGTGTGCAGTTGTCTGACCTTCGACAGTTGCAGAGGTTGCAAGAATAATTTCGCAAGCGGAGTTTGCAGCACACATCGATTTTACGTAGTCAACTAATTTGTTAATGCCAAGTTCAATTGGACCACGCCCATCTAAAATATTCAGATTACCACCCAAAACATAGTATTTCCCCTGAAAGATCCCGGCTTTCTCCATCGCCCATAAATCAGAAACATCTTCAACAATGCATAATTTACTTTCGTCTCGTCGCAGGTCGTTACAGATTGAGCATTTCTCCAACTCAGTTAAGTTGTTGCATTGAATGCAGGGTTTATAGTAGCGGGCAACTTCACTGAGGGCTTTTGATAGTGGAAGCATGTCCCTTTCTTTGTTTTTAATAAGAACAAGTGCAGCTCTTTGCGCAGAACGTGGTCCCAATCCTGGTAATTTGGAGAGCCTTTTAATTAATATTTGAAGGTTATCATCTGCCATGTTAAATCGGGAATTTAATTCCTGGTGGTAACGGTAAGCCACCTGTTAACTTATTCATTTCCAAACTTAATGCTTTATCCACCTCATCTTTAGCATTATTTACAGCTAGCTGAATTAAATCTTCTAAAGTCTCTATATCTTTTGGATTAACAATATCTTCTGTGATCGAAACAGAAATAATTCTTCCCTTACCTGTAATTGTTACTGAGACAGCACCACCTCCAGATGTTGCAGAGAACTGACGAGTTGACATTTCAACTTGCATTGCTTCCATTTGGGATTGCATCTCTTGAACCTTTTTCATCATTCCACCAAGATTACGCATTCTATATTTTCTCCTGTTCGTTTATAGGTACTCGTGCATCCAACTGCTCTAAACTGGTCTTTAAATCAGACTTTACTGAAGAGGAAGATGATTTATGATTTTGGCTTTGAACTGACGTCACCACGTCTGTTATTTTGGCGCCTGGGAATGTTTTTAATACCTCTTTTGCGACGGGATGTTCAGAAGCTAGAGATAATATCTCTTGCCTAGCGTTTTCATCTTTTTCTTGAAGAGTTGGCAAATTTGAGTTGACACCAACATATACTTCCCATTGTTGTTTAGAGTTTGCATTCAGCATCTGTGTAATTCTGCTTGGAAGGTCATCGGGGGCACCTTTTGTTAAAGAAATTTCAATTAAAGGCGCTTTTAAATTAATTAACCTAACATAATTTCGGATATCGGAGGCAAGAATAAGAGATCCTTGTTGTTCACAAACGTTTACAATATCAATTAAATTTTTAAAAGACGAAAGGGGCCGATGTTCTAAGTTTGCAGAATTTTCAGACTCAGAAGTAGTTCTTTCTGATAGAATTTGGTCCTTATTTGATGATAGGCTATTGGTTTGAATTTTGTCCGCTGACAATTTAGGCAGTTTTTCAATGATTTCAGATGGCGTGGGCATTGGAGATGTGTAAACGAGTCTAATTAACAGCATTTGCGCTGATGCCTCTGGTCTAGGCGCCAATCTTATTTCTTGGTGACCCTTAAGTAATATTTGCCAGCATCTTGCTAATCTTGGAATACCAAACTTGGCTATGTTTGACAATTTTTCCTGCACAGAATCACTTATATCTTCTAAGTTTGAATTACTTGCAATGAGGGATGCCTGATGGGTGATATCCATCAAGTCAGAAATAATTTGCTCAGGCTCTGCTCCAGCGTCAACGGCCTTTTTTAATGTGGATAAAGCCATCTGAATATCGCCCATCAAGCAACTCTGAAGTAAATCTAGCAAGGCATTTGTGCTAGCATGCCCAAGCATATTTTCGACAATAGATAAAGTTACGTTGTTTGCACCAAGAGCTGAGGCTTGGTCCAGCAATGACAGGCTATCCCGAACAGAGCCTTCCGCTGCATAGGCAAGAAGACGGACAGCTTCTGGTTGTGTTTTTATTTGCTCGGTCACAGCAATGTTTGTTAGATGCGTAACAAGCAAGTCTATCGGTATACGCCTTAAATCAAAGCGCTGGCAGCGTGACAAAATAGTTAGAGGCACTTTACGAATCTCAGTAGTGGCAAAAATAAATTTTACTGACTCAGAGGGTTCTTCAAGCGTTTTTAGCAGGGCATTAAATGCATTTTTTGAGAGCATATGTACTTCGTCAATGATATAAATTTTATAGCGCGCAGAAACAGGACGGTAAACGCTACTATCGATAATTTCACGAATATCATCAATTCCTGTATTGGAGGCAGCATCCATCTCTAGGATATCAACGTGATGACCTGATTGTATTGTCCTACAGGGTTCACATTGATTGCAAGGGTGCATGCTTGCTTTTGAAGTGCCGTCAGGTCCAATACAATTGAGCCCTTTTGCAATTATTCTGGCAGTCGTTGTCTTGCCAACGCCTCGAACTCCGGTCAAAACAAAAGAATGTGCAAGCCTATTTAATGTTATCGCATTGGTCAAAGTTTGAACCAATGCATCTTGACCTATAAGTGTATCAAAATTATCTGGCCGATATTTCCGCGCCAAAACCTGATATGAGGACAAGTTTCTTTACTCCGTAAACATTCAGTTGGATTAAATCCATTTTTCCCTATAGCAAGGGGATTGGTCTCTATATCAAGAGCGCAACTTTCAAAAAAATGCAAGCATTTATAGTTTTATATATAGCGAAAGGTTGAATGACCCAGTTATGAACTACAATGGCTGCTTCCTCTCGGACCTGACCTGTTGTGCAGAGCAGACTGTCCATCCAACCTCTCTAAGCAAAATATGGTATATAGCATTGCAACAAACAAGTTTTTTTAGAGAAGTGAAAAAATTAATTCTTATTTGGTCTTTTTCGATAAGGGCTAGAGGGGTAACAGCCAAGAATACGAACTGCATCAGGTAGACAGTAAAATTTCAACTCTTCCAAGGCAAGCTGCATGTTCTCATGCTCTATATGACCCTCACAATCTATGTAAAATTGAGCAGCGTGCATTTGATTTCCAGACATATAAGACTCTATTTTTGTTAAATTTATGCCATTTGTTGCAAAGCCACCAAGAGCTTTATATAAAGCTGCTGGAACAGATCGAAGTGAGAAAACAAAAGTACAATGTGAGTTACCCGACGAAACATCAGGAACCTCCATCTGTTTTTTCATAATCAGGAACCTAGTTGTGTTTAGGTTCAAATCCGTTATCTGTTCCATTAAAATTTCAAGACCATAAACTTGGGCAGCTAAATTTGATGCTATTGCTGCCTTAGTGTGATCATTCCAGGTTGCAATATCACGTGCCGCGCCGGCAGTATCTGAATGAATCATAGGTTCAATGCCAAGTTTTTCTAGTTTTTTCCTGCATTGCGCTAGGCCTTGTTCGTGGCTATATGCCTCTTTAATATCAGATAACTTTGAACCTCTAATGCCAAGTAATTGATGATTTACAGGCTGAAAATGCTCTGCAATAATATGGAGTCCGGAATCTGGTAACATGTGGTGAATGTCGGCAACACGTCCGGCTGTAGAGTTTTCAACAGGCACCATTGCAGAGGAGCATTCGCCAATCTGAACAGCTCTCAACATTCCAGAAAAACTTTTATAGGCTACGGCTTTCCAGTCCGGGCAAAACGCTTGGCAAGAAAGATGAGAATAAGCACCAGGGACTCCCTGAAATGCAATTGTTTGTTCATTCCTCATATATACCTCATACTTCTTTTTTGCTTTTAAACTTTTTCTGAATGTTTATCAAATCTTCCTCAGTATCTACCCCTATGGTAGGCGTATCCACTTTCCCAGCAGCAATAATCATTCCTAATTCAAGAGCACGCAACTGTTCTAATTTTTCGGTTTTTTCCAATGTCGAAGGATCGCTTTCAACAAATTTTTTTAGTGCTACTCGTTGCCAGCCATATATGCCAATATGATGCCAGAATACCTCACTACCAAATGGAATTGGGGCTCTACTGAAGTAATGGGCCCGACCGATTGGAAAACCTAAATTAAGATTTTTGGTATCCCAGCTTACTACAGCTTTTACAACTTGTTGCGCTGTAATCTCTTTCTCCTCACATGGCGCAACAAGTGTGCATAGGTCAGATGCCTCTGTGCGCATCATATTTGCTAATAGAACAAGATAATTTGGTGGAATATCTGGCAAATCTCCCTGTAAATTAATGACGCGGCGATATGTCTCATCTGGGTCAAATTCACATAAAGCAGCATAGATCCTGTCAGAGCCAGATGCCAGTTTACTATCTGTGAGCATTGCGATTCCCCCTTCGTCTTGTATCGCATTCATGATGCTGATATTATCACATGCAACTAAAACAGGGCCTAATTTGGCGGCCATAGCCTGTTTCCAGACATGAACAATCATCGGTTTTCCTGCAATGATCTTCATGGGTTTGTTAGGCAAACGTACAGAATCCATCCTGGCAGGAATGACAGTTATGAGGTTATTATTTTTCATCATATAGCTTTTTTTCATAATTCGGAGCATTCAGAATAAGAATTAAGTAATTGTCAACTCTCTAGGACTTGAGAGAGACTGTGGTTTAGGGTATCACAAAGTATAAAATAAGAAACAAAATTGGTTCTTAAATCCGAAATATATCGTTGGTGTTTAAGATATATAATTTTGATATTGGGGGTTTTCGCATGGATAATTTAAAGACAAATAAATTTTTGGCTGCATTTTTGCTAGCAGGTCTTTTAGCAATGGGTGGAGGAAAAATAGCCGAAATATTAGTCCCAGATAAAGAATTAGCTGAAAATGCTTATCCTATCGAAGTAAAGGAAGTTGCAGCCGGTGGTCATAGCGCTACATCCCCAGACAAGGGTCCGGAACCTATTTTGGCGTTACTAGCCTCCGCGGATGTACAGTCTGGAATGAAATTAGCAAAAAAATGTACAGCTTGTCATGAATTTAGCATGGATGGAAAAAATAAAACCGGTCCTATGCTGTGGAATATAGTTGACGCAAATAAAGGTATGAAAGACGGTTTTAAATATTCTGAAGCTTTAGTCGGTATGGGAGGTAAATGGGATTATGAAGCTTTGAATGCATTCTTATATAAACCAAAAGCTTATATAAAAGGAACTAAAATGAACTTTGCAGGTTTGAAAAAACCAACAGATAGAGCTAATATGATTGCATATTTAAGAAGCCTTGCTGAAACACCAGTAGCATTGCCTACTCAAGAGCAAATTGCAGCAGAGAATTCGGGGACAAATTAAATACATTTCTCGCGTGAATGAATGTTTGAATGAAGTGGAAAAGAAAGATTACGCAACCACTTGAACCATTAAATTTAGAACAGTTGGCTGGAGTGCTTGAGCGTTTGCCTCCATTAACCAGACCAATCGCAAATAAATATTTTCGCAATCTCACTCGAGTCGACACAAAACCTGACTCCTCTCCCGTTACAATTGCAGATAAACTTATTGAAAAAAAAATAAGAGAGGTATTAAAGTCGGAATTCCCTTCTTATGCAATTTTTGGTGAAGAATATGGAGGCAGTATTGAAGGTCAAATTGGTTGGTGCATAGATCCTATTGATGGGACCAGAGCTTTTATAGCAGGAAAACCTATATTTGGAACGCTTGTTGCTTTGTGTAACGATGGCTTGCCATTATTAGGCTTGATAGATATGCCATGCTTGGACGAACTCTACATCGGATATTTTGATGTTAAACAAAATATATCTTGCGTAACTCTGAATGGAAATACTATTTCAGCGTCAAAAAAATTTGAATTATCAAACGCGCTCATTGCTACATCTTCACCGGCAGCATTTACATCAAAGGGTTTGCAGAAATTTCAGAAAATTTCAGAAAAATGCAGAGACACTTATTTTGGAGGAGATTGTCACAATTACGCGTTACTTGCTTCTGGTCATCTAGACATCGTGATAGAACATAAATTAGCGCCTTATGACATGATGGCCTTAGTGCCTATTCTTTTAGCATCTGGCGCAGTAGTGACCGACTGGTCGGGGCAACAAATAAAAACCTGTAATTCAGGAGAAATTCTTGCAGCTTCAACACTCGAGCTACATGCGGAAGCACTGGCTTTATTGTAACCAAAGTTTGACGGAGTTTCTTAGACATGACGCTAATTGCTTTTCACGATGGTGACGATAACTCGAGTTTAGACGAATGGCATAATTGTGCTTTGAAAATCGAAAAAAATATGTCTTTTGTTTCATTAACTGACAAACAAGCAGAAAAAGCAGAAGTTGCACTTGTATGGAATCCTCCAATAGGTAGGTTGGCAGAATTAAAAAAGTTAAAACTAATTTGTTCATTAGGTCAGGGCGTTGACCATTTATGGAAGGACATAAGCCTGCCAGCGTCTATCCCAATTATGAGACTTATAGATCCTTTTATGTCACATGCTCTTAGCCAATGGGTAATAGCGGTCCTTTTTGATTTTTTAAGGGATGGGTCATTTTACCGTTCAAAAAGGGAAAAACGCGAATTTTGTAAATTATCTCAGCGTGACACTTTTGGAATGGACGTTGCAGTTTATGGTGTTGGAGCAATAGGCTCGGTAGTGGCAAATACTTTAAAAAATTTAGAATTTAGAGTAACTGGATGGTCGCAAACCCAAAAGCCATATTTGTTATTTGAACAGGAAACAGGCAAATCGGCATTTCAGAAACTTATCAAGAGTAATCTTATTCACATTTGTTTGTTACCCCTCACCAAAAGCACCAAAAGTTTGTTTACAAAAGATATATTTATGCAAATGCCCAAAGGAGCATATTTTATCAATGCTGGCAGAGGGGAACAGGTGGATGAAATGGCCTTGTTGGATGCAGTGCGAACTGGACACCTCTCTGGAGCGGCACTGGACGTTTTTTGTGAGGAGCCTTTGCCAAAAACCCACCCATTTTGGGATGAGAAAAAAATATCAATATGGCCACATGTAGCCGCCCAAACAAATCCGGAAACTGTGATTAGGCAAATAATAGATTCTATTCAAGCAGTCAAATTGGGGCGCAGGCCAAGAAATATAGTTGACCCTATTCGGCAATATTAACCAATTTAGTCAAATCTATTTAAAATCATGTTTTAAAATTTATTAAAAATAAGTCAAAAATCTATTTATTTTCTTAAAAAAATGCTAGAGGTATTCCTACATGTAACCATTATTTAGTTAGGATAGATTATGGCACTATCAGATAGGATTCCATACCAAGCTATTGTGGATAGACCTAAATTGAAATTACCAAATGGCAAAAGAATGGCAGTTTGGGTCTGTGTAAACATAGAAGAGTGGCGAATAGAGGGCCCTATGCCACGTACAGTATTATCTCCACCAATGGGGCAGCCATTGCTTCCAGATGTTCCCAACTGGTCTTGGCACGAATATGGTATGAGAGCCGGCGTTTGGCGTCAATTTAAGGCTCTTACAGACAGAAATATAAGAGCAACTGTAGCAATAAATGGGAATGTTTGTAATTCTTATCCTAGAGTAGCAAGTTTTGCAAAAGAAGCTGGTTGGGAATTTATGGGGCACGGTTTTTTGCAAGGGCCAACTCATAAACTCACTTATCAGAAAGAAGTAATACAACGTGCTGTAGACTCGATAGCTAATTTTGTTGGTGAGCAGCCACGTTCTTGGGAAAGCCCTGGGTTAACAGAAACAGAGGAAACACTTGATTTTTTGAGAGCCTCTGGCATTGAGTATGTCGCTGATTGGGTGATTGATGACCTACCCCAAGAGATAGAAACACCTTTTGGCACTATCACCACCGTTCCATATTCAGTTGAGACAAATGACATTACTATATATGCTTTACAACAGCATAAATCAGATGAATTTTTAAATAGAGGCATGGGTCAATTCGACAGGCTTTATGAAGAGGCAGAAGATAATGCAAGAATAATGGTCATATCCGTACATCCTTATATAACGGGTGTACCGCATAGAATAAAATATTTAGAAGCATTACTAGATTATGTATTGGACCATGATGAAGCTGTTTTTATGACTGCATCTGAAATTGGTGATTGGTACACCGCTGAAATAGCTAATTTAAAGGCAAAGTGATGCGTTAATCCGATAAGAAATATTCATTTGGTGTAAGAGTAACATCCGGCAAGACAATATCCGACTTCTCAAAAATTTGAAATGCTTTGATTGTCATTGATATAAATGTGTAATATCCACATATCGCAGTCAAATCGATCACGCCTTCAATACCTAGCTGCAAAATTGCATTGTGATAGCTACTATCTGATACCTTTTTATCCCGGTGTAATTCTGCACAATAATTGAAGACGGCCTCCATAGAAGGATCATTAAAGTTGGGTCTTTTTGCATAGGAAATAGAGAATATTATATCTTCAGATATTTTAGCGTCTCTTGCAGAAGGTACGTGGTGCACCCATTCAAATTGCGCCGACCAATAGCGAGCTGCAATCAAAATTGCTAATTCTGACAACCGAGGTGAGAGGCTACTGTCAAATCGTGCGTATTGACCAAGTGCCTGCGCATTTGCGGCTAATTCGGGATTTCGCATCCAAATTCGCAATGGACCAGCAACGCGACCCCTAGGTCCGTTTTCAATTGCTTTGTAAACTTCTTTTTGCTTATCTGTAAAGGTGCTAAAATCTAGGTCAGGCAATCTTGCTTTTTTCATAACTTATGTGGCTCTTTTTAAATTGCGTGAGGATTGGCAATAGTATCAATCTTCCCCTTAAAAAATATAAGCGCATCGGAATCTGTTTGTTTGAATTCTAAAATCTCACCTACGATAATAATGTGGTCACCCCCTTCATATAATGCCCATTTTTTACAACAGAAATGTGCTATATTACCGTTGATTATAGGCATTCCATTTCCACTTTCTGTATAGGACACATTTTCAAATTTATTTTCGATAGGTTTTGCAAATTGCCAAGCTATATTTTCTTGTTTTGCACAGAGTACGTTTATCACAAAATAATCTGTTTTTTCAAATAATGGTCTGCTAGCCTGCTCTTTTCCGATTGAAAAAAGACATAGAGGAGGATTCAGGCTTAGTGAGGAAAACGAGCTTACGGTAATGCCTGTTGGATCATTTTTTTCGTCTTTTAGTGTTACGATTGTTACACCAGATGGAAAACAACCAAAGGCATTTCTTAATTGTTTAGTATCAAATTGTGTCATTTAGAGCTCTTTTTTGCCGGGGTTGGTATTTTGTAAATAATACGCCGAGAGATGAAAAATTATTCAATTCCTAATAATTCTGATTACAGTATTTTATTAAACGTTTTTGATTGGCTTATCAATGACGTTACGAGTTAAAAATTAACATCATTAAAAAGTTGGGTGTTATTATTCCTCACAAATTACAAAACTAAATACTCTATTTTGAACTTTATGTTTCCAATCACTAGAACATATTAGTATTGTTTGATGTATGGTTTAATAAGGAGCAAAATTATGTTACTCGGTTTAATAGGTGTTGGTAAAATGGGACGCGCCATTTGTGAGCGTCTTATGGAAACAGGGAATGAGCTTGTAGTATGGAACCGCTCCCCAGAGAAAGTAGCTGATTTAGAGGGCGTGACAGTTGCTGATTCCCCAGCAGAGGTTGTATTATCTGCAGATATTATTATTTCCGTGTTAGCAAATGATAATGCAACTCAAGCAGTGTATTTTGATGATGGCGGTTTAACTAGTATTCCACTAAATGAAAAATTGATTATTGAAATTTGTACCACCTCACCAGAGCGTGTGATTGAACTTGAAAAGGCAATTAGGGAAAAAGGTGGTCAGTTTATTGAAGCTCCCGTTGGCGGAACAGTGAAGCCTGCAAGAGAGGGAACTTTATTAGGATTAGTGGCAGGAGACGAGGATGCATTTAAACGTGCTAGACCTGTTTTAGAGCAATTGACCAGAAGAATAGAGTATCTTGGTGGAACAGGAGCGGCAGCAGCAATGAAACTGGCGATAAATTTGCCATTGATGGTTTACTGGGGTGCGTTAGGCGAGGCAGTAGCAATCGCAACCAAAAAAGATATTTCCCCTGAGCAAGCCATGAGCATTTTAGTTGACAGCTCAGGCGCTATTGGCGCAGCAAAGGTGAGGTGTGAGCCCATATTAGAAATGATTGAAAAGGGTCAGTCAGCAGCTTCAAACTTTACAATGTTTAATGCTATAAAAGATATGAAGCTCATGGTTAGCACAGCACAATTAATGGGTATTGAAAGCCCTATAATTGACGCAGCGCGCAAAACGGCGGAAGACGCGGCAGAAGATGGTTGGGCCGTACATGATGCCTCTTTGTTGGCTGCATGGCGCAGCAGTAAAATTTAAGAAAGGACGTTAAATGTTATCAGTAGCACTTGTGGGGTTTGGTTGGTGGGGCCGAACCATAGCCTCTAGACTAAAAGAAAATAGCCTATTTGAATTGGTGTGCGTTGTTGAACCAAATCTGGAGGTGCACGAAGATATTAAAGAGATGGGATTAATGCCTATCTCAGATTTCAGTCAAGCGGTAAATATGGAAAATGTAAAGGCCCTTATTCTTACATCTCCAAATGATTTTCATGATTCTCAGATTGCAGAATGCGTAGCTCAAGGAAAGCACGTTTTTTGTGAAAAACCACTTTCACTTACGTTTGAGGGTGCACGAAATAGTGTAAGAGTTTGTGAAGAGGCTGGACTTGTTCTAGGAATTGGTCATGAGCGAAGATTTGAGCCGGCTGTAATGAAAATTAAGAGTCTATTAGATGAAGGTGCATTTGGTAATATAATGCATGCTGAATTAGCCTTTAGCCATGATAAATTAATCCACCTGCCAGCTGGCAGTTGGAGAACAACGAAAGAATTTGCTCCTGCCGCAGCCATGACACAAATGGGAATTCATCTTACAGATATTTTGATTTGGTATTTTGGAAAAGTGAGATCAGTTTACGCAAATACCACCAGTCGTTCACTTGGTTGGGAAACAGGCGACGTTGTGGTTGTTCAATTGCTATTTGAGGCCGGCATGACAGCTAACATTCAAGCTATCCTTCATACTCCCCATTTCTTAAGGACACATATTTTTGGATCAAAGATGTGGGCAGAAGTGAGAAACAGTACACATCCAGACGAGACCTCGGGAGTTGCAGATTTGCAAGTTTATCGTTCTATAGATGATACAAACACCACTCGATATGACTGGTCAGATTCTGTTTCGGCTAATCTTGAAAATTGGGCTTCAGCAATAATCAAAGGCACGCAATACCTCAACAAAAATTTTGAGATGATGCATAATATTGAGGTTTTAAATGCGATTATCAAATCGGCTGAAGAAGGCGAGGTTATGAAGCTGTCATAAGGATTAAACGAAAAATTGATATATTTGTTTTATACCTATTAATAACATAGTAACAAAAAGCATTTTTTTAAATAAAATTGAGCTTATATACGGGCGTAGTAGGGAGCCTAATTTAAACCCTATTACGCTAAATAAAATAGCTATTACACTAATAATTGCTGAATTTGAATTGAGTAAATTATTATTTATGAGACCAATACTAAGGCCTAATCCCCCAACCAAAAAAATATATCCTACAGCACCAACAAATTCATTTCTGCTAATGCTTAGTGAAGCAAAATAAATTATAGCTGTAGATTGGATACCTGTCATCCCACTCAAAAGTCCAGAACTGGCACCTGCAAAGATTTGCCAAAGTGGTCGTGCAGTTATTGGAAGTGTAAAATTTAACAAACTATAAATAGCAAATAAAGCAAGCGCAAACCCGATAACAGCAGTTATAAGGTCGACTGATATTTGAGTAAGTATTTGGCTAGACAAGAAACTAGCTAACATCATAGATATTGCCATGTATCTATATTTTAAAATGATATGTTTCCATTCTTTTTCAGAAAAAAGTTGCTGGATGTTAGTTACGACGATTGGTAAAGCAATTACTGTAATTGCTGTAATGGGCGTGACGAATAAAGGCAGTATTGCCATGGCAACCACCGGAAAACCAATACCAAAAATACCCTTTACACTTCCAGACAGTACTAAACCAAACAGAACATAGATTAGCGTTAGGTAATCAAATGATTCAAAAATCATTTAATTAATTTTTGTTTATAAACTTCATATACTGCACCGGTATCATACGTATTTGGCACATTTTCTTTCGCTATGTCATATAAACTTTGAGTAATATCAAACAGTGGTGTGGAGCATTTGTGACTTTTTATATCTTCACTTATCACAGATATATCTTTGTAAGCAATTGGCATATTTGCAGTCGCTGGCTCATAAGCGTGATCAATCATTAGCGGCATACGTAAATCAGACATTTTTGACTGCCCAGCACCATTTGTCAGTAAATCAAATATCATTTTTGGTTCTAAACCGAGAGTTATGCCGTAATTTAGGCTTTCCGCAGCTGCACAATTATGTACATAGACAGCATGGTTAGCCACAAATTTTAATTTTGAGCCATTTCCGAACGGTCCCGCGTAAATAACTGCTTTTGTAAAATGCTCTAGTAGTGGCTTTATCCTAGAAAAACTACTTTCTGGGCCACTTGCCATCATGACAAGGTCAGCAACTGCAGCTTGTGCACCAGTACCGCTTACTGGACAGTCAAGTAAGACAGCGCCACAGCTATCCAAACCTTTTTTTGCTTCTTGTTTTGTATTAAGTGTAAACGTACCTGTTTCTAAAACAACCTGACCCGGCTTAAGTATTTTGCTTATTTTACTAATTGTATCAGCAAGAATCTGCGTGCTTGCTATTGATAATATTATCATTTCGCAATCGCACAACCAGTCTCCATAAACAGATTGATTAGTACCACCCGCTTTCGTGAGCATTTCTTGTGCTGATGGGTCTGGATCAAATCCATTAACTGCAATTCCACCTGCCAATAAGTTTCGCGCATAAGCTCCTCCCATTGCACCAAGTCCAATTATTCCTACACTCATGACTACTCCGTTTTTATCTCTAAAATTGATGTTTTATTATTTGATGAAAACTCGATTAAATATTTTATTATGTTCACATTTATCGATAATTGGCTAGAGTATTTATAGTAAAATAATCAGAGGAATAAGAATCATGAAACTCGCAACTATATCTGACAATGGAAAAATTAAAGCGGGAATGATAGTAGGTGAAGAATTCGTCTGCTGTGATGAGAGCAATACAGCACATATGGCTGTTTTATCTTTGATTACTTCTGGAAATGTTTCTAAATGGGAAGCAATGCTCGAAACAGCGCCTAGAAAAAAACTTAGTGAGATAAAAATACTTGCACCTATACCCCATTTATTAAGAGATATGATTTGTGTAGGTAAAAATTATTACGCACATGCTAAGGAGTTTTTTGATTCAGGGTTTGATGCAACCCAGAAAGAGACTATTCCATCCGAGCCTATTATTTTTACAAAAGCAATGACCTCTTTAATTGGACCAGATGAAGCAATTGATACATCTATAGACCCGACTGATTCGGTTGATTATGAAGGAGAGCTTGGTGTAGTAATCAGCAAGAATGCTCGTCGTGTAGCTAAAGCTGATTGGAATGATTATGTTTTTGGATACGTTATCATCAATGATGTAACATCACGCGAATTACAAAAAAAACATAATCAATGGACAATAGGTAAAGGGCTAGATACGTTTGGACCAATGGGCCCATTCATAGTGACCAAAGATGAAATTGATGATTTGCGGTCAATGCAAATACAGACGCTTGTAAATAACGAGATTCGTCAACAGGCGGAAGTTCGCGACCTCATTTTTGATATACCAACATTGATTGAAACACTTACTTTAACCGGCACTTTGCTTGCGGGTGATATTATTGCAACTGGTACACCAGTAGGAGTAGGAATAGGTTTCTCGCCACCAAAGTTTCTGCAATCAGGGGATAAGGTAACGATAACTGTTACCGGTTTAGGAACTCTTACGAACCCTGTTATTTAATGCAAATTAACAGGGTTATATTGTTTCCAAAAAAAAGGGCGCCTTCATTATATAAAGGCGCCCTAAATTTTTAGCTATGTTTAATTAGCCGTTTTTAGCCATCCATGCATCAGCAGCTGCTTCAACTGCTCCACGATCGAAGTTGTTTGCACAGCCTTCAAAAACATGTGAGAGATAGTCATTAGTGTCGTAGTCTTCGTCCACAGCACCAATCATCTTCATGTCATTGTTAACTGTTAGCCATGCTGACTCAGCAACTAGACCATAAGATGTATCACCCTCTGGTGGTAATTGTAGCTTGGCGACTGCTTTGAGGTAAGAGTTACCCACTTCTTCAACTTCCCACTGATGAGGTGCACCATCTTTTGCTTTAGACATTGCTGCAATGATATCCAGGTTGTATTGACCAACATGAACGCCCATTGAATATGCTTTTAAGAAACGACAGTACTTGTCATAATTATCCATCATTGTTGCACCATTTACGGCATATGTATTTGCAGGTGCTACTTTCGCTGATGGAGGAGTGATATCTCTTACTGTTACCCCTTTTGTTGCAAGAGCAGCTAAGTCAGAGATTGAACCAGCAAATGCTGCAGCTGTTCCTTTTAGGAAAACATTCGCTAATGTTGGACCAGCATCACCAACAACAACAGTGCTTACACCGTCAATGTTAGAGTCAGCATGCGCCATCGCTACCTTTAAGGACGCAAGGTCACGGTCAGATGCTAGACCTACGGTTTTACCCTTCAGTTCCGTTACGCTTTGAAGCGGGCTATCGGCACTAACATAAACACCCTCTGGTGCAGAGCTGTGAACTGAATAAACAGTTTTTAGACCCATCTCAGCAGAAGCACCCTGGAACACTTGGGGTCCGTCGAGCATCGCAAAGTCAGCTTGTCCGTTTAAAAGAAAAGCCTGATACGGTACTGTTGTGTCTCCGTCAAGGTAGGTTGGATCCACGCCCATCTCTTCATAAAAACCAAGCTGCGCACTGATATGTGACGGCCAGAAAATCATTGAAGGATAAGATGGTTGGATAATAGTGATTTTATCTAAGTGCCCACCAGCCATAGCTGACATGGGCGAGATAACAGCAACAGCTAATGCTGTCGCCAATAGTTTTTTAAGCATATTTCTCTCCCTTTACGCTCAATTTAAAAGCCCTAAATTAAAGGCCTCCCCAAAAAAGACTAACCATCGGTAGAAAGCTTTCTTTGCTTCTTTTTAGACACGCGTTCTAACCCTTTGGTATCTCTCCAAAAAACTATACGCCTATCTAGTAATTCAGCAATAGTAAAAACTAATAAACCCATGATAGCCATTGTTACTAATGAAGCAAATGAACCAGCCATATCAAGCCGGAATGCAAATCGCTGCATTAGAATTCCCACACCTTCAGTCGCTGAACCAAATTGTGCTACAATTGTCCCAAGCAATGCTGTGGTGATCGCAAGTTTTAGACCAGCAAAAATTTCAGGTAATGCATTAGGAAGCTGTTGCTTCCAAAAATATTGTGATTGAGTTGCCCCTATTGTTTGAAATAACTCTATAGCCTCATCATTTTTCTTCAACAGCCCTGTCAGAGTATTTATAAAAGGGGGAAAGAAACACACGAGTGTGGCCAAAGCAATCTTAGACTCCCACCCAAAACCGAACCAAGCGATTATTAAAGGCAGCACTGCAATTCCTGGGGTCACATTAAATACGACAGCGTAGGGCGCTATATATCTTCTGAACGTCTCATTAAAGGCTGCTAAAACAGCAAGACTGTTTCCTATAACTATTCCATAACAAAAGCCAATTGACATCTGTGCTAGTGTTGCAAAAAAGTGCCAGTAAATAGTGCCTTGTTCGATTATTTGAAACTTAAAAAACAGATTGTAAAGCTTATCGCCAATTTTTGATGGACGTGGTAAAAATAATTCGTTTAGTCCACCGTAACGCGCATAAACCTCCCATAAGCCTAACACGAAAATGAAGCTAAGAGAATATTTTGCAAAGGATATTAAAAAGCTTAAAAGTTTCATTGAACGATACCTGCTTTCTTTCGCCTTTTTTCGCTTTCTCTTAATAAGAGTAAATCATTTTTCCAAAATATCAGACGATAGTCGACATAATCCATAATTTTGAACAAAATAAATCCAAAAAGAGTTACCGAAAGTAGTGCCGCAAAAGCATAATCCATTGTTATCATTATTACATACTGGGAAATAAGTACGCCCATACCTTCACTAGCTTGTATAAATTCTGCAACAAGCGCGCCGCCAAAAGCCGAGGCTGTTGCTAGTTTCCAACCCGCTGAAATTAGTTCCATGGCTGATGCAAATCTTAATTTCCAAAAAGTTTGAAATTTAGATGCTCCCAGTGAGCGAAACATTTCTTCAGCTTCTTCATCTATCTCCATTAAGCCCTGAAAAGTATTTACAAATGGTCCAAAAAAGGCAACAAGTGCAGCTAGTGCAACGGCTGCCCACAAACCAAATCCAAGAAGTGCTACAAAGATCGGCCCAACAGCAATTCTAGGTGTGGCCTCCATAAGAATAATCCATGGTTTTATATATTTTCTAAATGTCACACTAAGAGTGGCTGAAATTGCGAGCCCCATGCCGATTGCAGTTCCTATACTAGCACCTAAGAGGGCTTTTTTAAATGTAGAAATAAGGTGTTTCCATACTGTTTGGTCGATTATGAATATATCTAGCATCGCTAAAACTATATTAGTGGGTCTAGGTGCAATCATATCTGCTTGAATTTGATCCTCAAATCCATAGAGATTTGTCATCTCCCACAAGATAATCAGGCAAGCAAAAATAAGTAGGTGAACTGGAAGGGTTCTAAATATACTAATATGTTTGGTTTGGTCAGTTGTTGAATAAGACATTGATTTAGTGGCTCCCCAACGTATCTCTTACTTCTTCAACAATGATATTAAATTCACGGCTAGTTTGTATAGAAATGTCTCTTGGACGCTCGAAATTCACATCAATAATTTTAGCTATACGTCCTGGACGAGGAGTCATTACTAAGACCCGGTCAGCAAGATAAATTGCTTCTTGGATATTGTGCGTGACAAACAGGGTTGTTGCTTTCAATTCACCAACGATACGCATTAACTCGACATTTAGTCGCTCTCTTGTAAATTCGTCTAATGCACCAAAAGGTTCGTCCATTAGCATAATGTTTGCTCCGGTCTGTATAAGACGCGCTAGTGCCACTCGTTGCTGCATTCCACCAGATAGTTGCTTTGGAAAATGAAATTCAAATCCTTTAAGTCCTACCAAGTCTAATGATGCCATAGCTTTTTGTTTGTCATCTTGAGTGATTCGGTGTTGAATTTCTGACGGAAGAAGAACATTTTCAATAGCTGTTCGCCAATCAAGAAGAACAGCTTTTTGAAACATCATTCCAATATCTGTTCGAGGCTTTGTTACTTCCTCGTCATTCACTGTTAAATCGCCACTAGTTTTTTCAATTAAACCTGCAACCAAACGAAGGAGTGTCGATTTTCCACACCCACTAGGCCCCACTAAAGAGATAAATTCACCTGACCTTATGTTGAAATCGGCGCCTTCAAGCGCTGTAACTGTCTCACCAAATACTTTTGTTACACTGTTTCCCTCAATAACAGTCTGACCAGACGGTGATTGTTTAGGTTTCTTCTTAGCAGTCGCTGCCATTTTTTCCCCCGTTATGATCTATCAAAGTTTTCAAAACCAAGATTATCGATAAAAATCTTAGCACTGCATTTTCGGAGATCAACAAGAAAATGGTATATTTTTTAAAAAAAGTAACAGCATTTTGATTTTTTCAGAAAATAAAGAAATGTTGTTTTAATAGGTAAATGCTATTATTCAAGCTAGAACCAACAGAAACGGCTGTTACGGGTCTTAGATATAACAATTGTTAATTACTTCATATTAAGGTGTTAAGCGAAGCTGCCATGTCACAATCTTCTTTTTATTCTTCAAATACTCTTGTTAGAACTCTTGCCACTCGATTGAGTGATTCTCCGAATAAGACATTTATTCGTCTTGTAGAAGATGATACTCAAATAACAATAAAGTCATTTTTTTCTACTTGTGAGCGTTACTGTGCATTTTTTATGTCGCTGGGTATTAAGGCTGGCGACAGAATAGTTGTCCAATCACCAAAAACTACGGATAGTTTATGTATATATATTTCCACAATAATGGCTGGTGGTATCTACATACCTCTGAATCCAGACTTCACAGATTCAGAAGTTTCTTATTATTTAAGTGACTCACAGCCGACTATTTACATATGTATGACCGAAAGAGCACATTCGTTGGCTGTAATTGCAAACAAATTGGATGTGCCTTTTTTTTATACGCTAGGCTTAGAAAATTCCGGAACGTTTTATGAAGAGGTGTATAGTAGAAATGCTAAATTCACAGATGTTATTGCTAGAAAAGAAGAAGATATCGCAGCTATTTTGTATACTTCGGGGACTACAGGAAAACCAAAAGGTGCGATGATTCCTCACAGGGCGCTGAGTTCTAATGCGTCAATTCTTTGCAAGGAATGGAAATTTACTAATCAAGATGTTCTTATTCACG
This sequence comes from uncultured SAR116 cluster alpha proteobacterium, assembly GCA_902632595.1. Taxonomy (GTDB): domain Bacteria; phylum Pseudomonadota; class Alphaproteobacteria; order Puniceispirillales; family Puniceispirillaceae; genus UBA5951. The sequence goes on from CACPDC010000012.1 coordinate 41,715, forward strand.
CACTACCAGTATTTCATACACATGGACTGTTTGTAGCAACAAATGTAGCACTGGTAAGTGGTGCGGAGCTCTTATTTATGGAGAAGTTTGATGCAGATAAAATTATTAAGGCAATGCCATCTGCGACATCATTAATGGGTGTTCCTACATTTTACACGCGACTTCTGCAACATCCCGAGTTATCATCATCCGCCAAAAATATGCGATTATTTATTTCCGGCTCCGCACCCCTGTTAGCTCAAACTCACCATGAATGGAGCAATAGAACCGGTCACGCAATATTAGAACGCTACGGAATGACAGAGGCCAACATGGTTACATCGAACCCTTACGAAGGTATTAGAAAGGCGGGTACTATTGGAATACCGCTCGAGGGTATAAAAGTTCGAATCGTTTCTGAAGAAACAAATGAGGAGGTTGTTGAAGGTCAAGTTGGTAGTCTTGAGATTAAGGGGCCTAATTTGTTTACGGGCTATTGGCAGAACCCAGAGAAGACGGCCGCAGATTTTCACGATGATGGATATTTTATATCTGGTGACCTTGCGAGTCGTGATAGCGACGGTTACATCTCCATAGTTGGTCGAGAGAAAGATCTCATCATCTCAGGTGGATTTAACATTTATCCCAAAGAGATAGAGATTGTTCTAGATGAAATGCCAGATGTAATAGAAAGCGCTGTGATAGGAGTAAATCACGAAGATTTTGGGGAGGCAGTAGTTGCGGTCATTGTAAAAAAAGAAGAAACCTCTTTATCTAAAGAAGATATTCAAGGTTATGTGTCTGGTCAGCTTGTATATTACAAACGCCCCAAACATATAGAATTTGCGTCGGCTCTTCCGAGAAATAGTATGGGAAAGGTGCAAAAAAATATGTTGAGGGAACAATTTAAGAAACTATTTGAAATTAGTTAGATTGATAACGGTGCGTTTTTGTATCGTAGTAAGTAATTACTGTGGCTGCTAATATTATTATAGCTCCACCTAATATAACATAAATATCAAAAATGTCTCCAAATAGGTAAACACCCATAATTGTTGCCCAAACAAGTTGTAAAAAAGTCACTGGCTGGCTAATTGTCATGGGTGTAAGACGAAAGGACTGTGTCATGGCGTAATGACCGGTAGTTGCCAAAAAAGCTACCAATCCAAGAAAAATAACATCAGTTAAATTTGGAGCCACCCAGATGAACAGAACCATTGGTATTTGTGCAATAGAAACAAATAGACTCAGCATTCCAACAATCACTATTGAGCTTTCATTAAATGAAAGTCGCTTTGCCATAAGGTAAGAAGTGGCAAATATAGGAGACGCAAATATCTGAGCTAGTTGTCCCAGTGAGATTTCTTGAAAACCCGGTCGTATAATTATCAGCGCACCAAGAAAACCTAAAGTAAGAGCAATTACATGGTAGTACTTCATTTTTTCACCAAAAAACAAAGCTGCTCCAACAGTCACATATAAAGGAATTGAATATCCAATAGCAGTTACTTCCGCAATTGGTATGTGAATTGTGGCATAGAACCATAAAATCACAGCTATACTGTGAATTGCGCCACGCAACATAAAGAATACTAAACTATTTCGCTTAATTAATGGTTTTTCTTCGTTTAATTTTTTTTCAGCATAGAGTAACCGACGGATTACCGGCAACCAGAAAGGCGCTAATATAAATGCGCCCAACAAATATCGAATGAAGGCCGCTTGGGTAGCTGGCATATCCGTTCCTATGTACCGAACTATGGTCAAAGTGAGTGAGAAACAAATGGTTGTGAGTACCATCCATAAAGCGCCAATAACTTTATTGGATTTCATTAAATTTTTTCAGCCATCTTGTTTGTATAGACAACTTTAGACAAGGAAGTCAAAATCAACCCCTTTATCCGCTTGTAATACATGTTCCATATATAATTTTTTATATCCTCGGTTTGAGATAAACTTGCTAAGATCAAGGGATTTACGACGATTTAAAAGTTCATCGTCATTTACGTGAAGATGTAGACTCCTAGAACCTACATCAAGGCTAATCATATCACCGCTTTTTACTAGTGCAAGTGGACCGCCATCTGCTGCCTCTGGACATACGTGTAGAATTATTGTGCCAGATGCAGTACCACTCATGCGACCATCAGAGATTCGAACCATGTCTTTTACCCCTTGTTTAGCAAGTTTTTTAGGGATAGGGATTAAACCTGCTTCAGGCATTCCAGGCGCTCCTTTTGGGCCGATATACCTCAAGACAAGAATGTCTTCCTTATTCACATCTAAATCTTCTTTGTCTATTCTGTTTGCTAAGTCCTCAAGGCCGTCAAATACGACTGCTCTTCCCGTGTGTGTGAGCAGTGAATCACTTGCTGCTGATTGTTTGATAATAGCTGTATTTGGTGCGAGATTTCCTTTAAGAACAGCCATTCCACCCTCATGGTATATGGGATCATTAGCAGTTTTTACGATATTTTGTTTCCATGAAAAGTTGGTTTCTTCAATCGTTTGCCCTAACGTCTTTCCAGTAATGGTATAAGCATCCAAATGTAACTTATCTTTTAACTCTAAAAGAATACGCGGGAGTCCCCCAGCTTTATATAAGTCTTCCATATATCCCTCACCAGAGGGTTTTAAGTCTACAATTACCGGAATATTTTTAGATAAAGCATCAAATGAATCCATATCCAGCTGAATGCCTATCCGTCCCGCAATTGCCGTCAAATGAATTAATCCGTTTGTAGAACCACCGATAGCAAGCAGAACTATTAAGGCGTTTTCGAACGATTGCTTGGAAAGAATATTGCTTGGTCTTCGTTTCACATTTGCAATCTCGACAGCTATTTCACCTGTTTTTTCAGCAATCCTTCGTCTTTCAGAAGAGACAGCTGGCGCACAGGACGAATCTGGTGGCATCAACCCGAGTGTTTCAACAATCATCGCCATAGTACTGGCTGTTCCCATTACCCCGCAGGTGCCAACAGTAGGTACCAGCTGATTATTTGCTTCAGCTATTTCTGCGGCATCGATCTCATCCGCTCGGAATTTAGCCCATAATCTCCGACAGTCTGTACAGGCTCCAACACGTTCTCCTCTATGAGAGCCCGTAAGCATAGGACCAGTCACCAATTGCACTATGGGCTTATCCACACTTAAAGCACCCATTAATTGCGCGGGTACTGTTTTATCACAGCCACCAATTAGAACGCATGAATCCATTGGTTGCGCCCTAATCATCTCCTCTGTATCCATTGCCATAAGATTGCGAAGATACATTGAAGTTGGGTAGGTAAAGGCTTCATGAACGGAAATAGTTGGAAATTCTAGGGGTATCGCGCCTTTTGCTAAAACACCAGCTCTTACGCTTTGAATAAGTTCAGGCACGTTTCCATGGCATGAGTTATAATTGCTGAACGTATTTATTATTCCAACAATAGGCTTATCAAGCATCGCATCAGAATAGCCAAGACCCTTAATAAATGATTTACGCAGAAATGTGGAAAAACCAAGATCTCCGTAGTTTGTTAGATTTTGTTTAATCCCAGTTTTTTTATCATCCATCTTTTCTTCCAGTCTACCTTTTGTCTTCTAACCATTTAAAGCTGTGTGAGAGGACATATTTCTAGCCAGGTGAGCTACATTAATATGATTAGCCCCTTCCAACAAACGGCATATTTGTTGCCATTATGGTCATGTTCAGAATGTTTGTATCAAGAGGAAGACTTGCCATATAAGCAACCGCACGTCCACATTCATCAGATTCAATCACAGGTTCAATCATTATCTCACCATTAGCCTGAGGCACTCCTTTGGTAAAACGGTTACCAATTGCTGTATCTGCATTTCCAATATCTAATTGCGAACAAGCAATTGAATAGGCTCTTCCATCAAGAGCGATTGTTTTTGTAATGCCTGTAATGGCATGTTTTGTGGCTGTATAGGCAATGGTGTTGGGTCTTGGCGTATGAGCACTGATAGAGCCATTATTAATAATCCTACCCCCTTGAGGGGATTGAGATTTCATGATTTTAAAAGCTGCTTGTGCACATAGAAAACTGCCAGTTAGATTGACGTCTACGCAGTGACGCCATGCATCTTCGGCTAGTTCATCTAACTCAACACGAGGAGCGCCCATGCCTGCGTTATTAAATAAGACATCTAATCTGTTATAGCTGTTTTCTATTTGCGAGAATAGCGATTTGACAGAGGCGCCATTTGTAACATCTGTTGCAATTGCTTTGATCACTGGCTTGTCGGATGCACCAAGAGATACCGTCTCTTCAAGTTGCTCAACGCGACGCCCGCAAACGATAACATGAAAACCATCATTCTGCAGTGCCAACGCTGCAGACCGTCCAATTCCAGTGCCACCCCCAGTAATAAGAGCAACTTTTCTAACTTCTTCTCCCATCCATATTCTCCAATTTAATGGGGATACACCATATTACATAAAAATAAAATGTATCCAAAATTAAGGAATAAACTAACTATGATAGGCGCCAAAATCGTAGAACGCCTCTGAGTTAGTTACCATAATGCGTGTTCGCATTGCATCATCTGTTATCCATTCACCAAACCAATTCACCAAATCACCATCATTGGGATTGACTTCATATTTGTTTGGATGAGGCCAATCTGTTCCCCACATTACATTATTTGGATTTGCTTCAACCAGAGCACGAGCCATTGGAAGTACATCATCATAGGGCGGAAGGTCAGTTTCACTCACACGGTTGGCACCCGAAATTTTAATCCAGGTATTTCCGTCTTTTACAAGTCGTAATAATGTCTTGAAACCGTCTGCATTAATGCCAGCTGTTGCAGGCTGGTAGGCAAAATGCCCAATAGAAACAGGCACAGAAGCATTTGATAATACGGGCTCCAACTCAACAATATCTTTGCCAGGGAATAAATATTCTAGATGCCAACCAAAGCCTTTAATTTTGTCTTCAAGCTTTGATATATCTGATAGTTCCAGTGGCATTCCGCCTTTATTATCTAAATTCAGTCTAACGCCACGAATTCCTTGGTTATGCAATTCTTGTAGCGTGCCTTCTGATGCATCCATTTTAATAGCACAAACACCACGTGCTTTATTGGCAACTTTCTTATTTAATACATTCATTCCTTTAAGGATTGCTGAATTATCAACACCATAAACAGATGGCTGCGTGAAGACTACCCTGTCTACCCCAAGTGTCGAGTGCAAATGGATAAGATCTTCCAACGTCGAATCAGGCGGATTATATCCACGTCCTTCAAACAAAGGAAATTGGCTCTCAAAAATATGCACATGAGTATCAATACTGCCTTTCGGCAAAGTGATATCTGGTTTTCTAGGGTTTCTATCTGGTGCTATACAATCTCGGATAGTCATTTTTTGTCTCCAAATTTCGCTATACTTTGAAAATTTATTTATCGATAATTTATTTTATTACGATTTAACGATTGTAGAAAATTTGTCCACAGAAAATTCTACCTAAAACTCAGATTAAATCAAAATAACAGACTATTAGCTAACTGTTTTTTAGGAATATTCCAGCTTTTTCTATCAAATTACCCTCAGGCGGATTTACTATCTCAAGGTTGTCTGAAATCTGGGAATCCCAATTAAGAGATTCATTTAACGCATCGGCATCACTATCTGAATAAATCTTTTGCAGAATAGGTCTGCCAGTATCAAAGCTAAAGTAAGCATCAGGCATTGCAACACCAGCCACACCCTCTCTGTTGCCATAAGGATTGTTTGGAGAGGTGATAAATTCAACATTATTTACAAATCGCCTCGGGTCAGATGGCATAACAGCAATTACTTTATTGGCTAGAACGGTAATATCATGCGCCCCTCCTGAGCCTGGTAGTGACAATGTTTTTCCAGATTTTGTTGTCAGCCTGCTACTATTAAGGTGGCCATGTATGTCAATTTGTGCAGCTGATAATAAGCCGACGTCAATCTCACCTCGCTGAAGCATGCTAAAAACATCAAGCATGGAGCCATGCATTTTTGCTGTTTTCGCAATATTGGCGCTCGCAGTTGACAGAGGCTGTGTTTCGCATGAGACCTCCATCAAGCCAGATTCGAAAACCAGATGGCAGCTAGGTGATAAAATAGATTGAGAAAAATGCGCAACAAGACATGGCAAACCGATACCGACAAATAACGTCTGATGGTCTCTAATTTCACGTGCCGCCATAAAAGCGGCGCGCGCTTGAGAAATAATCTCTTCTGTAATTAACGTCTTTTCCAGACCATTGTTCTTATAGTTAGATTCTGTGTTTGGATTCATGAATTGCTCCAGGCTAATTTTGCTAATAGCTTGTCGGGCAGGCTTTTAAGATAGCTATCAAAGTCGTCATGGTCAAAAACGCTTGATCGAAGCCATTCATCTGATTTCAAGTTATCTTTAGTATTGACTGTATGTTCTGCGTAATAACTCTCATCTCTTTGATAATAATCATGCAAATAAGAGGGGTATGCGCCGAAGGGCTGTTTTATGACAGCGGCAACTTTATGCGCTGGTAGCTTTGTCAGATGAGGAGAGAGAAGTATTTCCTCCTTCTCACAGATTTCTTCAACAGAACAGATTATTTTCTGCGAAGCCTCACAGCCCTCAATTGTATCACCAACAGAACCCCATAGCTGAACATTTCCATCCATGTCACTACGTTGTGCATGAATGATGGCTACATCTGGATTTAAGGCACTATGTGCTTGATATTGCACTTCTGTGAAAGGACATTTCATTGTTTTAATACCATCAACACTATTAGCTAAATCGCCGTTAGCTAATATAGGTGAGGGGATAAATGGAACACCAAGCTTGCCAGCATGCAAGCGCAGAATCATCGAAAAATTTGTGCTTTCATTTAATACAAGTTTACCTGAATCAACGGCTCTGTTGATTATGTTGCTCATGCCGATGCCCGGATTTCCGTACCAACCGCAACTCAATCTACTGGCACACCCGCCCGCAACCAGCAAATCAAAAAGAATATCAGCTCCTGTCTTTACAAAATGAAGACTATGTTTTTTTTGCCGAACGATCTCATGTGCAATCGCGAAAGGTATGGCATGACCAAAGCCGCCAATGAATACTGTGTTTGAATTATGAATATATTTTTTTACTGCTTGTTGCGCACTCATAACTTTATCAATCATTGCCAGAGCACCCCAGAATAAAAAACGTAAAAGCAAGTGTACATTTAAAAAAATTTCATTTATCTAGTTTTGTTTAAAATATCTGTTGTTTTATGTATATCTTTTATAGCATATTATCGATATTTTTTTGAATTGGGTAGACCTCAAAAGAGGTTGCGCAAAAAAGAAGTAAATTTTTTACACGCCATAACTTTGTTCGGATACTTTAAAGCAGGGTTTGGTATTTTTGATGGTTTTTTTGGAGGATAAAAATGGAATTAAGACCTTATGGCGCAACAGCTGCCAGAGAACATGGTAAGTCAGGGGCAGAAACTCGACCGTCGCGTCTTACAATTGACGCGCATTGTCATCTTCATGTTCAAGAGGCTCATGATATTGTAGATGGGATTTTAAATCCAATGGCTATTCCGGCTGTTAGATATACCAATCCTCGCACAACCGCTCAAAATGTGAAACAAAACCAAGAGGATAGAATTGTTCATCTAACCGACTTGGATCAGCGCCTTCGTGATATGGATCGTCAAGGAATTGACATGCAGGTGCTAATTCCTGTTCCTTTTCAGGCATATTATTCAGTCCGAAATTCTGTTGGCCATAAAGCTATCCAGACCATCAACAATAAATTATCATCTATTGCACAATCTCGCCCGGATAGATTTCTAGCTCTAGGACATTTACCTCTTCAGGACGGTGACGCTGCAGCACGTGAAATGGAACGAGGTGTGAAAGAATTAGGCTTGAAAGGATTTCAAGTCCTTGGATCTGTAAATGGCACCGAGCTCTCAGATAGAAGTCTTGATCCAATGTGGGAAATGGCAGAAAAGCTGGACACATTAATGGTATTGCATCCAAACGGATATCCGCAAGGTGACCGTTTCCTAAACCACTATTTCAATAACATCATCGGAAACCCACTTGATACAACAGTTGCTATTCATCATTTAATTTTTGACGGAACGCTTGAGCGCTATCCGAACCTTAAGATACTTGCTGTTCATGGTGGGGGATATTTGCCAGCTTATGCAGGGCGTATAGACCATGCATGGGGTGCACGCCCAGATTGCCGAGAAATAATAAAGGGCAAGCCGTCTGATTATTTGCGTAAGATCTATTTCGATACTGTTGTGTTTACCTATGAGCAGTTAGACTATCTTGTGAAGATCTACGGGTCTGATAAAATTGTTATGGGTACTGATTATCCATACGATATGGCGGAGGATGATCCGATAGGTCATGTTACTGGCACTACTTCTTTGACTGAAGAGGATATTGCAAAAATAGTTGGTGGCAATGCTGAAAAGCTATTAGGATTATAATATTTTCAATTTTATTGATAAAATAAAAAGGCAGCACTCGATAAATAAAGCTGCCTTTTTTATGATTTTTCATTTTTAAAAATATGCGTCATCAGCGCTGATGGGCGGTTCCCACTCACAGTCACCAAATGGCCCATCACCATTATTTGCAACATAGGCTATACGCCCGTTAGCTATTCCATCTGCCGGATTATCTGAGAATAATACACGTTGCAACCAGTCCATAATATAATGATGACAGTCAAGCTTACCTAAATTCGGAATTCCCCATAATGGATGAAACTGATCTTCGATAACCCACATTTCTTTTCTACATTTCAGGTCTCCAAAAACCTCAACCGCATCCTCCAAGGGGCATAGTGGGTCAAATTCACCTGTAACAAGTAATGTCGGGCAGGAAATTTTTTCAGAATATCCCTTTACCGTCATTTCTGATGACATCCTATCAAACTCATCTTCGTCATCTAATCCAGCCATATACATAAACATTTGCTTGAAGCGGGGTGAAGACACAGAAAAAATGGTGTTATTAGGATTAAAACACGCAACACCGCTAGCGATGGCGGCAGCCCTGTGGTCATAACTTGCAAGACGAAGTGACCAATAGCTGCCCATGCTCACACCATATATGCCGATTCGATCGCTATATATTTCCTCTCTCGTTTGGAGATATGAGATAACAGCAGCACCTGCACGTTCGTAATTATCTCCAACAGCACGAATTTTCTGCATGTTTGAGTTGCCCTGTCCAGGACCATCCATTGAAATAACGTGCATGCCTCTGTTAATGCCAAGGTTATTTATAACCTTTGGAAAATACTCTTTGGTCTGGTCCATTCCTGGGACATAAATGACGCAGGGTGCTTTGCGTTTATCTGGGAGCAGGTGAAGAAGACAGGATATTGTTTTGCCATTATCGAACGGTACCTCAACTCGCTCTATAGGGTAGGGCGATATGGCACTTCTCTTGTCTACCATCTCTGCTAGTTTTTGAGTGAGATATATTTTTACTGGATTATCGTCGAAATATATAGGGTGCTGTGCCATTCTGTAGGATTCAACAGCATGTTCGTAATGTTCTAATGCGGTCATCAGAAACCCTTGTTTTTCAGCCTGTTTTGCCAATGCTTCATCATGCTCTGCTTTTTGGCGCCACATTTTCGGAAGCATCCGATAATTATGTGCGCGCTTTGGTGTTTCCCAATCATCTCTCTCAAAATTCTGAACTCTACCACGCATATTAAGAGCAAGGTCGAGCATCCATTGTTGTTCGTCTCTTTTGGTTCTCAATGACTTCATACTGAACTCCCTAATCTGCATTTCTAATTAGTTTAGAAAAGTTTTTACCATTCAGGCTTATCTCCACTTTGGGTTCAAGTGGCGTGGCAAGGGTTGCATGTAAATAACACGATCTTGCTGATAATTCTAATAATCGCTCATACTCCTCTTCAGAGGTATCTCCATTCATGTAAAGATGCGTATCAACAGCAGCCATCTTGCCAATTTGAGAACCATTTTCTTCGCTCACCTCAAAATCCACAGTTTGGGTAAGGCGCATCCCACTGATAGAGAACTTCTGATGTTCAATATAACGGTGTAACTGCGTTAAAAAGCAGAACGAAACGCCTGCGCATAGATGGCCTAAGCCGGAAGGAGCAGAGTTACTACCCTCGTCGCTACCAATCTCAAAACGTGTCATCCCCGGAAGCCCGAGGACGGTATCCGCAATGACCGTGCTCGCATCACCAGTGCTATGGCTCTCCCCATAGATGTTACGGATAATTTTTGTTGTTGTTCCTGTGGGTGCTTTTGTTATTTTTCCCTCTAATTCTTCGCCTGTTTTTCTGATTATGCCATCCATAAATTTACCATTACTAACGGGTGCAGGTGTTGTCTGGTAGATCATGAAGGGATCTTCAGCTGCTTCTATTGGACAATTTGGTAAGTTTGATAATATTTTTTGGGTACCATTTATGAATAAGGAAAAGCGGCTATGAAGCTTGTTGCGATACCCATATATGAAAGGAGAAGCAGCTAGCGCGTCTAATATAATCTTATTGATTTTTTTGGCACTAGTATTTGCCGTTATAGATATCTCGATCAGCGGAGGTTCTGCATGACCAGTGGCATCTCCCTTCACGAATGAGCCAGTCATATAGTAAAAATTAGAAACTTCCATATCTATCTTATCGAGCGTAATATTATCACGTTTCGCAAATTGACGAATGCGTCCTGTTAGATCGCCATGTAGGGCTGCATTAAAGAAACCAAGCGGAAAAGGGGCAAGGTCCGTTCCAGATAGGTGTTTACCTTCATCTGACGAAAGCCGCCATCTGCTTCCTTTAAAGCCTTCTTGAACAAGGGCTTCTTTTTGAAATAGGGCCATTTGCCTTGCATGAGTTGTATAGGTTGTTTTTCCAGTCTTGCCTCTCACAATATCAGGTTGCTCTCTGCCTTTTATGAATAAAAAACCAAGTGGATAATTATCTTCATCTATGCTAGGGTATCTCACAAATTTCTCCTGTTTATTTTGTGATAAGCTTGTTTGGGTTGCGCTAGTTAACGGCTAGGGGTGCTAATGCATCGATGTCAGTTACAACATCAATAATCACCGGTTTGTTTAATTGTAATGCTTTTTTTATAGCAGTTTGTATATCCACTGCTTTTTCTACTCTAATACCAACAGCCCCAATACTCTGAGCGATTTCTGCAAAATTTACATTATTGAAAGTCCACATCTGACGACCTTCGGCTGTTTGCTCTCCGCCATAAGCCCTATCAAAGCCACGTTTTGACTGATTGCCACCACTGTTATTATTTACTACTACAATTGTATTAATGTTCCATCTCACAGCCACTTCGATCTCAGCGATGTGGTACCAAAAACCAGCATCTCCGGTAAAGCAAATAACGGGTCTATCTGGTAACGCGCATTTAGCACCAAGTGAAGCAGGAAAAGCCCACCCAAGATGACCTGCGCTTCTAATATAGTTTTGATTTGGATGCTGCAGATCAAACATACCGCCCATCCACATCCCAGCATGGCCTGTATCGACAACTATTAGCGCATTTTCTGGCGCGTTGTCACTAATTTCTTTGCATAATCGTTCAGGTCTTATTGGATTGGTATCACTCTCCATTAATGATTTGTATTTGTCATACCAATCACGTCTTAATTGCGAGATATGTTCCAGCCATTCAGCACGCTCAGAAATTGGTGTTATATTAAGCTCATTCATTCTTTTAAGAGTCGCTTTCGCATCGCCATTTATAGCAACTTCAAGAAAATAGTTTCTACCTAGATTCTCAGGTTCCAAATCAATTTGAATTATACGAGCTTCATCATTGGGTAGTGTCCAGAAATGGGTTGTCATGGAGCCTGTTTCAGATCCGATAAAGATCACAAGGTCAGCAGCTTTAATAGACAAGTTGGCAGATTCTCGTGAGTAAGTACCAACAACACCACAAGAGAGAGGATGTGTTGAATGAATTAAATCTTTTCCATTTAAGGAAGTGGCTACTGGTATATTAAATTTTTCCGCAAACTTTAGTAGCTCTTCTGAACATTTGGAATGTTTTGCGCCGCCGCCAGCAACAATGATTGGTCTTTTTGCTGATTGAATGGTGGTAAGTGCCTTCTCTAAAATCACATCATCACATATGGGTCGATGAGGCGGGATTTGAGTATTCACAGCGCTAAAATTACTTTCTAATTCGGTTCCTTCGAGATCTATCTGTGCTTCATTCCCTTTAAACTGCAGATGAACTGGCCCGGGAGAGCCAGTTGTGGCAACCCTAAATGCTTGTTCAAGCATATCGGGAAACCTGCTGACATCATCAATTGTTGCATTGAATTTTGTAACTGGCTCAAATGCAGGCATATCATCTACTTCTTGGTAGACTTTTTTAAATTTCGTTAGCGGATCCCTTCCTCCAGTAAGGGCAATGACAGGGGAGTGCGCAAGAAAAGCATCTCGCAATCCCGCTGCAATATTCAAGGCACCGATTACCTGTGCCATGCAAATTGCGGGCTTCCCAGATGCCCTTGCATAGCCATCTGCCATGTAAGCAGCCGATTTTTCTGAATGAACGTGAAGTCTTTTGATGTTTGTTCTTTTCTCAATCTCCACCATCGTTCTTCTTAAGACTGCTGGAACCATAAAAATATGTGTTATCCCGAAAGATTTTAATAATTCTGCTAAAATAATTGCGCCGGTTTTTTTTTTCATATTTGTAGGTCCATTTTAAATTTATGAGGCTGTTGCTAAAAATGCAGTTAATTGCATTGCTTAATTACTTTATAGCAAGCGGATTAGTAGGTGAGCCAACAGCACCAGTAATTGGAAGAGCAGGGGCAACAAACATAAATTCGTAAATTCCGTCGATAGCACAATCAGTGGCTAAATCTCCGAGAAAAAATATTTCTCCCATAGTGATGCCCATTATAGGGATTGTTATCCAGTGCCATGGTTGATTAATGCCTTCCACAGACTCGTTGGGCCGCACTTCACATCCCCATGTGTCCGAAGCGATGGCTGCCACTTCTTTTTCTTGCAGCCATTCTAGTGTCTCAAATGCAAACCCTGGCGCATCACCCCCAGGATAGCCATCCCAACTTCCATTTTTAAGCATTTCTTCCATCTGTCCGGTTCGAACAATTACATAATCTCCACGTTTAATTTCGACTTGCTGTGCTTTGGCTGCTCTATCCAAATCATGACAGGTAATTCCATACCCATCCTCCAGCCGCTCAACGCCCATCTCTAATGGTATATCTAATAATACTCCGCGGCCTACCATTTTATTTTTTGTTTTCTCAATACCACATTTCTGAGCTCCGGCTGATGTCACTTCTCGGCAATCATATCCATTCCACATAAAATTTTCGTAAAATATATGTCCTAGTCCGTCCCACTGAGTTCCTGATTGCAATGGCATAACAATCATGTCGTCTGCAGCACGAATTCCCCGCCGGTCAAGAACCCCAGAATATGCATCTGTGCCAGTTCTTAGCATAGTATGAAGGGGGTTTATTCTACCAAGTGATTGATAATTTGATTTAGCGCCTTGTGGGCCGTCTGAGTCAAAATTGAGTGCAAGAGAAATTACCTTTCCTTGATTAACAAGTCTTGCCGCCTCTACAATATCTTCTGCAGAGGTGTAATTTAAAGTGCCTATTTCATCGTCAGGTCCCCATTTGCCCCAATTTTTATACTTTTCAGCTGCAATACTTAAATCCTCTCGGCTAATTTTCTTTTTTATCAATTCTCTCTCCTTACATCCAGAATAAAACACCTAACTCACATAGAAAATGAACAAAAATTCAATTTAAATTGTCTGGTTTTTATGAAAAAAGGTTAATCTACTTCTAAAGTTAAAAACAACTATTAATAATTACTATCACACGATATAACCATTATCATTTACCAAAGAATTATTTTTATAAGAACTTAAATTTGTAGGAATTTATGAGTTGTTTGGTCTAGAATTAACCACTCTTTTTATATGTACAATGATTGCTTTTTTTGGAGGAGTTGTTCGAGGATTTACCGGTTTTGCTGGCTCCTTGTTTATGCTGCCCTGCTATACTCTTCTTCTTGGTCCAATAGCTGGAATGAATATCGTCATTCTATCAGGTTTAGTTGGAGTTGCTTTTACAGTAAAAAGAGCCATAAAATTTTCACAAAAAAAAATTACTCTTTTTTACAGTTTGGGTCTTTGTATTGGTGCTTTTATTGGTTTGAATTTTCTTTTCCAGAATGAAATTTCAGAAATAACGTTATACATGGGTATTTTCATTCTTTTAGGCACATTTATTTTATTCTCTGGGTGGCGGTATAAAGGACCTCAAACTAGGCTTATTTCTCTCGCATTTGGATGGGTAACGGGATTATTTTCAGGGTTCTTTGGGGTACCAACTGGACCAATTACGGGGATTTATTTTTTATCTTCTACGGCGGAAAAAGATATTATTCAAAGCAACATTCAACTTGTTATAATATTCACGATTCTATCTTTCTTTGCTTATTTTATTTTTGTTGAGGGTTTCGACTCAAAATTTCT
>CACPDC010000013.1 GCA_902632595.1 uncultured SAR116 cluster alpha proteobacterium
TTTTGGCATAAATTTTGCAATTTCTCCTGATACATTTATTGGAGAGAAATAATGGAAACGTTAGAACTACTAAATTTAGATTTATCCAATATCGAGAAAATTCAAAATAAACAAAGTGAGCAGGAGACTTCATTATCCAAATCTCTCCGAGATGTTGAAAAATTTGAAAAAAAACATGGTAAGGGTTTTGACAGTTTGCTTGCAAGAGGTGCTTGTTATTATAACGCAAAAGACTATCAGAAATGTGAGTTTTATTTTGAGAGAGCAGCTAAATTAAAATATGATATAAGCATCATTTCTGCTTTGATGAAACTCTACTCTAAAACTAACCGAATGGAAAATATGCTTCCTCATTTGGAAAAATCCAAAGAAACATTAGGCCACCATTTTAGTTATTGGCAGTTTGCTGGATTTGCTTATGCTGAATTGGAAATGCCGGATGAAACCGCTGACAATCTTTTGAGAGCTAGAGAGCTTGGAAGCAACGGTGAATTAACTATTAATTTATTACTTAAAAGTCTTGGTAAGCAAAAAAGACATGAAGAACAGTTTCAAGTTTCTAAAGAGGAGATAGATAAAGAAAATCTAAACAAGGTTACTGTAGAATCTTTTGTATCCTCTTGTATAAAATTAAAAAAATTTAAAGAAGTGTTAGATTTTTTGGAAGACACATCATTTGACTGGCAATCCAATGCGATTTTATTAGCTTTTGCTGGCATTGCGCATCAATCCTATAATGATAATGTAGAGGAAACTCTGAGATTAAATAAAAAAGCATTAGAAGTAGACCCTGATAATGTTGAGATAAGGTGGAACTTGGCTCTTACCCAATTAAGACATGGTGAATTAAGAGAGGGCGTAGAAAATTATAAGGTAAGATTTGATTGGACAGAATTTCCAAGTCCCCGCAGAAAATTTGATGTTCCTAAATGGCATGAGGGCGTTAATAAATATTCCAGAATATTAATTTGGTCTGAACAAGGTATTGCTGATGAAATTTTGTTTGGTACAGCATTGAATGCTTTTGCAGAAGCATTTCCAAACCTGATCTTTGAAACTCATTTTAAACTACCTGAAGTTATGGCCAGGAGCTTTCCTGATATACACTGTAGGCCTGGTCTTTTTAATGAAGAGACTCTTAAACCTGTTTTTGATGACTACCAATTTCATGTTCCGCTAGGTGACATTTTCCTCTGGTTTATAAGTAAAAATATTGAGAAAATTGAAGCAGGAGAAACATTTAGTGGCTTAAGTTATTTAAAAGTTGACGAGCTTAGAAAGAAATATTGGGAATTTAAATTTAATCATGAGAATAAAAAACCCAAGGTTGGTTTCTGTTGGTCTAGTTCAATTTTAACCGACGGACGGGATATGCATCATACACAATTGGGGGATTGGAAAAATCTCTTATCAAGAGATGACATAGATTTTGTAAGCCTTCAATATGACGTGGATTATGAGGAAATTAAGAAGGAGCATCCCGAATATTCAAAATATTTTCTAGATACAGGATATTTAGACCAAATGGACGATATTGATGGGGCTTTAGCCTTAATCAGTAACTTAGATTTAGTTATCACATCGCCATCCGCGCCTTATTCGCTTGCTGGAGCCCTTGGCGTTGAGACTTGGTATTATAGCGCTGCTTCTCATTTTATGCTCGGAAGAAACGGAAAATTCATAGAACATCCGCTATTACCGAATATGAAAAATTACGTAACTAGGTCTGCTCAAGAGGATAATAATATCATGAAAGATTTTGGTGAAAGGCTTAATAAATTTGTCAATAAATTCCAAACGAGCAAACGTTAGGAATGGTTTCGTGCGAGTATTAGTAACAGGTTCAGATGGGTTTATTGGTTCGCATTTGGTAGAGGCACTGGTTAGAAAGGGTTATGAGGTAAGGGCATTCGTACTTTATAACTCTTTTAACAGTTGGGGTTGGTTAGATAAGTCTGCTCCTGAAATAAAAGAAAAATTTGAGATATTTCAGGGGGATATTCGTGACCCCAACGGTGTTAAGGAAGCAATGCGTGGATGTGAAGCAGTTTTGCATTTAGCTGCACTTGTAGCTATACCCTTTTCCTATCACTCTCCAGATACGTATGTACAAACCAACGTCACTGGAACCCTTAATGTACTTCAAGCTGCCAGAGACTTGAATGTTAGGGTCATTCATACATCAACAAGTGAGGTCTATGGGACAGCAGAATTTGTGCCCATCTCGGAAGTTCACCCTTTGAAAGGGCAGTCACCATATTCAGCGACAAAAATAGCAGCTGACCAGCTTGCTTTTTCTTTTTACAGTTCATTTGATCTTCCAGTTACTATCATCAGACCTTTTAATACATATGGTCCTAGACAGTCAGCGAGAGCTGTTATTCCAACAATCATTACACAGCTAGCTTCTGGTTCAAAAAGCATAAAGCTTGGTGCCACACATCCAACGCGTGATTTCAATTTTGTGGAGGATACTGTTGCAGGCTTCGTTGCAGCGATTAATTGTTCGGAGGCTTACGGGGAGGTGATTAACCTTGGTAGTAATTTCGAGATTTCCATAGCAGATACAGTTTCCTTAATTTCTTCATTAATGAAAAAAAATATACAAATTGATGAAGATCTTATTCGCTTTAGACCAGAGAAAAGCGAAGTTGAAAGGCTATGGGCCGAAAATAAGAAAGCCCAAACATTATTGGATTGGAAACCGAAAATTACTGGTCTTGATGGACTTAAAGATGGTCTGCAAAAAACCATTGCATGGTTTGAAAACGCCGATAATTTGTCAGGCTATAGAACAGATAGATACACGGTATGAATATTTACCATAATTTAAAACCTGGGGAAACAATCTCTCAAAAAATAGTCAATGCTATTCGCACAGTAGCCGGGGAGGCCAAGGTTGCATTACATGAACCTATTTTTAAAGGTAATGAGTGGAGCTATTTGAAAGATTGTTTGGATAGCGGATATGTCTCATCAATTGGGCAATATGTAGAACAATTTGAAAATCAAGTCTGTGAATTTACTGGTTCAAAATATGCAGTTGCCGTTGTAAGTGGAACAGCTGCCCTTCACTTGGGGTTGCTAGTTGGCGGTATTAAACCAAACGAGGAAGTATTGATACCCTCCCTTACATTCATTGCGACTGCAAATGCTGTTTCTTATTGTGGTGCGGTCCCTCATTTTGTGGATGTAAGTGAGGTCAATCTCGGGATTGACGCTAAAAAACTGCGCACATATCTGAGAAAAATTTCAATTATGGAAGATGGATATTGCATAAACAAGTTCACTGGTAGGCCTATAAAAGCTGTCGTACCTATGCATGTTTTTGGTCATCCATGTGATTTAAGCGCTTTATTGGAAATATCAAAAGAATTTAATATTATCTTGATTGAAGATGCAGCAGAGGCAATAGGTAGTCTTTATGAAAACAAACATGTTGGGACATACGGTAAATTAGGCATTTTCAGCTTCAATGGGAACAAAACTATCACAACAGGTGGTGGTGGTATGATTTTGACGGATGATATTCTGATCGCACAGAAAGCGAAGCATTTGTCAACTACAGCAAAAAAAGCTCATCCTTTTAAATATTTGCATGATGAAATAGGCTTTAACTATCGAATGCCCAATCTTAACGCTGCTCTAGGATGTGCTCAGTTAGAGCAATTACCAAATATACTAAGTAAAAAAAGAGAGTTATTTAAAATTTATTCAGAAGTTTTTTCTGATATTTCAGAAATTGAAATTTTCAAAGAACCTTTGTGCTCTCGAAGCAATTATTGGCTCCAAACCCTTCTACTAAAAGAAAAATTTACAGAATATCAGGAAGATATAATAACCTCTTGCATCGAAGCAGGAATTAATGTGAGGCCTGCATGGACTCCCTTACATCAGCTCTCTGTCTTTGAGACTTCTCCGGCTTCTCCAATGCTAACTACATCCTCTCTTGTAAAACGAATAATTAACATCCCAAGTAGTGTTGGTCTAATATGAAATCGCTGGTCCTAATAGGTGGAGGTGGACATTGTAGGTCCTGCATTGAAGTGATAGAATCAACGGGTCGTTTTAAAATTGAGGGTATCATTGATAATGAAATTTCGAACACAGAAACGTGTTTGGGTTACCCTGTCATCGGTTCTGATGCAGAAATAGATAAGATAAAAACAATGAAAGCAATGGCTTTAATTACAATCGGACAAATTAACAGTCCTGATAAGCGCAAAAATCTATATGAATTGTTGAATAGTCAAGAGATAGAGACCCCAGTAATCAAGGCCTCTTCGAGTATTGTATCCCGTTATTCCTTGGTAAAAGAGGGAAGTATCATCATGCATGGTGCAGTTGTTAATGCATGCGCAAATATAGGAATAAATACTATAATTAATTCTATGGCTTTAATCGAACATGATGCTCAAATTGGAGACCATTGCCACATATCTACAGGAGCACGCATTAATGGTAATGTAGAAATAGGTGATGGATGTTTTGTGGGTAGTGGAGCAATAATCCATCAAAACATAAAAATTGCCCGAAAATCTGTTATCCCAGCTGGTGCTGTTATATCTAATGACGTTTCCGATGGTGAACTTCTGAGAGGTGTATCATGAAATCACAACATGTTGATATAATAGCAGAGGCAGGTGTAAATCATAATGGTGACATGTCTATTGCTCTAGATTTGATTGATACAGCAGCTGATGCTGGAGCTGATTTTATCAAATTCCAAACATTCAAAGCCGAACAATTAGTCACTGCTAAAGCTGAAAAAGCATTTTATCAGAAAGCTTCTGAATGTATATCAGAAACACAATATGAAATGCTAACGCGTCTCGAGTTAAGTTTTGAAAATCATAAAATTCTAATTGAGAGGTGCCATGAAAAAAATATCGGATTTTTATCATCGGCATTTGATTTAGAGAGTTTAAATTTTCTTTTATCATTGAATATGCCTTACATAAAAATCCCATCTGGAGAAATAAATAATCTTCCATATTTGAGACAAGTAGGGACAACAAGAAAAAAAATTATTCTATCTACAGGCATGTCAAATAATGATGAGATAACAGACGCAGTTGAAGTACTAAGAAAAGCAGGGGTAGGGGGAGAAAGATTAATTATTCTACACTGTAATTCGGAATATCCTACTCCTATGCAAGATGTGAATCTTCATGCCATGGTCTCCTTAAAAGAAAAATTTGGAAATGAAGTTGGGTACTCAGACCATACCAAAGGTATCGAAGTACCTATAGCAGCTGTTGCTCTTGGAGCAATTGTTATTGAAAAACATTTTACTATTAGTAGGGATCTAGAGGGTCCTGATCATAAAGCTAGCCTTGAACCAGTCGAATTGGCGGAAATGGTAAGTTCTATACGAAACATTGAAAAAGCAATAGGAAAAAAGATTAAACAGCCAACACCAAGTGAAAAAGAAAACATTAACGCTGTTCGAAAATCAATAGTGGCCGCATGCCCAATAAAAAAAGGCCAACAATATTCAGAGAAAAATTTATGCATTAAAAGGCCTGGTCATGGGATCTCGCCAATGAGATGGGATGAAGTTATGTGCTTAAAGGCAAATAGAGATTTTCAAAAAGATGAATTAATTAGCCTATGAAAAAAATATGCGTAATAACAAGCTCTAGGGCAGACTATGGGCTTTTAAAAGCTTTGTTGGAAGAAATCCAAAAATCAAAAGTTTTAAGCCTCCAATTAGTAGTAAGTGGGACACATCTTTCTTCAGCTCATGGGATGACTCTAAAAGAAATTGAGCAGGATAATTTCAAAATTCATGCAAAAGTTTCAGTTATCCAAAAAACTGACGGTGCATCTGATATCTGTAAGTCTATTAGCGAGGGTATATACGGTTTTTCGAAAGCTTTTGAGACTCTTACTCCTGACATGCTACTTATTCTTGGGGATAGATACGAGATTTTGGCAGCTGCAATAGCGGCAACAATTACTAATATACCAATTGCACATTTGCATGGTGGTGAGGTTACGATGGGTGCTTTTGATGAAGTTTTTAGGCATTCCATTACTAAAATGTCTCATCTACATTTTGTTGCTGCAAAGGAATACGAAAAAAGGGTAATCCAATTAGGCGAAAATCCAAATACAGTTTTTAATGTTGGTGGCCTAGGCACTGATAGTATTAGAAGAACAGAACTTTTTAGCAAGCAAGAGCTTTCTGAACAATTAGGAATTGAATTTGACCGTCCAATGCTTCTTGTTACATATCATCCTGTAACCCTCCATAAACAAGAAAGTTCTGCTGATTTAGAAGCACTATTGAAGGCTCTTGATTATTTCACAGGCTGTAAGATCATATTCACTATACCTAACGCAGATACAGATGGTCTAAAAATGGCACAAAAGATAAGAACCTATGTAAATAATAATAACAATGTCTACTTTATCCCTTCTTTAGGACAGAAAAAATATTTTTCTTGTTTGAATAATTTTGATGCACTTATTGGAAATTCTTCGAGTGGCCTTCTTGAAGCGCCAAGTTTCAAGATACCTGTTATTAATATTGGACCACGTCAAAAAGGAAGATTAAAGGCTGATAGTATTATTGATTGTGAGGCTAACGAAAAAGAAATCCGTATAGCTATTGAAAAAGCATTATCAAACGATTTCAAAATAATTTTAAAAAAGGTAAAAAACCCTTATGGCGAGGGTGGAGCGTCTAGCAAAATAATAAGTGTTCTAGAGAATTGTGATATTTCAAATTTATTAGCGAAGAGTTTTTTTGATTTAAATTTCTAAAGGCGTTCTTTAATTTTTGTGCGGGATTTTAATCTGAACCTAATAGGCACGGTTTTTGCTTAATTAAGTAAAATCGAAATTCGGGAGATGATATGACCGTGCTAAAAAATGTGGCACCAAGTAGCTATGGTAGGCATAATGAAACCCCTGTGAAATCGGAACCACCCATAAATCAATGGGAAAAAGCAATAATTCCAATTAATTCCACAATACAGCAGGCAATAACATGCCTCGATAGTGCAGCGATGCAGATAGTAATGGTTATTGATAAGAATAAAGAGCTTGTTGGCACAATTACTGATGGAGACATTCGTCGCGGGCTTTTAAATGGCCTTCAGTTAAATAGCTCAATAGATAAGGTGATAAAAAAAGAGGCTTTTGTCGTGCCTGAGTCTATGGAAACTGAAATAATTCTAAAAATTATGTCAGCAAATAGCATACGTCAAATTCCAATTATTGATGCTGACAGAAAAGTGGTAGGGCTACATACATGGGAAAACTTATCCATCAAATCGGAAATTGAAAATCCAATGGTAATCATGGCAGGCGGAAAGGGTACTCGCTTACAGCCAATAACTGAGAATTGTCCTAAACCACTTCTTCCAGTTTATGGGAAGCCAATTATGGAACACATTATTATACGTGCTATATCGGAAGGCTTCTCAAATTTTTATGTTTCAGTAAATTACTTGTCTCATATGATAGAGAATTATTTCGGAAGTGGAGAAAAGTGGGGTGTAAAAATAAACTATATTTATGAGGATAAACCCCTAGGGACTGCAGGAGCACTTACTTTTTTAAAACAGCATATAACGATCCCATTTCTGGTCACTAATGGAGATGTATTAACGCATATGCGTTATTCCGAATTTCTAGATTTCCACATTAATCATCATGCAAACGCCACTATGGCTGTGAGGATTCATGAATGGCAAAATCCCTTTGGGGTGGTTAATATTGAAGGCTTAAATATTGTTGGATTAGAGGAAAAACCAATTGCCCGAAGCCATATAAATGCTGGAATTTATGCCCTCGACCCAGATGTGTTTAAACACCTCAAAAAAGAACAAAATTGTGATATGACTACTCTTTTTGAAAGAGTAAGAAAATCTGGAAACAAAACAGTCGCTTATCCAATGCATGAGCCTTGGATAGATATAGGTCGTCCCGATGATTTTGAGCTTGCAGAAAATTATGTTCAAGAAAATGTAGGCAAAGAAAAGTTAGTCAAGTGAAATGAACCTTCTAGCAATCATTCCAGCAAGAGGGGGCTCAAAAGGTGTTCCAAAAAAAAATATTAGAGATTTTAAAGGCAAACCTCTAATTGCCTGGACAATAAAGGCTGCGCAAGAATCTTCATTAATTAATGATGTAATCCTATCTTCTGATGATCCTGAGATAATTAGTGCTGCCGAGCATCTTAATTGTAAAGTTCCGTTCATTAGAGATATCGGATTAGCTAAAGATGAGACTTCCTCGTATGATGTGGTTCTAGATGCTATTGAAAGAGTACCTAACTTTGACTGGATTGTATTGCTTCAACCTACTTCACCTCTAAGGACAGCGGCGCATATCGATGATGCAATAGAGTTATGTCTGAAAGAAGAGAGAATGTCGTGTGCGTCTGTGACTCAGGTTTCTCAGAATCCGTTATGGATGTATGAAATGGGAAAAAGAAATGGTCTCAAGCCTTTAATATCTGGAGCAACTCCTAAAAGACGGCAGGACTTACCTAATTTTTATAGGCTTAATGGCGCTATATACATTGCCAATATAAATTGGTTAAAAGCTACCGGGACCTTTGTGAACGAACAAACGGTTGGATATGTTATGGACGCCAAGAGTTCTCTAGACATTGATACTGAAAAGGATTTTAACACCCAAGACTAATTGAATGTTCTTAGTATCAAAACCTTAAATATATCTTAAAGATTCCTCTGTGAACCAGATATTATCAGGAATTCCAATGTCCTCTAAATTTAAACCTACATTATCTTTATTTAAGGAAGAAAATCTGTTGAGCATTTCATTTACTGCTTTTGTATTTTCTTCTGCAGATATTTTGCAGATTTCGATTTTTTTTCTGTGATAGGGTATTGGACTGAAAACGTTAGATAAGTCTCTATCGAATATCTCTTTCAAGCTGAGAATTTTATTTGTAGTGGTATCTTTTAAAGGAGTTATTTGATTTAAAGAATTTGGTCTAACATGGGCATACGGAAAAACTCCCGAAAAAAGAATTGGAGCTCCAAATTCGTAAGCCAAGTCGCAGGGTCCGGACGGAGATCCATAAAAAAACATGCACGCGGCGCATAGAAAAATATCTACTTCTGGAGGCCTTTTTAAAAGGGTAAGGTCAATAAGACCATCCATTTCAGGCATTTTACTCATTTTTGGATGTCCAATACGGACTACCTTAATACCCTGTTTTAATAATATTTTCACAGCGTCAACATGATTATTTACCTTGGAATTACGCCAACCATGTTGCAGATGGTCCATGTATCCCTCTTCCCTAAAATGCAGGGTAACAAATTTGTCATCCCTGTTTAAACCAAAATTTTTTAAAAATTTTTCTGCAACAATTACAGTTTCATTTTTGAGTTTGAACGCAACTGGCTCATTTTTTGATAACTTTAACTTTTTACGAACATGTTTGGCAGTTGAAGAATAATGACCCTGTATGGATTGTTCCCAACGAGTGTGGCATGTATTAAATGGTGACGAGCGTGCATAGTTCCTGTAAAATTCAGCTTCGTCTCCAGGCATTAAAACATTAAAGCTCTCGCTTAGATATGGCACAAATGCTGGGTTGACGAAGCGTTCCATATTAGTAATCGGAAGTACCGGTTTTTCTTTAATAATTTCTAATTTTTTGAGATATCTTGTTGCAGCTGTCTGAGAGACTAACTCACCAATTCGGTCATAAAATTGGTAATACGAAATTGGTGGTAAATTGAGATATTCTTTTCCTAATTTTAATAGTTTGTTGTCGATTTTGATGATTAATTTGGAAATATAATTAGCATGTTTTGTACTTCCGACATCATTCAACATTGCAGCATATATCGGGTCAAGAATAGGCCTCTGAGTTGGGTTTTTCTCCATAAACTCTGAGAGACCTTTTAACGCATTTGGAATATCATTTTTGCTAACTTTTTCAGCAAATTCCGAAAGAATTTTTTTTCTTAGTATAAATTCTTTTGTTTTTAAAGTTGGTTCGTTAATTTTAGGTATATTATTCATAAAATTTTCCAAATAACTCAAAATTGTTTTTAAAAGGTATTATTTTTGAAAACCAAACTGCAGATTTAAAACGACCATATTCGCTTTATAAGAAGAAATTTGTTCATTGAATATATACAGCAATAAGCATACCAACTTTCCACATTTAAAACCAAAAAAGGTTTTTTCATAATCAATTTAAAAAATTAAAAGGTTACTATTGCATCCAAAAATTAGGTAAGTTAGCGGATGGTGGAAGAAAGCTTGAATAATCCTTAATCCTAAATTTTTTTGCGAGCTTTCCCTCAATTTCAGCGTTTACCCCCATTACTACGTGATAATCATTTTGATTTAAAATATTCGTGGGTCGAATTTCCAATTGGCTCATAGGCAGGTATTTACCTACCTTGTTTGAATTGTCATCTACAAAACAAGTTATATAGGGCTCTAACTCGAAGATGTTTACTAATCCTGAAAGCCTGCAGCCTGCGCCGAAGCCAACAATTTCTCTCTCAGAATTTATGTTAGCCATATATTCATGAAGTCTTGATTTGAAACGTAAAAAATTTTCAAGATATGTTTTAGATTTTTTGATTTCTTCATTAGCCGGGAGTATTGTTTCTGATGATGATTTTTTAATAAAATGTATTTGAGCGGTCCCCGTGAAAAGAGTTTTCTCTGACGCAAAAATCTCTAATCCATTCTTCTTGAGGACAGTATTCAAAGTATTTTCGGTAAAATAATTAACGTGCTCTTCCCAAAAACTATAATCATTGTATTTAATCGCCTCCCCATGGTCAGGTAACTCTAATATCAAGATACCATCATCTACGAGCATTGAGCGGCAAGCCTTAAGAAAATCGTTCAATTCGAGAATATGTTCCAAAACGTGTCGGCTTATCACAACATTGAACTCTTTTTGTAATTTTCGCTCACAAACTAAGTCTGTTGTCAAAAAATCTTGAATTATATCATGAGAGTTGCTTTTTGCTATTTGTGAGGCATCGTAGGTTGGCTCTATCCCTGATATGTTGTTGTATCCTGCCTTTCCCAAAAGGTCTAAAAAAGAACCATCATTGGCACCTACATCTACAATTTTTGAGCTTCTTTCTAATCCTAAAAAGTCGTTCATTCTATTAATTATGAGCTGAGCCTGGGGCTGATTTTTCCACGAGCTTAAAGTTATATAATTTTCATATAATTCATTTTTTGGTTTTACATAATGGGGACTTTGAATAAAACCGCATTCATTACAAAAATAAATTTCAAAATTGTGAATTTCAAACTCGTCACTCTTGTCTTTTAAATAATTATGATTGATTGGAGTTTTATAGTTAATTTTTTTTTCAATTCCATTAGTTTCGCAAACCCTGCAATGCATTATGAAATCTCCTTAGCGATCTGAGTTGAATAATTAGAAATTGGTCCAGATTTAAGTTCTAAATAGCGAGCTGGTATATCTCCTGTAAAAGTTTTATGGATAGTACCCTTTTCTATGATAAAGATTTCCCTTGGTTTCACTAATTTCAGAGATTTGGATAGTGAACAATTATTATCAAATAATTCTATATAAAGTTCACCAGATATGAGTTGAATTGCTTCTTCATGGTCATGAAAATGTGCAGGATATGTTGCATTTTCTTGACATTCTAATTCCATGATTTGAAGTTCCGTCGAATTTTCTGTGTGATAACAAATTCTCTTAATACCAAAAGAATTCCAATTTAACTTATTAAAAATTTCCGCTGAGCCCGGCGCTTCGAGACCGTTTCTGTAAACAACACTCATTGGGCTATCTCCAAAGAAGTAAGCATTGAAAAGTCTGACAGACCACAATCAACGGTAATGCGTTGTCTTCTAAGTCCAAACTTATTTGCTTCGATTAGTGTCTCGAAAACTTTGGAAATATGATTCTCATTGGTCAGCTGTCCAATAAAAGGTGTAACTTTGGACTTATAATTCTTGAATTCACTAGTTGAGTGCTTTTTGGCATAAGACAATAATTCATATTCGCTTAAATTAATAATATTTGGCCAGACCATTTGTTTAGTTGAACTTGGAAATTGACTATCTATGGAAGTTAAAAACTTTTCTGTAGCAGCTTTGGTCACCGAGTACTCAATTGGAAGATCTGGTCTATACTGAGTTGCAGCAACGCTAGAGGCCAAAATTATTGAAACAGGTTTTATTGGGGGGTTTTTAGACAACCAATTTCTTACAATAATTAGTGGCTTTAATTCCGTTTCTAAAGACTGTTCTAAAGTGTTTCTCGTTTCCTGTTGGCTACGATATCTTACCATAGATATAAAACAGTCAGGTTGAAATTTAGTCAGAAGATCTTCTAAATATTCTTCTTCGAAATTCAGTAAATCAAGTTTTAAATGCTTGTCTAAAAGAGAATTATTCTTTGAATTTTTTTTCCTTGAAATCCCAAAAATCCTATATTTTTGACCAATTTCGGACATTACAGAGGAAAATGTTTTCGAGTTTGAACCAAATACAACTATATTCATGCCCAATTCTCTTCAAAGGCGGATACGATCTTTACATTTCTAAAAAATGAAGAATTGTTTTTTTCAATTACTTTCCTATGTCTCCACGCTCCTATTAAGCAATTTTTAATATTTTTCGATTTTGCCTCTTCTACTGAAATGATTGGTATATCATAACTTGGATGTAAGCGTCCGATGCGTGTAGGGGAGTTATCAATTATAAAATCGATATCTTCAGCGAGTTCACCCATCTCAATCATAACATTTACTGTAGCGCAAGCTCCGAAAATTGCTGTTTTTTCGGTAACTGAGTTTTTTTCTCTCAAAATCCTTTTAGCTTTGTTCAATTCTTTTTTAAACGAGTTAGCTGCAAAAGAAATTTCGGATCCAACATCTTGATATAGGGATTTTTCTTCTAATAAAAATTTGTCAATATTTTCGGTTTCAATTTTGAAGGTAGCATTCTTTTTGCTTGCATAAACCCTTATGGAACCGCCCTTGGTATTAATTTTTTCAACCCTCAACATTTTTAATCCAATTGAAGAAAGAAAGTCTCTTAAAGGCTTGACACCGTGGTATGCTAAATGCTCGTGATAGATATAATCTATAACTTTGTTTTTAATTGTATCCATTATATAAGAGACTTCAAATACAAGCAAACCGTCAGCTGTAAGCATTTTTGGAATACACTCAAAAGTTTCTCTCATATTATCCATATGTGAAAATACATTGTTTGCTGTTATTAAGTTTACTTGCCCATATCTTTCCACAAAATCTAAATAGATTTCTGATAGGTAACCATCGAGAACAATATGACCTTTTTTTCTAGATTTTTTATTTACTTCTTTGGCAGGGTCGATCCCATAAGATGTTATTTCGAGGTTCTTGAATTTGTCTAATAACAAGCCATCATTACTTCCAATATCTAAAATAGAATTTGTAACCAAGTTGTAGGAATTTAGATATTTTAAAACGTCTGCAACATAACCAGAAAAGTGACTATCTAAATCTGGTGAAATAGAACTTTCATAAATATATCCTCCAAATAATAGATCTGGGTTAACAACATCTAGTAGCTGGATATGACCACAATTTAAGCACTGATATAAATTCATCGGGAACTTTTGATGCGCTTTTTCTGAGGGTAGTCTGAACTTTTCAGTAGGAGGACTTTTAGGCATTCTTAATACTTCTTTGAGTACTTTAGAATGGCAAAGTCGACAATTATTTCTTTTACTATGTTTTTTTTTCATTTTTTCCTCTTGACGCGATCGTTTCCTCAGAACGGGCCATGAAATTGTGTTGGTTGGAGCTTAGTAAACTCTTCCGTTATAAAACTCATGTTCTCCGTTGTCACATTGTCTGTAATTTCAAGAACTTTTTTACAGATATCAAATGTGGTAAAATAAAAGTCCTTCTCCACTGAGTGGGCGGTGCCGACTGGAAAGTTTGGGAGTGCTAACCTTTGAGGAGGCTTTTTAAAATTAGAAAAATTTTCATTAATCAATCTGGCAATTATTTCTGTACCAACACTGCAGAATTCATGACTAAAATCTACTGTAAGCAGTCTACCCGTTTTTTTCACACTCTTAGAGAAGGGTTTAACATCGAGTTGTCTTAGATTGTGGGCATCAATTACGTCTAGACCAATATTTAATTTTTGCAGTATTTTGGCAGCGTTAAGAGCATAAACAGAGCCAACTGAGTAAGCTATAATAGTAACATCATCTCCTTTGTGTATGTTTTTTGATTGAGTGAGTGGCGAAACCAAGGCTTTTTTGCCATGACCTTCCCATTTAATTTGATGCAACCATCTATGTTCCAGAAACAATACTGGATTGGGGTCTGCTATACTACTCCTGAGCAGATTATAACCATCTTCTGGAAAGGCCGGCATTATTACTTTAAGGCCAGGAGTTTGTGCAAACCAGCTTTGAAGGGCTTGGGAATGTGTTGGACCTTGGCCCCAGCCTTGTCCAATTATCATTCGTATGACTAAAGGAACCGACTGTCTGCCACCAAACATAAAATTCCATTTAGCAGCAGAATTGACGATCTGATCAATAGATAGCAAGCTGAAATCTAATCTTTGGTGAGTTAAGACTGGTTTGTAACCAGAGATTGCTAAACCCACTGCCATGCCAGTTGTTGCATTTTCAGAAACAGGTGTGTCAAAGACTCTATCACCTCCAAATTTTTCTTTTAAGTTACGCGTTGTTCCAAAAATACTTTTTGGGTCTGTTACCCCTAGACCGAAGGTTACCACAGAGGGATCCTCCTCCATGCTATCTCTTAGGGCACATGCTATTCCATCTGCAAAGTTTTTAATCTGAAAGGATATACTTTCATTTTTAAATTTTTTTATTTCAAGCATATTCATATGATGAACTCCTTTCCAATGAGGGTAGGGAGGAGTGTTTTACAAGTGCAAACGCATCATCTAACTTGGTTGTTGTTTCTGCTTTTACCTTTTGCTCGAGTTTTTCAACTTCCAGACCATATTGTGTGATAAGCAATTTGGTATTCTGGATCACGTCATTTTTGGACCAATATGCCAATTCCTCTTCTGGTCTATAATGAAGATGATCATCGTTATTTGGACCACAATGTTCCAAACATCGGTAGGTAGATAGCTCTATGAGGCAGGGTTGGTGTTTTTTTCGAACATGTTCTGTAGCCAATCTGCAAACATCTATTACTTCCTCGGCTTTGTTGCCGTCACCTGAAAAGGTTCTAATACCATGTGCCTCAGCAATCTTAGTGATCGAGCGTTCATTAGATTGTCTTACATTAAGGGGAGAATATACGGAATATCTATTATTTTCGACGAAAAACATTATAGGTAGTTGTTTTAAAGAAGCTAAATTTAGTGTCTCATAAAAAACCCCCTCTTCTGTTGCTCCTTCGCCAAGACAAACAACCGTAATATTATCTTGGTTGGATAATTTCTGAGATAGAGCAATACCGTTAGCAATGGGTATAGTATTTCCTACTATGGCAGTCGCTCCTTCAAAACCACAATCTTTATCTATGAGATGCATAGACCCCCCCCATGCCGCTGCTACATCCTTCTTGAGCACCATGAAATTCATAAATCATTCGTTCTAAACTTCCTCCCTTTGCCAAATAATGTGCGTGGCTTCTATGAGTGCTTAGCATTTTGTCATTTTGGGAAAGAAACATTGAAATGCCAACTGCTGGACCCTCTTGACCGATAGAAAGGTGAATAGGACATTTCATTTCTTGTAATTTATATCTTTCAGCTATGGTTTGTTCAATTGTCCTTATTCTAACAATTTCGACAAAAAATTTGCTGATTTGATTTATATTTGTTTTATTTAAGCTCATATGGCTTCTCTATATAAATTTCTTTCGTTGAAAAATTTCACGACATTTTTTGCAATGTATTCTATTTCCGTATCAGTCAATTCGGCGTAAATTGGAAGGCTAAGAATTTCGTCCTTTTGCCTTTCTACAACTGGTATTAACGCTGGAGGAAGTGAGTGTTTTTTCCAAGCAGGTTGGTGACAAATAGGAATAGGGTAATGCACTTTTGTCTCAATCCCTCTTTGTTTAAGAAAATCAGACAACTCATTTCTTTGTGATGTTTGAATTACGTAATTATGAAAAACAGATTTTGTAAAGGGTCTTGTTTTCGGGGTGTAAAAGTATCCGCTAAATTGGTCATTATAATATTCTGCAATTTCTATTACCCTATTCGTCCATTCATCTAAATAAGGTAGTAAATATTTACCATAGCTAGCTTGCAATGCATCCAATCGTGAATTTCTTGAGAAAACTTCACAGGTATCGCGATTTATCAGTCCATGATTCCTCAAAGTTTTAACCTTATTTGCGGTTTCAACAGAGTTCGTTACAATCATCCCTGCATCACCAAACATATGAAAGTTTTTCAGCGGGTGAAGAGAAAAACAGCCGCAATCGCCAAAACTACCAATCTTTTTTCCCTTAACCTCAGCACCTATGGATTGGGCCGCATCCTCAACAATCCTGATATTTGTGTCTTTGAACTCATTAATAATCTCGTCAACTTGAGCAGGGTTTCCATTTAAATGTACAACAATTATTGCTTTAGTTTTTTTTGAGATAGCATTAGTAATCGCTTCTAGACTAATATTTTGATCTTTCTCTACATCCACACAAATTGGTGTTGCCCCCGCTTCTATTACAGCTCCTGCTGTCGATATAAACGAGTTTGCTGGGATAATAACTTCATCACCTTTTTCAACATCGAGAGCAGTTAAGCTTAGAGCAAGAGCATCCGTTCCGTTCCCAACGGAAATCGCATGGCCTGCTCCACAAAAATCTGCAAAGTCCTGTTCAAATTCCTCAACCGCATCCCCAAGAATATAGACGCCTGATTGCCCGATTTTATCTGTTAATTCAAGAATCTGGTCCTTATGTTTTAAATAAAAACGACTTAAATTTACAAATGGGATTTGCATATTAACCATTATAAAAACTCCTCACTAATTCCGCCATTTGGTCCAGTTGTTCCGGTATAATGAATTCGTGCACCGGTAAGGATATAGTGGAGTCCGCTAGTTTTTCAGCAATAGGGAAATCGCCTTTTTTATAGCCAAGATACTTTGCAGCTTTCTGCAGATGCATTGGAATTGGATAATGTTTTTTTGCGTCAATACCTCTCGAATTGAGAAAACTCACCAATGCATCTCTATTTTCTGCTTGGAAGCAGTATAGATGGAATACTTCATGGATTTTGGGGTCACGGATAGGCGTTCTGATTTGTTTAATGCCCTCTAATTTTTCATCAAGAAGAAGCGCATTTTTTATTCGCATTTTGGTTATATGAGGAAGAGATGAAATAAGATGATTTGCAACTACGGCTTGAATTGTGTCGAGCCTAGAATTAAAACCAAATATATTGCAGGAGTCTCTGCTTTCGAGACCATGATTTCTAAGTAAACGAAGTTTTTCACAGATGGAAGTGTCATCGGTGCAAATAAAGCCACCATCTCCCCAGGCGTTAAGGTTTTTGAGCGGGTGAAGTGAAAAACAACCTGTGTGTCCAATAGTGCCAGCTTTAATACCGTCTCTATGAGCCATGATCGCATGACAAGCATCTTCAACAATAGGGATTGAATATTTTGAAGATATTTCCGAGAGCTTTAAGGGCTCAATAGGTCTCCCCGCCCAATGAACAGGCACTATGGCTTTTGTTTTGTGAGTAATAGCAGAAATAATTTTTTGAGTATTTATGTTGAAATCGTCTTCAATATCTACAAAAACTGGTTTTGCTCCTGCTGTTACTATCGCTCCAATTGTTGCATGAAAAGTATATGGAGTAGTGATTACCTCATCACCTTGTTTTATACCCAAAGCGATCAAAGACAGCCGAATTGCATCAGTACCACTTCCAACAGCAACGCAATGTTTTGTGCCAACTATATTAGTTATGTTTTTTTCAAATTGATCTACTTCCCTTCCAAGAGTGAAATCATTATTGACAATGACAGTTTCTATTTTGCTCAGAATAGTTTTGTAATCTGAAAATTGTTCCGACAAGTAATTGTGTTTGACAGAAAATAATTGGTCTTGGTCATATTGATTTGGTAAAAAATTATTGATTTTATTCATGGGAATCTCAAAAAATATGTGTATAATTCAGTAGATTTGGGGTAATGATTTCTTTGGAATCAGCTATCCAATGCCTTGTCTTTACTATGCCATCTTTGAGTGACATTTTTGGTTTCCAACCGAGGGAGGAGAGGGCTTTATCCACACTCATGAAGTAACGTTGGTCTTTTCCTTTTCGTTCAGCTCCGATTGTAGTAAAATTTTCGTAATTAATTCCGCAACATTCAGCGATTTGTCTCACGAGGGACTTAATGGATATGCACTTAGTATCTGAGAAATGGTAGGATTCTCCGATTTTTCCATGTTTGATTATTGCTTGAAGAGAAGAGATTATATCATCTTTATATATAAAAGCTCGTTCGGATAATCCTCCACCTTCCAAGATTAATTTTTGATTTGAAAGTGCGAGGAAAAGGGCTTTTGGAATTATTCTATAAATTTGTTGTCCGGGACCATAAAAATTTGCGTATCTAGAAATAATATAAGGAAACCCATTTTCGTTATTTTTTAACTTTAAGTGCTGGTCAATTGTAGCATGGGAGAGTGCGTAGGGTGTTGAGGGATTAAAAGGGTGTTGCTCGGTGATTGTTTCCTCTACGGAACCAAAAACTTCTGGGGTAGATATTCTAATATATTTACAAAGGTAATCTTCCCAATTTAACCCATTTATTAATTCAGACTTTTTTGCAACATTAGTGATATACCATTGCTCAGGGAATATCCAGCTTTGCGCAACCATTCCTTGGCCCATAAAGTCAATGATATAATCTGGTTTAAATTTGTTTATTTCTAAAATTAATCTTTCCGTGTCTGAAACAATATCAGCTTTTACCCATTTAAGTTTTTTTTGCTGTACGCAATTAATGCTAAATGGTGCAGTTGGTAGTTCTCTTCTAGCTATTGCCAGCAAGTTATGCCCCCCCTTGAAGAAGTGACTCAACGCAGGAGCGGCCTGCAAAAGACGTTGCACCCAAAATACAGTATTTTTTTTCGTTTCTTTCCATCATATTTTCTTTTAGAATTTAATCTGAGTTTATAATTTCGCAAAGGTCTCGAGAAATTGAGTGACCTAGTATAATCTGAAGGTCCTCGCTCAATTGCATATTATAGGTCTGGGTATAAATACAAATATCCAGCAATTTCTTCGAAGCACCGCCGTCAAATCCAAGGAATCCCGCAGTTTTTATGCCTATTTTTCTTGCTGCTTTGAGGCAATTTATTATGTTTTGTGAATTGCCAGAGCCACTAAATGCAAGCAATAAGTCTCCTTCTTCTGCAAGAGTTTCAAGTTGCTTTGAATACACAAATTCATAACCTTCATCATTTGAAATTGCAGTTGATATAGAGGCATTGCTTGATAAAGAAATAGCTTTCAAGCCCTTATTATTATTCGTTTTCCCTAAACCATAAATTAAGTCATTTGCTAGGTGCGTTGCGTTAGCTTCGCTACCACCATTTCCTATTAGGTAGACAGTTTTTTTATCCTTCCAACAGTAGTAAAGCGCGTCTCTTAACTGAGTTACTGAATTCACATCTATATTTTTCAATAGAGAGATCATTTCCTCCAAGTAAAGATTTATGTTGGAAGAAAATACTAATGGTTTTATTTGCTTATATTCATTTGGCATGAGTATCCTCATTAGGCAGATAATTTGTATTCGTTTTTCTTGTTTTCAGGACTTAAATTATTGGTCTGCATCCAACTAACTGTATGCCACTGAGGTTCATTTTTGAGCTGATTTGTTTTCCAAGCATCACAAATTTCAGAAATTGCGTCTGCCACAGTTTTTTTAGGTTTGAATCCTACGCTTAATAATTTGTCTGAACACAAACGGTAGGATCTGGGGTCATTTGATGTTTCTACGACTATCTCAGCTCCTGTCTTTTTCGAAACAATATTTGCAATATCAATAATTTTTAAATTTTCAAAACCTGCATTAAAAACCCCATTTAATTTATTTTCGTTGGCAACAAAAAAGGCATAAAGGTTAGCAAGATCATCAATATGAATATTTGGTCGAACCTGCTCACCGCCTAACACTGTAATATTGTTGTTTTCTAATGCCTGAGTAGTAAGCATGTTTACAGCAACATCCAATCGCATCCTCGGTGATAGTCCGCAAACAGTAGCTGGCCTAATTATGATTAGGTTAAATTTATCGTCGTAACTCTGGAGTATTCTCTCAGCGCACATTTTGGTTTTATTGTATGTGGAAATGGGTACCAATTCCTCTGTTTCAGTAACTTTTGGGGCATCGCTGAGTCCGTAAACACTTCCAGACGATGCATATATAAAGTTCTTCACTTTGGCTCCGGCCGCTTTTTCAGCAAATTGTTTGGTAGCTAAAACAGATATTTCCCAAGTTTGTGTTGGGTCTAAATCGCCACTGGGATCATTTGCTATAGAGGCTAGGTGAATTACTGTATCAAAACCCTCTAAAGAAATGCCTCTAAGGTTCCTTATATCGCCTTTTAGGATTTTTAAATTTGAATGTTTAGGAAGAAAATTACCAAACCACATAGTATCAAATACAGTTACTCTATGTCCGAGATTTAAAAGAAGTGGGACAATTTTGCTTCCTTTGTAACCACAACCACCAGTTATAAATATATTTTTTTGCATAATTTGGGATCCTCAATATTTCAATCCATTCTGCAAATTTAATGCCAAATAACAGCAATTTTATTAAATATTGAATTGGGATTTCTGGCATAGAAAGTGCATTAGTTATGGCATACAGAATTCTAGAAAGTAGTTGAATATTACTGGGAGTATTTATCTAGAGATGGGGCAAGTTAAAAAGATTGCATTTATAGATGATGGTTCTGAAACAACATTTGTTTCGGGTGTGTTCAATATACTTCATCCTGGGCACCGAAGATTTTTAGATTTCGCCGCTAGCCAAAATAAAAAACTCATTATTGGTGTTTTGTCGGATAAGATAGCAGGAGAAAAGTCTTTCATGCCAGAGGATGTAAGACTAGCTGCTGTAAAGGCTTATTCAAAGCTAGCGCATGTGGTACTAATAAACGGTGACCTTAAAAAAGTATTAAACGATTTTAGACCGAGCCTTGTAATTAAGGGACCTGAATACAAGGACCAAATTAACGACGAAGAGATTATTAAGGCTTGGGGTGGAGCACTAATTTTTAGTGCAGGTAATGAAAAAACTGGAACAACAGTTGAATTTGTGAACTCTGATTTTCAGGTTCCTTGGAAAACAAAAGAAGTAAGAGAATATATCCACAGACGCCAAATATCAAAGTCAACAATAATTAAGTTAATTGAAAATTTTAATAAAGTTGAAGCGATAACAATTGGGGATGTTATTTTGGATGTGTATCAATATTGCCGTCCTCTGGGAATGAGTAAAGAGGACCCTACCATCGTTGTTCAACCTACTAGAGAAGAAAAATATCTAGGAGGGGCAGGTATTGTTGCAGCTCATGCAAGAGCACTTAATTCTCGCGCCAGATTAGTCTCAGTAGCGGGTAGAGACCTAAGTAGCAAAATTATAGCACAATTTTTATCACAATATGATGTAAATGATAGTGTTATAATTGATGCCTCTCGGAAAACTACAACAAAAACTAGGTTAAAATGTGAAGGTAAAACTCTACTAAGAGTATCAGACTTAATTGAAGATCAAATATCAAAAAATATGACCTTGAACGTTATAAACGAGGTAAAAAAACATATCGTTTCCACTAATGTGATAATTTTTTCTGATTTTAATTATGGAATTCTTCCCCAGTATTTAGTTGAAGAACTCTCCAAACTTGCTTTTAAAAAAGGGGTAATAACCACTGCGGATAGTCAATCATCATCACAATTTGGCGATATCAGTAGATTTAAAAATATGAGTCTGATTACTCCAACAGAACATGAAGCGCGCTTAGCTCTAAATGATAAAGAATCTGGGATAGTTTCTGTTGCTTATAAATTGATAAAAAAGTCAAAAGCAAAAAATGCTTTTATAACATTGGGCGAGGACGGGGTTTTGATCCAAGACGGAAAAAACGTTGAGAGTGCAGATGGTGTAGATAGGTTACCAGCTTTATCAAAAATATGTCGTGATAACTCTGGAGCAGGGGACTCTATGTTGACTGTAGCCTCATTAGCATTGGCCCAAGGGGCAGATATTTGGCATGCAGCTTTTATCGGCTCAATTGCATCCGGGATCCAAGTCTCGTCAATTGGAAATAAGCCGATATCTTCAGATTCATTGATGAAAGCAATTTACTCATGCGCGTCTTAATATTAGCTGCTGGATTGGGTGCAAGGTTAAGACCAATTACAAATAAAATACCAAAATGCCTTGTAAAGGTTGGTAATAAGCCAATGTTAGAACATTGGTTAGAAAAATTAAGCAATATTAAAATACCGCCAAAAGAGGTTTATATTAACTTACATTATAAGAAAAAACAGGTTGAAAATTTCCTACAAACTTATAACTCGGGTTTCCCTATCTTTAAAATTTTTGAGAAAGAACTAAGGGGTACAGGAGGCACTTTTTTGAGTCTAATTGATAAAAAACCTGATGATGATTTACTAGTTATTCACTGTGATAATTTTTACGATGCAAGTTTAGATGATTTTTTAGTAAAGTCACAGAGTGCTATCGATGATTTGAATTTTGATTTGGCTCTTCTTTCTTTTCGGACCAAAGATAAAAAAAATTGTGGTACGATGGAAGTTGATAAAGATGGAAAAATATTGCGCTTCTGGGAGAAAATAGAGACGTCTCCGTCAAATCTGGCAAATGGAGCAGTCTACTTTTTTTCTAAAAGAATTATCTCTAACCTTAGAAAAAAGCGCTTGCAATTTCATGATATTGCCAAGGATTTGATAGAACCTTTGGACAGAAAAATTTTTTGTTATGAGGCTCATGATTATTTCTGCGATATTGGCACACTCGCTTCTCTAAATGAAACCAGGGAATATTTATCGTCTAAGGGCATTTATTGATTAGAATTGAGGAAACTTTAAAAAGCGTTTCAAAATTCGTCTTTAAATTAGCATTTATTTAATTCAACAAAATATGGCTTGCCAGATGCAGCATGAAACGTTTTTGCCGCCTCTATTTTATAATCTTTCTTCGCTATAATGCGAAAATCGACTGAGAAACGAATTTTTTCATCATAGTTCGTTGCAGCCCCATGAATAAGATTTCCTGAGAATACCGAGCTACATCCCTCCGGAACCAACATTGGTTCGCTTTTGTTCAAATCTACCCCTGACACGATTTCTTTAGGAGCATAAAGTAAACCTACTTTATTCCTATCACTGCCTTTTTTTGTTAGATCAGAAACTTGAGATTTGAGCTTTATTTTGTCATCAGGAATTGTTTGTGAATCCGGAATATACCTTAGAGTATTGAATTCTGTCACATTCAATATTGGAGTCCAGACATTTATTGAATCTTCCATATTAGGCCCATAGAACGACTCTCTATGCCAGCCAATAGCCTCCTCAGTTATATTAATTTGAGGTCTGGTTGCCCTCAGATATAAATTTGATTGAATAAGGAATTCCTCATAGTCCACATACTGATTGAGGTCATCAAAAATTTGTGTCACTATTTTGTGAACATATTCCTTCTTGTTCAATTCATCTTGAACCTCACGTAAATGGTTATGATAAGATTCTTTATCTTTTGGAAAAGATGTTAATTTTGAATCTGAAAACTGATTTGTCACTATAGCTCTTATTTCATTTAAAGTTTTAAGGTTTGAATGTTTTGCGAAGTGTATGGATGAGCTGTCTAGTACTATCTTGTTGAAATGATTCATATTTAAGTCTCTCTTTCAATTGTTTAAAAATTTATTACTTTTTAGGGGAGAAACCAATAGTAGTCCCCAGTATATCCAGCGATATCAAATAAATTCTTCCATTCATCTACATGTAATATAGTCTTTGCTGTAAGATTCCATGCAAACATCGCTTTTTTTTCGGTTTCGTTATTGTAGGCATCAACGGTAATGAAAGAACCCTTCTTTGTGACCCTCTCAATTTCGCTTAGGGATTTGATACATTCTTTTTTATCAACATTATGGACAGTGGTTATAGAAAAACTAAAGTCAAAAGACTTATCCTCGAAGGGCAAATCACGACAATCTCCAATTTGCAAAAATTCCTTAACTCTCGGATGACCATGATTTATAGCGTATTCAGATATATCTATTCCGCTTACTTTTAAAGTAGGGTTGTTATTAAGAAAATCATTAAGCATAAATCCTTTTGCACAGCCAATATCTAATATGCTATCATTATTTCCTATTCCAAAATGATCGTTAAAATCGGGTATAACTGGTGCCCAGTATTTAGCATCATAGGTAAATCCGCCATACCCAGTATCTCTCGAACAATCAAAAAAATCCTTGCCAAATTCTCGAGCAATTTGACGATGTTGATCTGTTTTTGATTTCAATCTTGCGAAAGGATCCCGTTTTGTTTTGGGATAATTTTTCATTAAATCTATTTCTATTCCCATGAAAATCTCTAAACAATTAATTATGATAATGATTAATGCAATTTTATTGCCAAAAGCATTGAAGATAAATTTTTATGATAGATTGTTATTCAGGCATTAAAATAAGGCCTCTTGTTATTTTTCGATTTTCTAAATCATTAAAGGCGCTATTAATATCTTCCAACTTGTATTCATTGGAAATCAAATTTGACAAATCTAGAATTCCATCCTCATGCATCTTGTCTAAGATAGGAATATCCTTATCAGGAAAACTCTTGCCTCCCCAGCTTCCACGAATTTTTTTACCACATATTAATTCGAAGGGGTCTATACAAATTTTTTCTCCCTTTTTGGGATGAGATGCAAAAATTAGTTCTCCCGCAGTGGGTTCCAACAGGCACATTCCTAATTCTATAGTTGATGCATTTCCGGCTGCTTCAACAACATAATCTGCTCCGCCTCTTTTACAAATTTCTGCAACCATTTTTTTTAACGTTGGTTCATTTGCTTTGAGGGTGTGGGTTGCACCCATTTTTTTTGCTAAATCTAATTTCTCACTTTCTATATCTATAGCGATTAGACTTCTTGGTTTTTTGTGTTTGGCGGCCATCAAAGCACTTAGTCCTATTCCTCCTAGTCCGATAACGACGATATCAGAATTTTCTTTTGGTTTAAGTTCATTCAGAATAATACCTGCACCAGTCGGTAAAGCGCATCCATAAAGCACGCTTTCTTTAGATGGAGTATTTTTTGGTTTTTTATATACGCGATTTTCTGAAACAATAGAATAATTTGAAAATGTAGTTACTGGCCCTGAATTAATTTCTCCCAATGTGTTGCTGTGGAGTTTTGTTCCTAATTCGTTTAAACCATTTCCCTTTATCCATCCGAGAATTACTTCATCACCCTTTTTTATTTTTGTTACGCTTGGACCAAGATCAATCACCGTCCCAACACCCTCATGACCAAGTAAATGAGGTAAATATTTATCATCGCCCCTATGACCTCTTGCTTCCATAAGTTGGCTATGACAAAGACCAGCAAAATGTATCTTTACCAAAACCTGACCGCTTCTTAGTTTTGGTAATTTTAAATCATTTAGGATTTTTAATGGTTGACCTGAGTTTACAAGAACGGCAGCAGTTATAAATTCCATAGTCTTACCTTAAAAAATCAAATAAACTTTGTTGGCCTATTTTTGCAAATGCTTGAGTGGCAGCATCTCTGTTAATGAGCATGGTTTGTAACTCAGTTACTAATTTTGTAATGTCTGCATCTTCTAATTCAGACAGATTTTCTGACATAATAATTTGCCGGTGATGTAGAGCCTCTTCTTGTATGCTTGCTTTATTTAATTGAGCGCCGATATAAGTTTGCTGCAGGGTAAAGTGTTCAATGCCTCTCTGAAGATCGGTTATAGCTACGTCAGGAAAATCTCCATCGTCAAAAGCATCTTCTATTGCTTCAATTACTCTAAAAACACTTTTGTGATCGTTCTCAGAGGGGACTCTGAGGAACGCAGTAGCGCCATCAATCCCAGTAATAATTGTCATATTTTCAGCAATTTTTAAAAAGTTCTGACCTCTGTCGCCCATATATTGAATATTACCGTCAAGATCTTTGGCAAATGCGTTCTTATTCACTTTATACCCTGCAAATAATGCCTGTCCGGAGGCATCCTCGGTATTAACAACTTGAAACATCGCCTCTTTTAACTGTGTAATTTCCATCTTTATGGCCGCACGGTCAGAAGGTGTATGAATGTCATTCTCAGCTTGGATGGTAAGTTCATAAATACGGGTAAGGATATTTACGGTTTGTTCCATTGCTCCTTCAGTAAGTTCTAGTTTATTTTTTGCTCTATCAATATTATCGAGATATCGAGCCAGTTCCTGTTTTTGTTCCTTAGCAACAGATATATTGACCGCCGCTATTGGATTGTCAGAGGCTTTCAGCAAATCTTTTCCGGTTGCTATTCTAGCCTGACGATTCTGAATTTCACCATGTAACTCGCTTAGGCGTTCAAGGGTTTGTTGGTTAAATAATTTTGTACTAATTTGCATAATATAAATCCTAGACAGAGTTGATTAGGGTATCAAATAATTCTCTAGCGGTTGAAAGAATACGAGCTGAAGCTTGATAAGCTTGTTGTAGCTCAATTAGCTTTGAAGCCTCTGTATCGAGGTTGACACCGGAAAAAGAAGCCTCTGCTTCTAGACTAGCATTTTTAACAGAGGCTGCAGCCTCTGCTGCAAACTCGCTAGTTTGAACTTTCGAACCAAGGCTTGTTATAATTGAACCAAATATCTCTTGAAAACCACCTGTATTGCTGCCATCCGCATCTGAATTTTGCCGCTCTATAATAGCATTTATATTTCTATTGTCTCCAACGCCTTCTTCATTTGATGCGATGAAAAATTTATCGTCATAAGCGGCTTTGCCATCTAAATCTATTTTGTACCCAACTGCTTCTGTCCTGCCAGCAGCATCTAAATATCTAGTCGCCAAAGATGTATTTGTCTCGGTATCAATAAATTCGACAATAGGAGTTGTCTCTGTTTCTGTAATTCTCTCAGGGTGGAAAATCGTATCATCACTGGACACATAAACGAATTCCTGAACTCCTTGCATTTTATATGTTAATTTGAGACCAGTTGAGTCTTCATTAGAAGAAACAAAAAATGGGAGGTCCTGATAATTATCATCGTTCTGAATTGCCTCAACCAACTCATCCATATCAGTAGCCGAGCTTGC
This sequence comes from uncultured SAR116 cluster alpha proteobacterium, assembly GCA_902632595.1. Lineage (GTDB taxonomy): Bacteria > Pseudomonadota > Alphaproteobacteria > Puniceispirillales > Puniceispirillaceae > UBA5951. Next base: position 27,335 of record CACPDC010000013.1, read on the forward strand.
ATCTACCACCATTGTATCTAATACAAATAGGTCACTTAATATGGTAACGTCTGGAATAATTACTTCATGAATATCGACTTGTGATACAATTTTTACCGTAACATCGCGCTCGATCGTTGGAGTAGTATCTGGATTAATATCATAAGTAGCTGAAACCTTTTTTGTTCCACTTCCGGATAAAACTAGTATTAAATCTTCATCAGGTAAATCGGATAAGGTTATTCGCTCGCCAATTACGCTAGAGGAGGTTGCTGATACATTAATATCAGCGGTATTTCCTGTAGGAGAGGTTGTAATTATTTGGTCATTTTCCCTCCTAATGTTGTAATCCAGCGGATAACCCTCAATGACTTTTACACTCAATTTTTCGATTAATGGTTCACCAGAGTTTTCATCCTCAAACACAAGCGAGTCAGTTCCAGCACGCACAATTATTGATAATTCATCATAGTCTTCATGAGCCTGAATAATTTCTACGAGTGTATCTAAATCTTGTGGGGGAGAGTCAATCTCTAATAACAAAGTAGAAGAACCGTTGCTTATGGCTATTGCCTTATTCTGCAGATCACTAATGCTGTCACCGTCAAAATCTGATATAACTCGTATTCCAGTTGTGCGCGAGGGAGCTTCCTGAACCAAACCACTATCCCCCGTAATTGTGAATGTGATTTCTGCATCGTCAAATTCACTATTTAAATCACGATTGAAGGTTAAAAGAATATTTGTGTCATCTTGCTGAACGCCTAAATTATCAATTGGGCTCCATTTTGAAATTGCGTCAGACGAATTTGCAATAGTATTGCCATTCAGATCGATATACGCGCCCGATGAATTTACAAGTTTTGAAGATATTTCATTTTTTAATACTTCAGCAAGCTCTTTAGCGGTGTTAGCAGCAGCTGGTATATAAACGGAAAATGATGATAAATCCTGTGTTAATGTAGCTGTAGCACTTGCTGTCCCGCCATTAGTGACGTCTGTTAAAATAATGGAGTCTGTTCCTGCTGTAGCAACAAACTTGACATCATCGCTGTTACTAGGGTCGTTGTTGTAAGCCAATATTTCGTTAGTAACTGCGTTAACAACGTCTGCAAGAGTTTCTATTGTTCCGCTTATAGGAAAAGATATTTCAAGTTGTGCACCGTTTCCATCATTTAGAGTTAGCGTCTTCCCAGCATAATAGGAAATCTCACTCTCGCCAAATCCAGAGAGTTCCTGTATAATCGGCAAATTATCGGAAGAGGTTTGAGTGATATTTAGAGACTGAGATGAAATGCGTGTTTCCTCAAGTTCTCCAAGATCAAGATTTAATATTCCACCCGCCCCATCTGAGGCAAGGTCTGAGAAAAAATCTTCGTCGAAACCTGATAACGTCCAGGTTTCCAATTCCGATTTAGTTTCTAAGATCGTGGTATCTGTAGAGGAGTTATTGTAGAAACCAAAGTTTTGGAATGGTACCTGTGTATTTGTGACTAAACCGAACCGCATCGCGGCTTCAAAATTCCCGTTTATATCCTCAGCCTCAGCGTCTACTCCAGGTATCAATATTTTCGCGGCCGTAAGACTTCCATCATTTGAGATTACCTTTATTTGTTTAATTTCTGAAGTGATTTCAGCAACTCCACTAGTACTATTATACGTTATATCCAAACTGAGGGCATTATCGGCTCCCCCTGTGACGCTTAGGGTTCCGCTAGCATCTTTTGTAATATTATAATCAATCCCTTCGAATCTGACGGTTTTAGTTTCATTTAAATCCATCTGGCTGACTTCTTCAGTAACGGAGATCGACAGATTAGAATTAAAATACGCCGTTAACCTATTTTCTTCCCCCCCGGTAACTTCAATTTCACCATTAACCATAGTGAGGGTATATTCTTGATCTTCAAATTGAATAATCACACTATCTCCATCTTCAGGCTCAGTCGAAACTACAAAGGAAACTTGATTGGTATTACTATCGTAGGTTAGAGCTGAAAGAGCGTTAGATGGCCCGCCAGAAACCGAAATTTCCCCATCTGTGTTTGAGAGAATATATCGAATATTATTTGTAAGGAATGACACTGTTTCACCATTACCTGGTGCTACGAAATCACTTGGTGCATTTATCTGTTGTTCATCGAGTAAAATGGCAGAACCGGTTAAAACAGATACTGGTGCTTCGTTTCTGAGTGCAGACGTCATAGCTTTTGCAATATCAACAGAGCTGTTTCCAGCAACTTGTCCTTGGTAAATCGTTTTATTAATTGGGGTATTTACACCATCGTCCAAAGTAATTTGGTAGAAAGATGCACTGGCACCGGCCTTTTTCCCATCAAAACTTGTTTCTGTGGTGTCTACTCCATCCACAAACTCTATATCAAAGGATATAACAGTATCTTGTTCAGTGTTGGACACATTTATTAATGGGTTGCTCTCACCTGATTTGTAAACGCTGGTCATACCTAAATAACCTTTTTCTTCACTAAGGTTTAGATAATCACCCCGATAGGTGGCATTTTCGTTGAAACCATTTTCAGGTACAAATAACTCCTGATACTGAATGTCATCAAGACGACTACCAGCTACATGGCGACCCTCTCTTGTAAAAATTTGTACAGATGAAATATCATCATTTCTTGGTGTAAGCGTTCCATTTAAATTTTGACTATTGGCAAAGATTTCTGAGTCTTCTGTAAATTGATTATTCGCAAGGGCGAAGGTAAGTTGATTGCCTTTTCCTGATGCAAACCCTCCAAAATCTTGTATACCGTAACTGATACCGTCAGCAACCCAGCTTTCTACACCTCCAGCAGAGATTAAATCAAAGCCATCAGCTCGAATTAAGCCAAAGTTTAATAATTTTGCTATAGCTTTAGCGTCGTAGGTTGCTCCTTCTTCTATTACAGCCTCGATATCATCTGGATCCGTAACTGTAAAAACATATTTTTTTAGTGAGGTCAGAGATGAATCTTCGCTGCCTTGTTCTTCTGATGATACAACAAGGGTCATGGAGGTAATTGATGAGATTTCGTCATCTGTCATTGAAAAGCTGAGTTGAGATTGCTGTATCATGCTTATCAAATCAATATTTGATGTGTTAGCGGGAATAATAGCCACAGAACCATTTCGGATAAAATCTGTAGCAGCATTCATTGTAAGGTTATTGCTGAAACTATCTTCGATAGACGGCAAACTATCTGTAGGAGTTTCTAATGCCGTTATTTCTGCCTTCATTTCTGCCATTCCCGAATTTCGATAATCTGATGAAACTAATTGGCGAGAAGCTGCTGCAAAATCTTGAGGTCTATTGATAGCTAATTTGATATTTGCTGCAGAATTAAAAGCGGGTCTGATAAATATTTGGTCACCTTCTTTTGCGTCACCAGCAAAATTCACTACAAACCCTGAAAAGTTTACCATTCCTCTTCCTTGAGCAATAATTTCGTTAGAATTATTTCGGCCAATCCAGAGGTTTTTTTCTTCTTGAAAAGTAAAGGTTATTGGCTGATTCTCGATTTTGCGAAAATCTGTTATGTCCACATTTGCAGAGGCTACGCCCATATTAGTTGGATTAATTTCTGTTTTCATAGAAACTGTATGGAAAAGCGGTTTTCCATCATTTCCTTCCAAATCTAGCCCACTCATGTGGAGTGCATTCAGGTCTCTTGAAAAAATATAGGCCAGATTATCAACCGATGCCTCCACTGCCTGTATCGTCTCATATGCGTTAGCTAACCCTCTAAGGGAGCCGTTAGTAATTTGAGAGGTTGGAGTATTTTCAGAACCTGGCTCAATTAGAAATGTAGGCTTGTCAGAAATTAGATCAAAGCCTAGTTTTACGTGTTTTACCGGCGTTAAAAGTTGCGGCCCCTTTCCAGTATTCCCTAATGTCAATCCAGCTGCACCTGTGGGTTCGAGGGTAGTTGTTACTTCTGCGAATTCATTTAATTTGTTGATAAGTGTATCTCTGCTATCTAGTAACGCATTTGGTGCATTTTTATTACGAGAGCCGCTAAGCTGAGAGTTAAGATTAAATAATTCCTCATTAAGCACATTAATATCGTTAATATCTTGTCGAATTTGAAATTCTACGCCTTGTTTTAATTCATTAGTCAAGTAGGCTAGCTGATTAAACGAATTTGAAACCGCATGACCACGTTCTAAGGCGGCAACCCTGGGAGCTAAATCGGCAGGGGAGGAGGCTATCTCTTGAAGACCATCAAAAAAATTTGCGATCATAGAACCTAAGTTAGAATCTCCAGGAAGTAATATATCCTCTAATTGTTTCAATGTTTTAACAAACTGCTCATTAGTTTCTGAGTAGGACGTAGCACTTCGCGCTTTGTTTAATAGAAATTCATCAAATGAGCGTCTGATATCGGCAACACGAACACCCAGACCTGTTTGAGCATTTGTGCTTGAAATACCGCCTTGATTAGCAATAACCTCTTCTAAGTCTGCGGAGCGACGTTTATAACCCTCTGTGTTAATATTAGATATATTCTGGCCGGTAACAGCTAAAGCCTGACGGTAAGATTGTAACCCAGATTTTCCAATATCAATTAAACTAGCCATTGGTTGCTCCTAGTCTCTTTTGAATTGTCGAACAAGAGCATCAGCAATTCCTATATTGACGTGAGAGGCTATATTTTTGGATGTCTCTGTATCAAGTAATTGCTCATAGGTTGAAGTAGCTGAACTTCCTAGCAGATCATCCGCTAGTTTAGTTTCTCTAGCCTGTTTAAGGATCTGATTAATAAAAATAGCCTCAAATTGTTCTGCAACATCACGCAAATCAGAATTGCCGTCAGGAACTTTATTCAATGTATATTCTTGAATTATGTTTTCTTTTGACAGGGAAGGAAGTTCCATTAAATTCTCACTCAATTAAAATGATTAAATAACTACTATTTCAGCTCTAAGAGCACCTGCTTGCCTGAGTGCGTCTAATATAGAGACCAGGTCCGCCGCGGATGCTCCAACATTATTTACAGCATCAACAATATCAGAGAGCTCAACGCCCGTATCAAATACGAATGCTCGGGCGGTTTCTGCTTCAAAACCAATTTGAGAATCTGGTGTTTGCACAACATCTCCGCCAGCTACGATAGCATTTTGTCCATTAGCTAGGATATTCTGTCCTTGTGTTATTTCTGTATCCTCTTTAACCCGCACTGTTAAAGAACCATGTGTGACAACTGCAGGGGTAACCCGAACATCGCCTCCAATTACTATGGTTCCTGTTCTCGCGTTTACAACAACTTTAGCTGCTGGGTTAGCGGGTTCAACTTCCACATTTTCTAATAAACTCATAAATGTTACCTTCTGAGATTTGTCTGAGGGAGCACGCACTTTAATAGAGGAAGAGTCTAGTGGAACGGATACCTTTGGTCCAAAAACCTCGTTTATTGCCTCTGAAACACGGCTGGCCGTGCTAAAATCTGATTGGTTTAGATTCAAAATAAGAACATCACTGTTTAAGAATGGTGTCTCCACCAATTTCTCAACTGTTGCGCCCTTAGGAATTCTTCCAACTGTCGGAATGTTGACAATAATTGACGAGCCGTCGCCTCCTTCAACGCCAAGCCCACCAACAACTAGATTTCCCTGCGCAATTGCATAAGTCTCTCCATCAGCACCTTTTAAAGGTGTCATCAAAAGAGTGCCTCCTCTTAATGATTTAGCAGTACCGAGTGTGGAAACAGTGATATCGATAGCTTGTCCTGGTTTTGTAAAAGCGGGCAATTCTGCTGTCACCATAACTGCTGCCGCATTTTTGCCAGATAATCCCGCCGCATTCGTTACCAGGCCAAATTGACTAACCATTGCTTGCATTGATTGAAGAAGTAGACCGGAGTTTCCATCACCAGAACCGGCCAGACCAACTACTATCCCATATCCTACAAGTGGGTTATCTCTAACACCACTTATTGATGTTAAATCTTTGAGTCTATCAGCATAAGAAATGGACGTACTCAAAAAAATAAAAATCGTTGCTGAAATAACATGTCTGAATAATTTTACCATTTTAAAGTTCCTTAGAAAGGAGAAATTGTTCTCATTGCATTACTTAACCAACCCTTTTTCCCGGTATCGGCTACCTGTCCTGCGCCTACATAAGTTATTTCAGCGTTTGCAATCCGACTTGAATCTACGAGGTTAGCAGCGGATATATCGTTTGGCCGAATTATTCCGGTAAGGCGAACATATTCGTCACCATTATTTAAATTTAGTTTTTTCTGGCCCGCAATTTCCATATTTCCATTATTATGAACTCGAACTACTGTCACAGCTAAAAACCCAGATAATGTGTTTGATTGGGCTGCTGCTCCTGAGCCAGAGAACGATTGTTCTGTTCCGCTGGTTAGAGAGTTTGGTGTGCTAAATCCGCCTGTAAACATATTTGGCAGACCAACAGGCATTGTGACGTCAAAAGAGTCTGATTTGCTGGATGAAGCTGTCTGGGCTTTTGTTGCAGAGAAAGATTCAGATAAATTTACAGTTAAAATATCTCCGACTACATTTGCACGTTTATCTGTTGCAAAAAGTCCTCCCTTTGCTTCTGAATAAATACCTCCGGTTGGCTCTAATTGTACAGGGATATCAAGGTCACTAGGATAAATTGGTTCAAACTCCAATGCAGCTTTCTCTTGAATATGTGTGCTACAGCCGCTTAGAGCTATCGAGATAAAGCTAATAACGATTGATATGAAGAGACGAAAGCTCATTTTAATAACCCACTATATTGCTACAGATTTTGAGAGAGGAAACGAAGCATTTCATCAACAGAAGATATTGACTTAGAGCTCACTTCGTATGCACGCTGAGTTTCAATCATATCAACTAATTCTTGCACGACATTTACATTAGAAGACTCAAGAGAACCTTGGACTAGTTTACCAAAACCTTGTTCTTGTGGATTTGAAATGATAGGAGGACCACTAGCTTGAGTTTCTGCTGAAAAACTCTCACCTATCGGTTGAAGACCGCGAGGGTTTGCGAAATCTGCTAATGTAATTTGACCAACTTCTTCAGCAACAACAGCGCCATCTGCAACAATAGAGACTACACCATTGCCAGAGACGTTTATTTGAGAAGCGCCCTCAGGGATTTGGATTTCAGGCTGCACAACGTAGCCGCTACCAGTGGTGAGAACTCCCTCTGAATTACGAGAAAAAGTGCCATTTCTTGTATAACCAATTCTGTCATCTGGAAGAAGTACTTGAAAAAATCCACTGCCCTCAATGGCTAAGTCTAACGCATTATCAGTTGTTATTAAACTACCCTGAGTAAATAATTTTTGTGTATTTAAAACGCGTGTTCCAGTGCCAACGGCAAAAGCAGATGTTAAATTAGTTTCTGCTGACGTTTGCTCACCTGAGTTACGGCGTATCTGGTATAGAAGAGATTCAAAATTCGCACGATCCTTCTTAAACCCAGTTGTATTAACGTTAGCTAAATTATTGGCGATTACTTGCATTCTTGTTTGTTGAGCATTTAGACCAGTTTTTGCTACATGCATTGAGTTGGTAGACATTTCGTGCTTCTCCTGCGAAATAAATTACACAATAGTGTAAGCAATTGCCGTGCCAATGGAGAGAGTCAATTTGGAGGAATAGATATAAAAAAATACTATAGAGGAACTTAAGAGGGCAATCTAAGAAGACTGGTACCACCTTGGTCAATCGCCTCTGCTGATTTTATCATTTTAACGTTAACTTCATAACGTCTTTGTTCTTCTATTGAGCCAACTAACTGGTCAATAATATTTACGTTACTTTGCTCAATATAACCCTGGGCAATTCTAGCTTGCTGGTCAGCCGCCGGTATACCACCATTTTTTTGGCGGATTTTGCCATCTGTCGATTTAACTAATGGCTCCTCTCCACCAAGTGTTAACCCTATGGTTGCAACCTGAACAATGGTACCAGGTGGGCTATTCATTGGTTCAATCGATATATTTCCTTCCTCAGATATCGTCATCTGTCGATGAGGTGGAATTGTAATAGGAGTAAGGTCATTGCTTAAGATGGTTTCATTTGCAGCATTAGTTAGGATATTTTCATTGTTGATTTGCATGTCACCACGCCGCGTTAAAAATGGAGGTGAACCATCTTTCTGGGCTAAGAAAAAGCCATTGCCACGAATTGCTAAGTCAAGATATTGACTGGTCTGCCGCATCTGACCAGGTTCTGAAATAAAGCCGCTTCGTTCTTCAATCACCGGAAATGCCCTTGTGTAAAGTGTATCAAATTGTTCCAGATATCCTGAACCAGAACCTCCAAGACTCATATCTGCTCTAAAACCAGGTGTGTTTGAACTTGCTAGGTTTTGAGAGCGGATAGCTTTATTATCCAAAGCGTTATTTATTGATTGGAACGCTGTATAAATTAACTTATCCATGATATAGCCTTATCCTGTATTTTATGATTATTCTTTTTATTACATTCTGATGTTAATGATTGTCTGCGTTAATCCAGTTGTTGTCTCAATGGCTTTTGCAGATGCTTGGAAGTTTCTTTGAGCAGTAATTAAATTCACTAGCTCTTCCGTAATATCGACATTAGATCTCTCAAGTGAACCGGAGAGAATGTTTCCAAAACCCTCTGCTCCTGCCTCACCCACTTGAGGTGTTCCAGAAACGGCTGTTTCAACATAGGTTGCATTTCCGATTTGTTTCAAACCATTTTGGTTGTTAAAGTTTGCAACCACGATCTTTCCTAGCGGATTATTTTGTCCGTTTGTGTAGTTTGCACGTATTGTTCCAGAGGCATCGATCTCTAGTCCATCTAGGCGTCCTGATGTAAAACCGTCTTGTTCTACTGAGAGTACAGAGAAGGGTTGAGATAATTGAGTTGATTGTCCAAAATCAACATCAAGTGCAATTGAAAAGCCTTCTTCCTGTTTTTCATAGTGAACATTATTTTTTGGCGATATTAATTTACCCGTCTTATCAAAAGTGAGTTCTCCCTCATCGATGTATAGTGGGAAATATCCATCCACCATATTTTCCGGAGGTGTCTCTACAACATTTCCAGATGCGTCAACAAATAAAGCAACTCCCTGTGCGTTTGTGGCTTGCACTAAATTATAAATCTGTGGGACAGAACCAACGCCAAGAGGTACATTATCAAGTCCCAAGCGAGCAGTTCCTTTGACTTTTATAGTTGAGTCTGAACCAGAGGTTCCAGTAGTAAAAGTAAAATTATTCGTGCTTGAATTATATTTTACTGTAACACCACCAACAGTCTCACCAGTATTTGGATCGACTATTTGATTAATTCTTTCTTCTAAAGCTTCTGCTAGAGTGGAGCCAACATAAAATTGTGATGGTATCTCTATTAGTCCATTAATACCATTGACAGAAACGTTAAAGATATTCTCGTTATTATCGGTCCCAAGTCGGAATACCTCTGTTAAATCCTCTCGAGCTGTGGATCCTTCAGAGATTGCTGGTTCTGAGCGTAAACCCGTACCGTTAGTAAATACTGTATCTGCTGTTGCGCCGATTCCCATCAAAAGATTATCACCTAAGAAATCTGCATTACCCTGTGAGGAGAGTATTTCTTCATTAGTTAATGAAGTTCGCCCAACCTGTATAAATGATGCCTTCTGGTCTGAAGTAACACCTAAAGCTCCGTTAGCTGCTATCTCTTCACCAGTGGTACCACTTGCAAATGTGAAAGATTTTGTATCTGAGTTATATTTCACAGAAAGGCCAAAGCTTTTATCTGCGGCTAGTTCTGCACCTGACGCAACAAAAGTTCCAGTAAGCAATCTTTCGCCACCTCGTATTAGACCGTCTGTTGCATCATCTCGAGCAGGAATTCCAAGATTGTTTGTTTCTTGAGCCTCGTCACTTCCAAAAACTGTAAAAGAGTTAAAATTACTATCTGTTCCAGTTCCGAGGACTGTTCGGTCAACTGAAAATTCAAGTTTCTGAGATAGCGCGTCATAATTTACTCTTAAGGGAGGATTTTTTTCATCAACCCAGACAGTTTTTGTATTGCTTTGTGCAAGATTATTTAAGCCTAGGATATTTAGTGAACCAGTAGAGTTGCCGTCAACATCTTGACTTAAGTCAAACACTGTTTCTGTAATTTCAAAGATGCCATTTCCTCCAGTAATATTGGCTATATCATCATTTGTATAAGCATGTTTATTAGAGTTTCCTGTTTCTCTTAATACTATTTTCTGACTATTAAATGCAATTGGAGCATCTTCGTAAACATTTTCTGCACCTTCAAAGTAAGCTTCAACACTTGTCGACTCATCGCTCAAGACATGAACATCTGTAGAAGTAAACATCAATGTTTGCGCATTTGTCTCAAAACCGAGACCTTGAGTAGATATGGTTATGAAGTTATTTGTGGTATCTATACTGGCAATTGTAAATTCCCTACCATTTATAAGATTGTTAGCACCGCTGTCTATATCGTCATCGCTAAAATTTCCGGCAATTCTTATATTTTCAAGTTGAGTAAAACCGGAAGCGTCATTAACGTATATTTTTAGTGTATCTGTTCCATCGTATTCAATTGTTTGACCGTCATCTGCAGCTGTTACAGCTGTCATTTTATCATACACGCTCAGTTGCGGGCGTGAGCCATAGTATGAATGCACCATAAATTTGTCTGATACTGAGATATCATTTGAAGAATTTGAAGATTTGGTTATTGTGGCTCCTGCCTCAATCGTGGTTAACGGGCTGGTAATTGTAGTAGCGGCAATTGTAAGTTGACCTAAATTCGTACTATCTTGTGTAATCGTAAAGCTTGATGGACTTAAGTCTGTGGCAATATTAGTAGCGATCGATTGTGCCGTTGCAGCCGTGTCTGCTCCAATATCATCAGCTGTAACAGTGTAAGATACAATTTCTTGAACATCATTTATTACAGCTGAGAATGTAAGTTGGTCACCAATTGCGTAATTTGCAACAGCATCTGTTTGTAAATTAAAAATATGAGAGGTTGCTGAGAATTCGTCTGCGGCTGCGGATGAGCCATCCATAGCGGTGCCTGTAAAATACGTGTTGGTTGAAGAATTTTGAAGATTATCTGAAAAGGTTGCGGTAAAACTAAAATCATTTGTTACATCATCAGCCGTTACAATGAAATTCGAGAGCTTATTGTTACTGTCCTCTGTGGTTGTAATAGTATATTCCCCATCTAATTCGGTTCCAATAAGGCTGACTAAACCGGAAATAACCTCATTTCTGCCATCACCAGAGCTAGCTGTATAAGTATAGGAATTATCTCCTCCAATATTTATAGAAAATGAGTCTCCACTGTCGAAAGTCTCGTTAGAAACACTCCAGTTGAAAATCTTTCCTGTTGCTCCAGCTGCAGCAGTTTCCGAAATATCTGTTGCTTTTATATTTGTATTATCTGTTATAACAAACTTGCTAGGATTATCCAAAGATGAAGTATAATGTTTGAACTTCACAACTTCGGTAGCTTCCAAAACGTCAGACATTTGCGCACCAAGAGTTCGTGCAAACAATTTATCATTTACACCAAGTGCAGTAGCGAATTGAACAGTATCATCTGACGAAGAAACTGCATATTCGTTTAAAGCATCATTAATTCTGGCTTGAGAATGCGCCAAAAATTGTTCTTTTGTAAAATCAGGTGAAGCTCCATCAAGATCAATTCCATTAACATCTGTAACGAACGAACTTCCCAATAAATCAACTTCAATCTCTCCATTTGAGAGACCAGACGAAGTGCCATCAGCCAGTAATTTGAAGAAATTAAAGTTAAGTGTGTCGTCGACATTTTGCACTATTTGAAATTTCCTGTCATCGCCAAATTTATGATTAATAGCTCTTGTTACTTCAGTTGCAAGTTGCTCGGCATTATACTTGCCTGGACGTATGTCGATATTGACCGGGGTATCAATGTCGTCAACTTTTATACTCATAAAGTTTTTACCCCAAAAGATTTGGCTATCAGCAACACCTGACTCACGAGTTGCATTAAAGAGGACTGGGTCAGTGACAATCTCCACCAATTTATCTCCCTCATCACCAAAATCAAAGGCAGAAATTTGTCCACGCACCTTGGTTGGCTCGGAGTCTACCAAGGATTGTAAATCGTCTAATTTATAAAGAGGAGACCCTTTTCCCTCAAGGAAGTAGTTATCATCTGGAACTTGTGTAGTTTGTGCTCCAAATCGGTCAATAAAGATTTGGTTGCCAGCATCATCCACAGAGCTTACAAGGTCTGGTTCAATAACAGTATCATTGATCACTAATCGAGTGTCATATTTATTTGTTGGATCTTCTGCCGAGGCATTTTGAGTTTTTATAAAGTAAATTGTTGCGATAGTTGGGTTACCCAAATCATCAAATATTGTTATTGATGTTGAATTTGTGTAAGTTTCTGGATTAGTTGAATTGAAGGAATATCCATCGGCGAATTGCGGTTTATCTGGAACGACTTCAGCTGCTGCAGGGACGTTTACACCTAATTCGATGTTTCCAGTAGCTTTTGGGTCACCTGAGGTAACAGGTAATTGCATTGGTAGCGCACTATCCAAATCTTTTGCGGTCACAGATCCGTCTTCGTTCACTGGATAAACGAGAAGAAATTGGCCAGCTGAATCTACTACGTAACGGTCGTTATTTACGTTAAGAGAGCCATTTCTTGTATACACTGTTTGGGTGGATGTAAGGGATGGTTTCAAGGCAAAAAATCCCTGCCCTGAAATCGCAAGATCGAGTGCATTCAACGACGCTGCAATATTACCTTGGGTAAACTGTTGTTTAATGCCTTTAAGAATTGTACCTGAACCGATTGAGGATGAAGCGTTCTGTAATGGTGATGTCGCAAAAATATCACCAAATTCAGCACGGCTTCGTTTAAAGCCTGTAGTACCGACGTTAGCTATGTTGTTTGATGAGGCTGATATATCTGCCTGAGAGCCGTTCAATCCTGTTAGCGCGGTATAGAATGACATTTCATCTTTCTCCTAATTCTCTTAATTATTAGTCTTTAAATTTTATTAGCGTCTAAATTTCTGGACATCAGATGCAAGAATCTCGCCATAATCACGAACATCTAAAACTACACCCCTTGTTTCGTCCCCAGTAGATGCTGCTAACACCTCTGCAAAAATTGAAGGGGTAAGGCTTTCCATACCATTCCCAAAATCAGCAAACGCCTCAATCCTAAGAGGTTCGTTTTTGTCTGAAATTTCACTTGGTACATCTTCCCAACTGAAGCCGACTAAGCCGGATGCCTGCGCTCCAAGTTGTTTACTATGTAAAATATTACCTGTTGCATCAGTAAAACGTATTTCTGTTTGTGCTGAGGCTTTTGGCAGGTCAAGCATGCCATGGATGGACTGTTCAGAATCGATTCTAGCATAATTTCCTGGGATCATTACAGAGCTTCCAAGCATATTTGATGCGGTAGCAATTCGAAATTCTTTCAATTGAGAACTTATTGATTTAAGAGCCTCTCCCATTTCTGCGATGCCGGTAACAGTTGAAAACTGGGCCATCTGACCAATAAATTCAGCATTTTCCATCGGTGCAAAGGGGTCTTGATTTTGAAGTTGTGTTGTCATTAACTTTAGAAAGTCTTCTTGACCTAGATTATCCTTAGAGGCGGATTTCTTTGTATCCGTATTCTTCACTCCAATTTTATCAAGAATAGTGTTCAAATGTGCTTGGCTGTTAGAGTCTATGCTACTCATAATCTTCTCCATTCAAATTATTTGCCCATACTTATGGTACGCATCATTAAAGTTCTAAGAGTGGTGATAACTTCTACGTTATTCTGGTATTGACGACTTGCCTCCATCATCTCGACATATTCTTCTTCAATATTTACAGCTGCGCTATACACAAAACCATCCTTGTCTGCGCTAGGGTGGTCTGGCATGAATAGCTTTTCTGGCAAACGATTAGATTCAACGATTTCAACTGCTTGGGCGGTGGCTATTCCATTTTTTTGTACTTCATCAGCATATTTTGTCTCAAAAACGGGTTTGAGAGAACGATAGGCTTCTTCTTGGGAAGAGGCTAGGTTTCCAGCGTTTGCTAAATTACTGGCTATGGTATTTAGACGCACTAATTGCGCTGCCATAGCTCTCCCAGAAATATCAAATACATTTTTTATATCTGCCATTATTCGCCCTTTATAGCTGACATAAGACCAGCTATTCGCTTGTTTAAAAATTCAAGTGATGTTTGGTATCGAACCGAGTTTTCAGAAAATTCTAACTGTTCGACACTTAACTCAACAGTATTTCCGTCTAAAGAAGGATTTATTGGTTGCCTATAAAAAAGCGTTTGATGTGGGTTCTTCACTGCTACTTTAAAATGTCGATTATCAGTAGCTTTTAGAGGTCCAGAACCCTCTACTTGACGGATTTGCTGGTCATAATTGAGATCACGGGCTTTAAATTTCGGTGTGGCGGCATTTGCAATATTCGAAGCAAGAATGTCATTTCTGCGAGATCGCAATTGTAGCGCAGATGCATGAAAATTCAAATGATCGCTTATAGTTTTCATTTTTATTGGACCTCTCTTACCCAAACAAATATTGTAATAAACAAAATATAAATAACCCATATTTTGGTGTAGAAATTGCAAGTAAGATGCCAAAATTAATTAAAGAGGTTAAAAAATGGAATTCTCTCTTGATGATAACCGCGCAGGTGCTGGAAGCTCAGTTTTACTTTCTCCCGAAATAGTAGCGATACGCTCTAAATTGATAGATGCCTGCGATGGCAAAACTTTTTCTGAAACAATTGAGTTTTTGAAGCAACTACTCGAAAAAGAGCAAGATGAGCAAAAAAGATTGGGTATATTGGCAGCACGTGTTTTGGTTTTAAGACAGCGGGTTTCTCATATTCAAGAAAAAGAAGATGCATCACAATCATCTCTATTTGCAGCGCAAAAATTGGACCAAAATGTTGGTGATGATGAAAATTACTTAGATAATGAGGATCGCACCGAGGATGATGCTAGTTGGGTGAGACTTCGTATTACAGAAAATAGTATTGTTAAGGGTGTTCGGTTTCCAAAAGGTGTGATTGTTGACGTCCATCATGAGGAGGCGGATGCCCTTATTGAAGCTGGTAAGGCAGAGGTAATTGAGTCAAGTGAAGAAAAAAATGAGTTAGTAATTGATGATCAAGTTGCAGAGTCTTCCCCAGAAGAGCCAGGCTCTGGAGAAAAAAATACACAGGGAGAAACGGTTTCAGAGCCTAGTGATGAGGTTGCAGAATCCGCTCTAGAAGAGTCAGGCTCTGGACAAGAAAATACACAGGGAGAAGCCGATTCAGTGCCTGATGATGAGGTTGCAGAAACTTCACTAGAAGATTCAAGCTCAGAACAAGATGGCTCAAAGTAAAAAGTTTTTTCAGAAAAAGAGGAAAATTCGGACGCGCCTTCCTAAGAAAGGGTAATTTTATTTTAGGAGTTTAAAATACGAAAGATTTTTACGAGTGTTAGTCAAATAACGAGATATAAAACTGTTTTGTTAATTAGGAACACTATAATGATAAATAATGTAAATTTTTCGGATCAAAACATTTAATAAAGAGAGTATAATGAGAATTTCAAAAAAGTTGTTAACTTGTTTGACAATAAGTTTATTCTCAATAACAGCATGCGATGAGTTATCCAGGTTCAGTTATGAAAATTATAGTTGTGAGCCTAGACTTACTTCACTTTACGAAATAAGAATAAGCAACTTAAAGATTGGCGCATTTGCAGATATTTCTTCAGCTAAAGGACAAACTCAAGCAGAGATTATCTCTTTAACAAAAAAAGTAATAATAATCCAATCTGACAGACAGCGTCTTATTGTAAATAGGGACAGCGGCGCAACTCAGATTTTTAAAGGTAATGTGTATGAAAGTGTGCCTTGTATTATTGATAAGTTCAAAATGTGAGTAAAAAAAGAAAACCTTACTAATCAGGTTGTCTGACAGGCCATTAAAAGTCATAGGCAAATTTAATCAGAGGATTTGCCGCCGTGGAATCTTACAATAGCATCCGCTTCTTCTGAGGAGAGTCCTGTCTTTTCTACGATAATTTTTGTGGTGGAACCTTTTCGGGCTAGTTCAATAGCTTTAGTAACTTGCTGATTATCGGAATAATCGCTGGATAGTAATGAAAGTTCTTGCTGTAAAGAAGAAATTTTTTTGTTCAGTTCCTTGTTATCAGCTAATATTTTCTCAATTTCTGAATGAATCGAAATAAGCACTTGTTGATTATCTTCATACCTTTTTTTTAACTGAATCAATTCAGTTCCATGTATTTCCATCTGATTAGTGAACCTATTTGCAAATTTTTGTATCATAATTATAAAAAAAATTATCACAGCTGCAAGTATAACAAGTCCTATAAATTGCGTGATAAGATAATACGTTATGTCTGCGTTTTGTTGCATTCAGTTCTCCTTAGGATCGGTTCATTTTGACCTTCATTAGACTTCCTTTGCAAGAGATCGCTTCAAATGTGAATCTAAATCTTGAAACCAATTCAACTTTGCATTTGATTGTAATTCGAGGGTTTCTATTAATTTAATAATATTCTTAATTTTCTCAACCTGAGGAGTGTCAATGGACTCTTGCTCGAGTTGGCTGATAAGTTTCGGAGAGGACTCAATAAGGCTCTGCTCGAGCAATTTTATTTTTTCATAAAATAGTGGTCCATTGTTTAGACATGACAAAGCACTCTCAAGATTTATCTCGAAAGTATCCAAAAAGGCATCTAAATTTTGTTTAGACATATATTTCTCCTGTTGAAAAAGAAATATAAGTCTAAGATTTCATATCTCGATAAGCGTCCATAAGTGCATCTGATACGGCATCAATATCAATCGGGTATTTTCCATCCGCTATTGCATTTTTTATACGCGCAACAGCTTCAGTATCAATAGGCGGTTGTTTTGCCAATTGAGCAACCTTTTCTGATATTTCCAATTTACTTGTGTCAGTAGAAGCATAATCTGATTTTGGTCCTTTGCTCACAGCAGAGGGATTAGCGCCAGACTTTATGTCAACTTCGTTAACACGTGTTCGCTGTATATCGATCCGATTCAATGAATGTTTAATAGAATCAACCATTTTTTTACTCCTCAGACTATCTAACGACCTAAACTTTTAAAATGTTAGCTTATACGTTCACTTTTTTTTCGGCAACAACCTTTGCTAATATTACTTTTCCACTTTTCGTATTTTTTACGTTAATCCAGTCGCCATACTGTCCATTTTCTAGCGCAATTCCCTCCATTTGTACAGAAATGTGTTTACCCTGATAGGATATTGTTACTTGCATATCTTGTTTAATTAAGAAATTGGTTTCTAGTTGTCTTGAATAAACAGGAGTGAGTGCTCTAATGGTTGTTTTCGCTCGTCGCCCGATTAAATCCTTATAATTTGGGAAAATGTCGGTAGCGTTGTATTCTGGAATACTTATTTCAACAACATCCGATGGTGTTATTACATCACCACGTCTAATGCTACGTTTAATAGCTGCAACTTTAACTTTGTTGTGTGAGTTCTGATTGCCAAGGGTAAGTTTGGGATTTGTCTTATCTAGTATTTTAATTTGGTTTGAGGTTGAAACAAACTTATTTCTAATTACGATCTTCCAGGAGTGTTTTCCGGCGCATTCTACAGTAATGGTTTTCCAATCGCCAAGTGTAGGTCTCACATTTAGTTGATTATTGCAATTCGGATATATTTTCTTCTCATTAATAACTGGTATCGCTGCTACTTTATTTTGGGAGAGAATATTTTCTACAGTATTTTTTATAATTTTTCCGGAAATACCATTTTCAGCATTTAATTTTAATGGTGTTAGGAGAACTATCATTGTAATTATTAGAGAAAAGAAGCGATTTATCATCTTGTCATCCTCCAATAAAGTAAATTTCATCGCTCCGTGTCATTCCGGGTTTAGACTTCTTAAGACTTTCGGGAGCATTGTCTCCTAACAGCATCGCCTGAATTTGGTTAAGAGATGGAAGTTTTAGGGTTTTATCTGCAAATAAAAAATTCGGATTATTTTTGACAAATGCATGCTTGTTGTGCGCAACTATCGCCATTTCTATGAATTTCATATTTAATCCACTATTGGAATAATAATCTTCTAAAATATGGCTAAGAGTTTCATCTTGCTGCACTTTATGAGTTGTTGAATAGTCAAAATTTTGAACAAAAGCATTGTTTGAATGGTTTTGTGTCTTACTTCCGAAGTTAGGATATTCTAAAACTACAATCGGTTGAGACTGTGATTTTGTGATACTAGGTATCAATAAGAAGCAGGCACCCAAGAATAAAATGCTAGCGATCTGTCTTTTATGAATAATTCGCATCAGTTCAACTCCATAAATTCAACTGTTTTTCCATCAAGCTCACTTAATTCTCTGGCTTTATCTAGGGGTTCAAGTATTGCGGCATTTTCCGAGACGGATACAACTCTTAACATAGTCCATGGAGTATGCTTACCTGAAGTTATAGCTAGCATGTTAGTTTTTATACCTTGATTACTGCCTATTTGTGTAATTAATTGTTCTGCATTAAGAACGATAGTGTCTTCCAACGATTTGCAGCCAAGAGTTTTAGTCATCTCTAGGATGAGCGGTTCAATTAACGAACTCATTATAATTATAAGTTCTTCTCTACTTTTTTTGTCCGCGTCTGCTAAAGTTTGTAAAAGTGTTAGCCTATCATGTTCAAAAATTATTGTTTCTTCAAACTTTTCAATTAAGTTATATGTTCCACCATTGAACACATTCAACCCTAATTTGATTTCAATATTCCGGGAAGTTAAAAGGCGTGTGGCTACGTTGCGAGAGGAAATAGAAATTGTTGGGACAACTGCGTAATCTCCTTTTCTCACGCGAATTTGTGGGGATATTAAACTTGAATAATCAAATTTTTCATCAACAGTTTTTAGTTTTGATGGTGAGAGGGGGGTGTCCATTGCGTTGTTAATGCTAAGCAGTGGATCTTTATTCAGTATAAATAAAATTTCGTTAAATAATTTTGTATGATAAATTTCGATCCACGCAGGAACATTCATATCAATTGAAGTGTTTGGCTGATATATTGTTATATTAAGGGGTCTAGAGCGTTTACATTTTTGTTCTGGTAAAGTACCTACCGCAGCCCGAATTATTACTTCAAATTGAGAATCTGACTCATTTTCTGATAAAATTGTATAATCTAAAATTTTTGTTGAAGGGCGAATAACAAAATGATCTTGCAGAGAAGTGTCAGTAGAGACTGCAGTAAATCCATTAACGTCTGCGCCACCCTGAAGGGCTGCTAAGTATAAAGCGTCCTCAAGTGCTCTCATTCTGGCAAGCTCTGCTGTAACTTCAGGAGTGATTGCTGCTCGCCCCGTAGCTGTGGTGAAATCGAATGAATTTTGGGGACTTGCATGAGCTATAGATATGCAGGTTAGCAAAATAGCAGTTTTAATAGCTGCAAATAATGCAAAGTAAGTGCGTGTTTTTAATAATATATTAAACATATTTTATTACTTATTTAAACTCTGATTTGTTTATCTGATAACTTTAAACAACGTTGCGACCTGAATTGATTAAATAATTAATCATTTCACGATCTATTTCTAATACGATTTCATATGTATCAGCCCCAGTAGGATTTATCCGAACAGTACGAGCGCCTCTAATTGTTCCGGAGACGATACCTCTAAACGTGTCATTTTGAACCATAAGATCTATGACTGTGGTCGAGCTATCTACCTGTAGTCCATGTATCTGCTCTGCTAAGTCCCGCATCGCAGCCATTCGTGCCGAGCGTATTGCCATTAAACGGCGTTGTGACTCAGATTGTCCAGGTTGGGAGGATACTACAGCATATCCAACAGCAGTGAGGGTGGGAATATTTTCCGAATTTGCATCAAATATTTCACGCACAGAATTAAGGGATGACGTTGGTGAATTCTCAGTATTAGCTGCTAATTCAGCAGGTGTGATCATCGAAGCACCTGTTTGAGCTTTTGTATTTTCACCTGACATCATATGCTCACAACCATTTAACGCGAACAACGCGACTACTGGCAAAATAAAAGAAAACGAATTTTTCATTTGTGATCTCTCTTAAAATAGTTAACTGATTTGTTGATTTTCGTAATGCATTTATCGTGCCAGTAAACTGCTCGATTAAATAAATACCTAAACTATTCATCTAACAGCATTCTTTGGCACGTTTTTTGCCTCTTCGGAAATGGCACTAATTTAAGCCTCGCCATTCGAATTAAGAATAAAGGTAAAAGAAAAATGCAAGAACTGGGCCATAAACAAAAAAAACCTAGAAAAATCAGATGTTTCTCTAGTAGTTCTGGTGTGTGGTTGATGCTTCAAACCAGTATTTTTCGTTATGAAAGGTGCATGTCATGGAAATGACACTAAAGCGTCTGGGTTTATCAGACTTAAGGGGATTATTGACATCCGCCACAATGCCCCTTGGTATTTTGATGTTAGTGGCGATGATGGTCCTCCCGCTTCCTGTTTTTTTGCTAGATACATTTTTCGTTTCTAACATTCTTATTTCACTCGTAATACTAATGGTATCTCTGCAAACTTACCGTCCACTAGATTTTTCCAGTTTTCCTGCTCTTTTGCTAATAGCGACTGTTTTGCGCTTAGCATTGAATGTGGCATCTACTAGAATCGTATTAAGTGAAGGTCATACTGGTCCTGATGCTGCGGGACAAGTTATTAAAGCTTTTGGAGAATTTGTAATAGCTGGAAACTATGCCGTCGGTATTTTTGTGTTTGTTATTTTAGTGATTATAAATTTGCTAGTAATCACAAGAGGGGCAGGCAGAGTTTCTGAAGTTTCAGCTCGGTTCACACTCGATGCTATGCCTGGAAAGCAGATGGCTATCGATGCTGACCTCAATGCAGGTGTGCTTACGAACGAGGAGGCTACATTGCGCAGACAGGAAATCAGCAATGAAGCAGACTTTTACGGTGCCATGGATGGTGCTTCAAAATTTGTAAAAGGGGATGCGATAGCAGGAATTCTTATTCTTATCATCAACATTGTAGGTGGCCTTGCAATAGGTTTAGCCCAGCATTCACTAAGTTTTGAAGTAGCAGCTCAGAACTATATACTTCTCTCTGTTGGGGATGGTTTGGTAGCACAAATTCCTTCACTACTGCTGGCAATATCAACAGCGATAATAGTAACTAGGGTATCTTCAACTCAGGATATGGCCCAACATATTGGAGAGCAGGTGAGCCTCACGCGTGCTTGGTATCCAGTTGCTGGAGTTTTATTACTTATCGGATTTGTTCCTGGTATGCCAAATTTATTATTTCTTGTAGCTGCATTAGTCGCGGGTGGAGTTGCTTTTTTTGTAAATCGTAAGATACAACCCAATTCTCAAAAAGACCTCGTTGATAATGAAACTGGAGAATTGCGTCTCGAAGCAGATGCTAATAAGCCAGAGCAAATAGAGTTATCAGAAATTGCTGATAACTCACCCATTTCTATTCAATTAGGTTATGGTTTAGTAGATATGGTAAATGAAGAAAATGGCGGTACACTAGTAAACAGAGTAACCGGAATAAGAAGACAAGTATCTAAATCACTCGGTTTTGTTGTTCCTGCAGTTAGGATTCGAGATGATTTGACTCTGGATGCAAACACCTATCGTTTGAGAATTGGTCAAACAATCGTTGGTGAGGATCAAGTTTATCCAGATAGAAAACTCGCTATTCCTGGAGAGAATACTTCGGTCAAAATTGAAGGAATACAGGTAAAAGACCCAACCTTTGGTATGGATGCTGTTTGGATCATGGAGAAAGATGTTCTTGAAGCAGAAAGTAAAGGTTTTGTAATAGTCGCACCTGATTCAGTCATGACCACACACCTGAGCCAGATTTTGTACAAATATGCTGGTCAATTAATTGGACAAGATGATGTACAGTCATTATTAGATAATCTTACGGAAACTGCTCCGAATTTGGTTCAATCTGTGGTACCAAAATTAGTTCCTCTACACCAATTGACCGGCGTCTTGCGTGCTTTGCTAGAAGAGCGAGTGCCCATTAGTGACTTAAGACGGATCTTAGAAAATCTTGCTTCGCTGGCAGGTCGAAATTTAAATATTACTGATACAGCGGAGATACTTCGCCCGGAACTTGCAGGATTATTGATCCAACAAGTTTCTCCTCTCAATCAGCCATTACCCGTTATTACTCTGAGTTCAGAATTGGAACATATGCTAATCACCATGGCACGGCAAAGTGGTGAAGAGGGTCTTGTTATTGATAACACACTTGCTCAGCAATTGCTTCGCAAAATCTCAGATACTAATGACTCACTTGCAGCAAAAGGGAAACAGCCTGTAGTAGTTGTTTCTCCTGCAATTCGAAAACAATTCTCAAAAATAATTCGTCAACATATTGATGATATAGTGGTGCTCGCGTTCACAGAATTGCCTGAGACAAGAAAAATAGAGGTCGTCGCAACTATAAGTGGAGAAGCTGAAAGCTAAACACGTTAAAAAGAAGGATAAAAACTATGGCAACAATTACCGTAACAGCAAAAGACTCAGCATCTGCTATGGAAAATATTTTTGAACAGCTTGGTGAGGATGCTTATATCATTGAAACTACAAAAAAAAATGGTGAAGTTTCAATGCAGGCTACTAATGATACGCTCCTTTTAAAAGAAAAAAGTCGTTCTTCAGTTAAGGCATTCTCAAAGATTTTCGACTCAAAATTGATTGAGCCAAGCCCTTTACCAAAAACCTCATTTGCTGAAATTGTCTCAACACAAGACGTTTTGTCCTCAAACGAATTATCTTCTATCTCAAAAGAGGATTTTAAAATATTAAGAAACGATTTATCCTCTCTTAAATCAATGATATCAGGATTAATGATTACAAAACCAGAGGGTCTCAAAGTGGAATTAGGTCACACCTTGTCAGTAAAATTGATGCAGTCTGGATTTTCCACAGAACTAATAGACTCATTTTCTAGCCACTTTAATGAATTGGATGAAGAAAAAAGTCGTTTTGCATTTTTGCGTTCTTTATCTCGAAAGTTAGTCGCCCCTTTTGCCGAAAACATTTATGATACCCGCATAATAGCATTAGTTGGAGGCAGTGGTTCTGGGAAAACAACACTGTCAGCAAAAATAGCCACTTGCTGTGCCGAAGCAAAAAGGTTTCAAAAACCGGTATTAGTATCAGTGACTGATAATACTAATAAGTCGACTGATGATCTTAAAGCATTTGGGAGGTTGTTAAATATGCCTGTAAAGCAGGTAGGAATGGAGGCTATACCATCTCTTTTGAAGCAGGAGGATAAGCAATTCATTCTAGATATTTCATCGGAGGCAACAAAAAATTTGGAGTTTCTCCGCAAGTTAAGTGAACTCTTTTCACCCCCCGAATTTAAGATTATTCAAACAATACCAGGTAACTTTAACAAGCAAATGATAACGCATCAAACTTCAATGTATGACCAGGTAGAACCTCTTGTTGCTCTTACAAAGTTAGATGAATGTGAATTATCGCCCATTGAGTTATCCGCCCTTGTTTCAGCGGGAACGCAAATAGCATTATTGACAGGAACCAGGTCAATTGTTGGCGCAATAGCCATAGCAAGTGAGGCTATTTTATCACAATATTTGAAAGAAAATTGTTGAACTTTTAAGCTATTAGTAGAAAGATTTAAATTATGGCAACATCGATAGCAATCGCGAGTGGAAAAGGTGGAGTTGGTAAAACCAGCATGTCAGTTAATCTGAGCCTTACATTTGCGCAAATGGATAAGAGAACAACCTTATTGGATGCTGATTTTGGCATGGCCAACGCACATATTCTTTTGGGTGTAAAGCCAGATTATTATATAAGCGATGCCTTAAAAGGGAGCGTATCTATTTCACAGACATTATGTTCGGGACCAATTGGACTTAGTTTTGCATCTGGAGGTAGTGGATTGATTGATATGCTCAATCTAGATAAAAAAACAAGGTACCAAACAATAAGATTATTTGACGAGATTGCTGATGATACTGATATTCTCGTCGCTGATGTACCCGCAGGTGCTTCAGATAGTTCACTCGCATTTGTTTCTGCAGCAGATAAAGTGCTGATTGTTTTGGTTGGAGAACCCACTAGCTTCCTTGATGCTTATTCGCTAATTAAAGTAGCACATTTGGAAGCTGGCCTATCAAATTTCTCAATTGTGGTTAATATGACTCAAAGTGAGCCACAAGCAAAAGCACATTTTGAAAAATTTAATTCAATTGTTCAAAAGTTTTTAGATGTTAATTTGGATTATGTGGGGCACTTACCTTTATCTACTCGTCTTCGGCAATCGATTGTGGCAAGAAAGCCTATCAGTATAGAAGCAAAAGATAGTAGGGAAAATGCTTGTTTTCAAAGAATAGCAAAAAATATATTGAACTCTCCTAAAAATGAGACTGGCGGAATACGTTTTTTTGACCAACAAATTGTTCAAAGTAAGAGAGTTGGCTAATGCGCCCAAGTTATCCTGAACAAAAACCAAATATTGAGGATCTTGTTTCAGGACATCTTGAAATGGTTAAAAAAATAGCATGGCATATTTATGGGCGTGTTCATGCATCTGTAGAGATAGAGGATTTAATTCAGACAGGTTATTATGGGCTTGTAGTGGCTGCACAGAATTATACAGTTCAGGAGGGCGCAAGCTTTGCTAGTTATGCTAGTATCAGAGTGCGTGGAGCAATTATCGATCATCTTCGAAAATCATCTAATCTATGTAGAACTACAATTCAGATGCAACAAAAAACAAAGATTGCTGAAGAAAATTTGCGCCAAACTCTTGGAAGAGATCCTAATAGTGAAGAGTTAGCTGAAAATTTAGGAATCACAGACCAAGAGATGATGGATTGGGAACAGGCATTTCAAGCAAATGTGCATCAATCTTTAAATGGTGTTTATGATGAATTTTCTATTTGGTTTGTATCCGATGAAAATAACCCTGAGGAACAACTTAACGAAGTTGAGATGAAAGAACTTCTCAAAGATGCCCTCAGAACACTGCCCGAAAAAGAGACTCTTGTGATTCAACTTTATTATGTTGAAGAATTAAATGTATATGAAATTGCCGAGGTGTTAGAGGTTACGACTGGAAGAGTTTCACAAATAAAGAAGTCAGCAGTTCGAAAATTACGAGAATTTATGCAAAAAGCAAACCAGCAAGATGTCGCCTGATAAACTAGAATGGAGCCAAACTAATTCGATTCAAATGGCTGTCCAAACAGCGGATTTATTTGTTTTAAACAATACACAGAGCGAACAAATAAGTCTATCTTGCACGCTTCTTACTATAGCTCGTGGTAAATGTAATGTTGAAATTAGCCAAAAAAAGGCAAAAGGTGAGGAACAAATTAAGGAAATACAGAAGAACAAATTTTCAGGTAATATTATCATCCCAAGAGATAGACCCGTGATGCAGTGCGAGGGGTTTTTGCTGCCTGAAGCCTTTAGGACTTTATACGAAAAGTTTTTGTCAGCACAGTCAGTCAGCAGACCTATCTTGCTGACCGTTTTTCTTAACGAAAAGCTTAGCGTTAGTTTGAACGGTGACCTTTTTATTGAGGATACTCGCGAAATTATGCTAAATCACATCGATTTTGTATTTCCGTTGAGGTGATTTATCCCATAAGTCTTTTCGTAATATCTGCCTCAGCCTGAAGCATTCTAGAGGAACCTGAAAACGCCTGCTGCGCTTTGATCATTTTTGCCATCTCGGCGGTGGCATCTGTGTTAGAGGCTTCCAAAGCACCTGATTGAATGCGACCAAAGTTAGCTTCTCCAGCTCTACCTATCTTTGGAGCGCCAGATGTTGGCGTTGGAATGTACTGATTCATTCCAATTTCTTTCAGGGCGGTCTCATTTGCAAAGATTGCCATACCCACAACACCTACGATAGCGCTTGACCCATTGCTATAGATCGAATTAACATCTCCATTTTCATCAATTCTCACCTCTGCTAATGATTCAATTTGACCATTCTCATTTTTCACTTGAAATGGAATTTTAAGGGGCGAGCTTGCATTTGACAAAATAAATTGTCCATCACTAGAAATAATGTTGCCCGAACTGTCTATTGATAAAGACCCGTCTCTTGTATATGAAATAGTTCCATCTTTACCCTGAGCTAGAAAATATCCAGACCCGTTTATTGCTAGGTCTAGTGCGCCGTTAGTCTGGATGAAACTACCTTGTTGGTGATTGCGCTGCGCATTTACATATCTTGTCCCTAGCCCTATATCCAGATTGTTTCTCAATTCAACTTGCTCTGAGTAAATGTCTGTAAACCCAGCTGAGCTTCTTTTGAAGCCAATTGTGGAACCATTAGCTAGGTTATGAGAAATTGCTGAAATTTCTTTGTTAGAAGCATCTAACCCGGTTCGAATAATATTAATCATAAATAAGTTTCCTTAAGGGTCGTAAATTCAATGTTAG